>NZ_CP017560.1:3124161-3436578 GCF_001753205.1 Sporosarcina ureilytica | reverse complement strand
AGGTGTAAATGGAGTCTTGCTTGTAGACTCAAAAGTTGGAGAGGTCTATCACCATTTAAAAAACGAAGAAAGATGGATCGGTATATTAAAAAATACAACTCTAGACGAATTTATCATTTTACTCGAAACCTTTAAATGCAATGCACCAATTGCTTCGCTAATTGTCTTAACTGATAGGGATAAAAGTGTATTAAAAGGATTGGCTAATGGTCAAACACTTGAATTTCTTCAACGTACACTTGATTTATCTATGGAAGAAATTGAACGCTCTATATTTCGTATTAATTCTTATTTCAAAGTACCAAATTATATCGAATCCATCAGTAAAGCAATTGTACAAAAAATTATTACAATCTAATCCCAGAAAGTAAGTGCGACGGCTGTACTAATCATTTAGGGATAGGCGTTGTAGACGCATATGAGTCATTGAAATCAGTAAAGGGAGGAAAATAACATGAAAAGAGCCTTATTACTATTAGCAGGCGTTGCAGTTGGCATTGCGATTATTGTTGTCATTAAATCATTTTAATTGATTGGAGATGGAAAAATTGGCTTTTGAAATTAAACATTTAAATAAAAGCTTCGGTGATAAACAGGCTGTGAACAATTTAACCCTAAATTTAGAGGAAGGACAAATTCTAGGAATGCTGGGGAGAAATGGTGCCGGGAAAACGACGACCATTCGAATGATGCTCGATTTAATTCCAATAGACAGTGGTGAGATTTTATGGAAAGGAAAACCATTTTCTAAAAAGAATTTAAAAATTGGTTACTTACCAGAAGAACGTGGCCTGTACGCCAAAATGAATGTGTTAGACCAAATTATTTATTTTGGAACACTTGAGGGTATGACGAAGAATAATGCCAAAAAAGAGGCTTTAATATGGTTAGAAAAACTTGATATCTCTCATGCTGCAAAGAAACGAACAGAGCAGTTATCAAAAGGGAATCAACAGAAGGTGCAACTAATCACTGCGATCCTGCATGATCCCGAGTTTATTATTTTAGATGAACCATTTAGCGGGTTGGATCCAGTAAACTCAGATATGTTAAAAAATGTTGTTAGGGAATTAATCTCTAAAAAGAAAACAATTATTTTCTGCAGTCATCAAATGGAACAAGTTGAATCATTCTGCGATAAAATTTGTATTTTGAAAGATGGGAATTTAGTCGTATTTGATGAATTAACAAATGTGAAAAAATCATATGGTTATCGCTATTTAGAAGTAGAAACAATGTCTAATTTGAGTGATTACTTTAAGAAAAACCATTATAATTACACGAAAGAAAATAATCGTTATAAAATACGTGTTTCTAGGGACACAGAAGCTCACCGACTCATTCAAGAAATTGATGAAAAGTTCAATATAAGTGGCGTTTCACTTAAAGACCCAAGTCTTCACGAGATTTTCATTGAACGGACGGGGAGTGATAAAAGTGCGTAATTTTGGAATCGTTTTTAAGACAATATATAAAGAATCAATAAAAACAAAGTCATTTTTAAGCATTACAATCGGTTTAGTGTTATTAAGCTTCTTATTATTTGCGTCACCTGCAATCATCAGTTATTTCGATAAAAATAAACCTGCCGACACGTATAAAATCGTAAATGGAACTAATCTACCTTTATCTGTTGAAGAGCTCACGAATCTTGGCGGTGAATGGGAACTGGCCAAACCTGATAATATCAATTCATTAAAAGAAGCTGTAAAAAATGAAGAGCTTTCAGGAGTATTTGTACTAGATGAACAACCAAATCAGATTCAGCTAGATGTTTATATGCCGAAAGTAAATCAAAAACTACTGTTGACGCTAGAGGCTTATCTTGAACAAACGAAGCTTGTATCATTAGCAGTAACAGAGGCCATTGATCCAGCAGTTTTACAATCATTAAATACACCGGTATTAAGTCATATCCAGCCGCTCTATGAAACAGAGCCAAATGCGATGCTAATTGTATATGGGTTAATTGCAATTATGTTCTTAGCCATTTCAACATACGGAAACAACGTTGCAACCGCGATTGCTTCTGAAAAGTCATCACGTGTTATGGAAGTAATGATTACAAAAGTGGCACCAATCCCTATGATGTACGGAAAAATACTAGGAATTGGGTTGGCAAGTCTGACACAATTATTTAGTTTTATCGGTTCATTTTTCGTATGGTCAAACTTGGGAATTTTTAAAGCCCCCGAGGGTTCAATCGTTCAAACGATTATGGATACCATCACTTGGGAAATGGCTGCTTATATATTCGTCTTCTTTATCATTGGATATTTCATTTACGCTACACTGTTTGCGATTATCGGATCCATGGTAAGCAGACCAGATGATCTCTCCAGCGCCACAATGCCAATCGTAATTATATTAATGGCGAGTCTAGTCGTTGAGATGCTATTTGTAATGGATTATCCTGAAGGAAAAGTTGCAATGATCAGTTCATATATTCCTTTTACAGCACCAATGAGCGTTCTGATACGGATTGTTTATCACACGATTTCGCCTATTGAAATCGCCGTGACTTTATCAGTTATGCTATTGTTTATCGCTTTGTTTGCAGCATTAGCGGCGAGGATTTATCCAAAGGGTGTTTTAAAATCGGACACCTTAACTTTCAAACAACTAATTCAATTTAATCGATAGAAGGATTACGCCGCATTGAATGTTAGGAATAGCCAATGAAATCAAAATGAATATAAAAAACATAAAGGCTTCATAGGGCTACGCAGCCTAAGAAGCTCTTTCTTTATTTAAATATAAATAATGGATGAAAATATTTAAATGCCAGGAAAGTAAATGAAGTTAGAGAGATAGAACCCCAAAAATAAGCTATAATTTATATATAGGGAAATAGTGAGGGGGAATTGAATTAGTGATGTTGGCTTTTCAACTTATAGTATTAACAATATTCAATACATATGTACTCAATTTATCATGGTCAAAGAGATCATTAGTTTTACTTTTGATAGTTGGTATAATCCCACCCCTTATCTTGTTTCCGTATATGGGGGCGTTGGTAATATTCTACTTTATGATTGCATTATCATTTTTTGTTTACCAATTAACATCGAGAAAAATAGCTATTTTCCATATATTTATGTCTCTGATTCTATTAGTCATTAGTGATAACCTTTCGAGTTTGATATTGATGCGTTTTTTTAATCAAGAAATGTCTGGAATTAATTTACCATTAACTTATCCGATATTTTTAGTGTTCTTTGGAGCGATTTTTGCCTTTGTTTATAAAAGAATTATCCAAGGTTTTCTGAATCGCTTTATGGTGTATAATGCACTAACGTATATTTTGACCTTTCTTTGTATTGTCACTGTGATATTTATATATATAAATATCATGACAATTGATCAAAGTAATTTTTATGAAAACGTTAAAAGTAATTTGTTTTTGTTTTTAATTTTTTTCATTTTATTAATCATTAGCTTATTTATCATTTTGTTTTTAGCATTTCAACGATATAAAATTAAGCAAAGAGAAGAAGAATTGAAGAATTTTGAGTCCTATATTGCATCAATCGAGCAAATTAATCAAGATATGCGGAAATTTAAACATGATTATGTCAATATGTTAACATCGCTGAAAACATTTATAGATGATAAAAACTATCGAGGATTACAGACGTACTTTTATGAGCATATCTTAGAAATGAATCATCAGGAACAGTTGAATGAACAAGCATTGATGATGTTAAATAACTTAAAAGTTGATAGTTTAAAAGGATTGTTTACAACGAAAATTATCCAAGCTCAAGCTAAACAAATTCCGTTTTTTGTAGAAGTCGTTGAAGAGATTATAGACATTCCAACAGATCCAATAGTGTTAAACCGTATGATAGGTATATTACTGGATAATGCGATTGAAGCGGCAATGGATGCTGATGATAAAGAAGTACGTGTCGCAATCATTCAAATGAATGAATCCGTTTTAATTGTTATCAATAACACATATGATACGTCTCAAGATCTGAAAGTACATGAGTTGTTTGAAGAAGGTTTTTCTACAAAAGGGAAAAATCGAGGATTAGGGTTATCAACACTTCGTGAAATGAAAGATCAATTCCCGAATATCAATATAAGAACGAAGATACATCCGCCTCTTTTCACACAAGAACTTGAATTTAGAAAGGAGAAGCCATGAAAATTGTTATTTGTGAAGACGATCCCGTTCAGTTGGAATACGTCGAAACAATTCTTAATAATTATGCAATAATGGAAGATAACGGGATAGAAATAGTGCTTGCTACGACAAATCCCGAAGAAGTCATTCAGTTTTTAGAACATTCTAAAGCTGACTGTTATTTTTTAGATATTGACTTAAGTCACGAACTAACAGGTATTAATTTAGGGAGTAAAATTCGGGAAACAGATCCAATTGCCAGTTTGGTTTATATCACAACCCATGCTGAAATGACTTATCTGACGTTTATTTACAAACTTGCAGCGTTAGATTTTATTATTAAAGACAATACTGACGTCTTAAAAGAAAAAATTTTATCGACTTTAAAAGAGGCACATCGCCGTTATATTAAAATTGGTGAACAAGCCAACGTACAGAAATTACAAATTAAAACAACTGGGCGTACGTACAACATCGACTTTGATAGCATTTACTTTTTCGAAGCTTCGACGAGTGCACATAAAATCATCTTGCATTTGGAAAATGAGCATCTTGAGTTTTATGGACGACTTAAAGATTATGAAAACTTACATGAAGACTTATATCGTTGCCATAGATCGTTTATTGTAAATAAGACAAAAATCCAAAAAGTAGATTCAAAAGATAGGGTAGTCTATTTAACTAACGGTGAAATTTGCTACGCGTCGGCCCGTCTAATTAAAGGGCTTATAAAATAACAAGAATACCTTTAGCTTTTACAGGAATGTGTTAGATGACAAGACTCTTTTTTAAAAAAACCTATTTATGTCGCACTCTCGATGTAAAAAAATATAAAAGCTGACAGCCTTGAAATATGAACTGGTATAGTTGATGTGAAAATCAAAATCGCCTGAAGTGGATAAACTCCAATCTCAGGCGATTTTTAATTTTTTCATTCATGTTTAAATGACGGCTTGTGTGCCCCCGTCATTGCACTTATCAATGGCAGGGCAGTTAGGTGACGATTAACAATGATGGGATATTCTATTAAACGAGAAGTTATTGGTTATGGTATTTTCACTTTGAAGGATTCAAATTCTACTGGCTGTATTAGATGCCCTTTGTATTCTAACTCTTTTTCTTTGCCATTTTCATCGATTTCTACGCTGCCTCCGCTCGATGGAATTACTAAATAAGGAGTAATTGTCAATTCAGTTACACTGTCATCAATGGGGTTAAATTGTTTATTACTTTTGTATGCAATTTTATCTTTAATTCTTTCACCTATCACGCCTCCCGAGAGACCGGGAATTTCATTTCCATCTTGATCAACTATTAGAAATTCTATATTACCCCCGCGGCTAAGGTTAAAGTCCGCTTCCTCTTCCAAACTTTTATAGGTTAGGCTCATACCTGTTACACTTAAAGACAATTCGGTTACAGTAATCTCTAATCCGTCAACGCTTTGTGAATGCTGGACTGGTACTTTATGAATGTCGGTAATCTTACTAATTGGGGTCGAGAAGTACCACTTTTCTCCATTTTCTCCGCGTAATATTAGTCCGAGTTCAAATTTATTTGGAATATCCTCGGTTACATTAATTTCTTGAATAGCAGTCCGGGTTGTTGCTGATATTATCTCTTCACCATAACTTCCGGATGATCCGGAATGTTTCCCATTAATCATGAAATCCATCCCTGCACCAAAATAGAGTTCATTAAGTTCCTTTTCGGACTCAATGACAAGACCAATAGAAATGTTATTTTGATCATATAAAATTTCATCAAGTGTCACTGAAATTCCATTGACTGTTTGTGTCTCCCCAATCTCACTTGTTAATCCACTTTTTTGAGCTTGTTGTAATCCAATCAAATCAGAATCTCCGAAAACGGAACCGATAATCGGAATTTGCGACAAATGGCTTGCCAGAGTCGGAGAGAATTGAGAAGAGCCAACTAGTATTACAAAGATGGCTGCCACACTGCATAGTGCATAGATTGATTTTCTTTTCCAATTCCAATTGTTCGTTTTAAAACGAGGTGCATCCTTATGTTCTTTAGCTAAAGCGATTCCTGATTGAATAGCCGAACGCACCTGTTCTTTTGGGAACTCCTCGAGTGGATTATGTGACTTTTTCATGTAATTGATAGCTCCTTTCTAGCTCGCTTTTTAACTCTTTCCTAGCTCTCCTTAAATGGGTTTTCACTGTGCTAACCGGTTTTTCCAATACCTCAGAAATATCCTTAATGGACAGGTCGTGATAGTAAAATAAGATGATAGATGTTTGATAGGAAGAATTAAGCCTCGATAATGCTTGATTCAAATGAAAAAAATCAATTTCATCGTCACGTTTTCGATCTAATTTCCTCAACAATTCACTTTCTTCGTAAGGAATCATTTGGTTTCGTTCTTTTAATAATCTGTAACATTCACGTATCAAAATTCTGAACAACCATGTTGAAAAATACTCTGGTTTTCGCAATTTCCCAATCGCTAGGAATGCATTACATGCCGTTTCTTGGATAGCATCCAAAGCATCTTCTTTATTTCCGACATAAGAGAGCGCCTTATAATATAGCATCTTTTCTTCTTTGAAAAGCAATTCTTCAAAAGCGGCGGCGTGTCCATTTATTGCACTTTTAACAACCTGCAGATTGTGTTTCATCTTATCATTGCCTCCTCCTCTCAATAATTAGAGTGATTTAGATGCACAAAAAGTTTCAACTTCTAAATTTTCTTTGAAAATCTTTACATTCTATAATTTGTTATGGTTATGAAACTATTAAGATATACAAATTCTAACTTAGGAAGTCCAACTAAAAAATCGCCTGAAGCTGGATAACATCCACTTTCAGGCGATTTCTTATTCCACTAATTCATGTTTAAACGCATAAATAACAGCTTGCGTTCGATCTTGGACTTCTAATTTTGATAGTAAGTTGCTAACGTGGGTCTTCACTGTTTTAAGCGCTATAAATAAATCGTCAGCAATTTCTTGGTTTGATTTTCCTTTGGCGATGAGGAGAAGGACTTCCAGTTCACGTTCGGTTAGCTCATCGTGAGGGAAGGTTTCATTGCCTGTGCGCATTCGCTGCATCATTTTATTTGTGACTTCTGGTTCTAAGACGGTTTGGCCTTGGAATGTTTCGCGGATTGCTTCTGCGATTCTTTTTGCATTGGACGTTTTTAGTATGTAGCTGATGGCGCCTGCTTCGAGGGCAGGATAGACTTTATCGTCATCTAAAAAACTTGTGACAATGACGATTTTAGCTTCCGGCCATTGTTCAATAATTACTTTAGTTGCTTCGGCACCGTTCATTTCAGGCATGACCATGTCCATTAAAATAATATCAGGTCGCAGTTCGAGTGCTTTTTCGACGGCCTCACGTCCATTTGTTGCTTCCCCGATCACTTCCATATCAGCTTGCGTTTGTAAATAAGCGGACACGCCAATACGAACCATTTCATGGTCATCCACTAATAGGATTTTAATCAATTTCATCTTCTCCTTTTTGCACTGGGAGTTTCACTTCAATGATTGTTCCTTGAGAAGGAACAGAAACAATTTTACAACTCGCCCCGATTTCAATCGCTCGTTCTTTTACATTCTGCAGTCCGTAAGAAATTGCCTTTTCATCGGTTTGTTTAAAACCAACGCCATTATCTTGAATGCGTAAAATGGCGAGGTCATCACGTTCGACGAATAGCACATTGACTTCCGTTGCTTGCGCATGCCGCAACGTATTCGAAAGCGTTTCTTGCGCGATGCGAAATAGATGATCTTCTGCCCCTTTAGAAAGGGATACTTCTTCCAAACGGTAATGAATATCGAAAAACACTTTTTCTTTTAATTCTACAAGTAAGTCTTCAAGTCCTTCCGCAATCGATTTATTATTCAACGCTGCAGGGCGTAGATGGAGAAGAAGGGCGCGCATCTCAAGCTGGGCTTGCTGCACCATTCTTTCAACTTGCTGTAATAAAGGATTTTGTTCTTCAGTCGAATCTCCACTTTCTGTAATTGCAGAAAGAAGCATCGAAGCTGCAAACAATTGTTGGGAAACGGAGTCATGCAGTTCGCGTGCGAGTCGTTGCCTTTCTTCTACAACGCGTTCTTGAATAAGTTTATCTTGTGCCTCTGCGCGTTCGTCTGTAATTCTTTTTAAACTATTTCGTTGTGTTACGAGCACATTGGAGACTTCATGAAGCGCTCTGTCAATACGATGAGGTAAATCATCGTTTTGTGTGAAGGTTTTCTCAGTATCTACAAGCTCCGCAACTTTACGTTCAATTGCTTTTTCTTTGGCACGTCCCATTGTGTGCGTCCAAATAGCAATGCTCCAACCGAGGGCGATTGTTGTTGTTAGTATCCATAGACCGAGCGGGATATCAGCAAATTGTAATTGATAAAATGCGAACCAGCTTTCTTTTATAGGAAGTGCTAATAAAAAATAAGCGTATACCATGGCAATCGCTAAAAATAAAAAAGTTAGAAAGAAACCTCTGCTAATGATTGTCTTCATTTTCGCACGACCTCCACATCTCCAGCCCATGTAGCAATCGTAATGATGAGTTCAGGACCATGCCCAGATTTTTCTTGGTAGCCGTCTTTTAAATGAAGAAACTCATTAATGAGTCTTTTACGGTGCACACCGAACAGTCTCGCTTCACCAAATAACGTTGTGTAATGAATACGAACTGGAATTTCATAAGGCAGTTCGATTTTGATTTTGCCGATTCCTTGCCGTACTGAAATGAGTGACGTCCCTTTTGGTAAAACCGTATCAGTTACGTCAATTTGGATGTCGCCAAAGAGTCCCTGAATGTGAACATCTTCCCATTCATAAGAAGAAAATGGGGTTGTTTGAATTGAAAACAATTTGTTTTTCCAAATTCCGTTTGGCGTTTCTTGCGTAAATTCTCGAATAGGGCGCATAATTTCTTCTGTCGTTACGCCTTTCCAAAGTTTAACTAAAATATATGCAATCGCTCCAAAAATAAGGAGTCGCAAACTCCATAAGTTGAACAGTGCAATGAATACGAAAAACAAGCCCAAAATAAACAGCCACTTAGAGCGTCTGCGCACGCCAAAATAGATGAGTCCGGCACCAAGAAGGACGTGTATAAAACTGCCATTTCTGAAGAAAAAGGATTCGACAAAAACAAGCAGTAAAAATGCCAATCCCCAAAAAGCGACTTTGTTCGTGTCGAGTTGTCTCATTTCAATAAACTCCCTTCTTCTTGCCGGACATTTGCCTAGCGAAAATAATGTCAGGAAGGCAATTGCCTTCCTGATTTCTAGCTTCGAGTGCCAGCCCCTCGGGTCATAAGCAAGCCAACTATGTGGCAAAGAGAGCCACACCGTTGGCTAGACTTATGCCTGTCGGGGCTGTGCGGGCACTCTTCGCTTTTGGTTAATAACTACTTATAGTTTACACAATTTTTGTTTCTTTTTCAGCATTTGTTTCCAATGATTCAAGTCGGCGTTCCATGGAAGACACTTCATAATCGCGGTCTATTTTCACGCCAAGATTTTCGATGTATTGCTGCATTTCGTTAAGTGACGACATTTTGCCATCGGATTGTTCCGGTGAGATGACTTGATCCATCCGGTGATTTGCACGTAAAACATTTTCTTTCCCCATCAGCTGTAGCTGACGAACTTTCATATCTTTCACTTTATGTTTCATTTCTTCAAATTTACGTTCAAGTGACATGAGTTCGTATGCAGTTTCGCGAATGCTTTCCATTAATTGATTTGCACGTGTTTCGTAAGCGGTAATTTCAGCTTCGGCAAATTCGACCAAGTCTTCTTCGCCTGTCTTTTTCGCCAATTCAAGTTGGTGGCGGCGTTTGTCAGTCATTGCCTGCGCTTCCTTAAGCTCTTTGTCCAATTCGCCTTTTAATTTACCCTGTCTTTCTAATAACTTCCCAACAGATTCCGTTTGTTTTTCTGCTTCGCGAATATATTGATTCAGCATCGCAATTGGATTTTTACTTTCTTTTTTATCAAGCATTGTGTGTAAATCAGCTTGTACTGAGTATTTAAATCTGTTCCATAGTGAGTTCATAGTGGGTTCCTCCTAATGTTTTTATAAAATAATTTCTAATACTAATTTTTATCTGGGGACACAAGAGTTAAGGCGATTTGAAAAATCATTCATGTATAAAGTTGTCTCTGTTGATTGTAGTGGAGGGTGGCGACTCCTGTGGGACTAGCGGGACAGGTGAGACCCCGCAGTGGAGCGTCAGCGACCGAGGAGGCTCACCGCCCGCCCCACGGAAAGCGTCCGCCCGGAACGGAAATCAACATTGTTTAAGTAACGTTGCCTTTTAATATCCTTAACGATTGTTTCTTGTAATTTCATCCCATTGTCTTTCAAAATTTACGAAAGGATCGCTGGATGGCTGGTGTTCGATGATATTGTCGTCTGTTTTGGTATTCCACTTTTTCCAAACGTAATACACACCAATCAATGCGATGATTCCGATGAATGCTGGAACATTTGAGATTGCTGTGAGAAGACCGATAATGAGTACGCCTCCCCAGAACAATTTAAGTAGCGTTGAATCACTTTTTCTATAGTAGTGTAAACCTACATAGGTAATTAAAGCGGAGATTGCGAGTGCTAGAAGAGAACCTAGATTTGCTACAGCAACAATTCCGGCGATAATTCCTAAAAGTACTAAACCGAATTTTTTCATTTGTTGTTCCTCCTTTCAATTTGTAACTTAATCTTACCGTCAAATTCGACTTGTCCAAACGGGCGCTGTGTCGATTTATGGCTAAGACTTTAGGCTGAATTCATCTCAGCAAAGGATTGACTATGAAACCGCTTTCATTTAAACTTAATTATTAGAAGAGTTTGTCATCTTTGAACTAGAATTGTAGAGTGCACTGAAAGGAGGAATTTAAAAGTTTGGAGTTTGAGGATTTTGACGTTGGCTTATTAAAAGACACGAAATATTTTTTCGAATAAATGAATGGCATCACGCATAGCATTTTGAGATAGGACAGGCAAAAGGAATTAAAAACTATCCATTAAAAGGGGAGCGATTAATTATGATGCAAACACCATTATTACTGTCATCATTCGTCAAACGTGCCGAACAATTTTTCCCGGACAAGCTTATCATTTCACGAACTAGTGAAAATACAATTCATAGAATTTCTTATCGCGAATTCGCAAAAAGAACGCGTAAGCTTGCAGATGCATTAACAAAACTAGGTATGAAGCAAGGAACAAAAGTAGGTTCATTCGCTTGGAATCATCATCGTCATTTAGAAGCATATTTCGGTGTTCCAAGTACAGGAGCAATCCTCCATATGATTAACATTCGACTTTCACCTGAACATATCGCTTATGTCATTAATCATGCGGAGGATGAGATTTTATTAGTGGATGAAGATTTGTTCCCGCATTTAGAAAAATTAGCGCCTCACTTAAAAACAGTAAAGCATTATGTCATTATGGGAGATAGTAAGACACTTCCGGAGACTACTTTAGAAAATGTCCATTTATATGAAAATCTACTTGAAAAAGCTTCCGATACGTTTGAGTTCCCCGAGGATTTAGACGAAAACTTACCGGCGGGCATGTGTTATACCTCTGCAACAACAGGTAATCCAAAAGGGGTCGTTTACTCGCACAGGGGGATTGTGCTGCACAGCTATGCACTAGGACTTGCTGACGCGATGGGGATAAGGGAAAAAGACGTGGTCTTGCCAATCGTTCCGATGTTCCATGTTAATGCTTGGGGTATGCCGTTTGCAGCTGTCTTCTTCGGTGCTACACAAGTATATCCAGGGCCAGGTTTTGATCCGGCGCTTATTTTAGATTTGATTGAAAAAGAGAAAGTCACTTTAACAGCTGGCGTTCCTACGATTTGGTTCGCTGTGCTCAATGAACTTGAAAAGAATCCTAGAGATTTGTCTTCACTTCGTTCAATCGTTTGCGGAGGATCAGCGGCTCCAAAAGGACTGATTCGGGCATTTCAAGATAAATATAAAGTCCCATTTTACGTTGGATATGGGTTGACGGAAACAACACCGCTTGTCAGTGTATCAGTCTTTACGTCGAAGATGGAACAATTAACGGACGAGGAAAAACTTGATGTACGTGCAATGCAAGGGTTAATCATGCCAGGACTCGAAGTAAAATTAGTTAACGAAGACGGTGAAGTACCATGGGATGGGAAAACGATGGGTGAATTGCTTATCAAAGGCCCTTGGATTGCAGATGAGTATTATAAGGATAAACGTACGGAGGCAGCATTTAAAGATGGTTGGTTCTATACAGGGGATATTGCGGTGATGACGGAAGATGGTTATTTAAAATTAACGGATCGAACCGCAGACCTCATTAAAAGTGGCGGTGAATGGATCTCATCCGTCGACCTTGAAAATGCCTTGATGACGCATGACGCAGTATTTGAAGCAGCAGTTATCGCAATCCCTCATGAAAAATGGCAAGAACGTCCTCTTGCCTGTGTTGTCCTTAATGAAGGACAAACTTCCGATGAGGAAATGAAAAAAGAATTGCTTTCCTATATAGAAGGACAGTTCGCAAAATGGTGGGTGCCAGATGACATCGTCTTCCTAGATGAAATTCCAAAAACATCAGTAGGGAAGTTTTTGAAAAGGGCACTTCGTGAGCAACTTGCTACAAGTGTTGAAGGGGTATGAATAGAAAATCATCTATAACAATTTCTGTATAGATGCATAAGTAAACACCTTGGATAGTATTTTGTCCAAGGTGTTTTTTGTGGATAAATATTTTTGGGGCAGAAGGTTTATTGAATTCGATTCGGTCTATAAAACAGTTATTCACAAGATTTTACCAACAAATGCTAGATTTTTCTGAAATTATGCACACTTTAGTTAAGTTATACACTTTAATTGTGGATAACTTAAATTTAGGACGACTTATCCACAGAATAAATATTAAAAGTTCACTCATATTCCATTGTCTTGTTAAATATCGTGGATTATGGGTTAATTCATAATGGTATTTTATAAGAAAATACGCATGTTGATGTGTGCTATTAATAACTTCCTTTTGATTAATGGCAGTTTTGTTGTTTTGTTGATTGTAGTGTAGGGTGGCGACTCCTGTGGGACTAGCGGGACAGGTGAGACCCCGCAGTGGAGCGTCAGCGACCGAGGAGGCTCACCGCCCGCCCCACGGAAAGCGTCCGCCCGGAACGAAAATCAACATTGTTCGAATTTTAATGTTGGATGATATTATGTTTATAAGAAACTTTTTCAACGAAAGGACGTCTCATGTATATGTCAAAATAGATTTGCACGCGGACTATATGTCTAGTAAACTGAATAGCAGCGGAGGCGTAAGGTGGAAAATTGGATTACTGAATTTATGAGTGAATTTGGTTATATTGGTGTCTTATTATTAATTATGTTGGAGAATATTTTTCCGCCAATTCCCTCAGAAGTCATTTTAACTTTTGGCGGTTTTATGACGACCTATTCAAATATGACGGTCGTTGGTGTGATTATTGCCGCAACAATAGGCTCCGTCGTTGGCGCTATGATTTTATATAGTATCGGGTTGATCATTGATGTTCGTCGACTCGAAAAAATCGTGGATCGATGGGGAAAGTATTTACGCCTGACACGCAAAGATATACATCGTGCGGATGCATGGTTTGATAAATACGGACCGTGGACTGTCTTCTTTTGTCGATTAATTCCGCTTATCCGCAGTTTAATTTCAATACCTGCCGGGATGTCCAATATGAATTTCCCGTTATTTATTTTGTTGACGACTCTGGGAAGTTTGTTATGGAATGGAATTCTCGTGATGGTTGGTGTTTCCGTCGGAGAAAATTGGCAGTCGATTGTAACCTATATGGATGTTTTTTCAAATATTGTTTATATATTAATAGGATTAAGCGGTCTGTTGGTTATATTTTGGTATATCCGATTCCGCAGAAAGAGAGCTTAAGTGAGTTATGGACTTATTCGAGTTAATTAAGGCGTTAATTTTAGGGTTTGTAGAGGGAATGACGGAGTTTGCGCCGGTTTCATCAACAGGTCACCTCATTATTGTGGATGATATGTGGTTGAAATCCCAAGAGTTTCTAGGAAAATATCCAGCGAATACATTTAAAATCGTCATTCAATTAGGGTCAATTCTAGCCGTCGTTGTCGTATTTTGGAAGCGATTATTTAGTTTGGTCGGATTGTATAAAATCGACGGCAAAAAGATGAATAAACGATTCAATTTAATGCATGTTATCGTTGGGATGTTACCAGCAGTTGTATTAGGATTTGCGTTCAAAGACTTAATTGATGATTATTTATTCCGCGTAGAAACGGTCATTGCAGCGTTAATTGTTGGAGCATTATTGATGATTGCTGCGGATAAACTGGGTCCGAAATATCCGAAAGTGAAGACGTTGGATCAAATTACTTATAAACAAGCATTTACAGTTGGGCTTGTACAATGTTTATCATTATGGCCAGGTTTTTCGCGTTCAGGAGCAACGATTTCAGGTGGGGTATTATTCGGAATGAATCACCGGACGGCTGCAGATTTTACATTCATCATGGCAGTTCCGATTATGATGGGCGCAAGTCTCGTTTCTGTATTAAAAAACTGGGAACATATGGAGATGGACTATCTATCTTTTTATGTTGTAGGATTTATTAGTGCGTTTGTATTTGCACTCATTTCTATTCGTTTTTTCTTAGCATTAATATCAAAAGTGAAACTAATGCCGTTTGCGATTTATCGTATTGTTTTAGCAGTAATCTTAGCGATTATCGTATTTTTATAATAAAAATTAAAACAGCACTTTCCGTTGCTTGTAAGAAGAGCAATGGAGAGTGCTGTTTTGTGTAGAAAATAACTTGCATGATCAATAAAGGATTACTCCTTTAAATGCTCATAAATCGTATCAATATTATATTGTAAAAAGCTAATGACTGTACTTCCATCTGCACCTTGACGGCCAAGTTCATCTGAAAAGAGTTTAGCGGCGATTGGTACGCCAGTTTCATTGGAAACAGTCTCCATCGGTCGAGGGTCAACATTTGTTTCGACGAATAATGCTGGAACATTATTTTCTTTTACGAACGAAACTAGTGATTTAATTTGGGCGGGGGATCCGTTTTCTTCAGTATCCACTTCCCAAATATAGCCTTCTTTTAATCCATAACGCTCTGCCATATATTGATAAGCACGTTCGCTCGTTACAAGTACTCTGCGTTCATCTGGTATTTCGGCAATTTTTGTTTTGTATTCTTCGTCCAGCGCACGTAGTTTTTCTAATAATTGTTCAGCTTTTTTTTCGTAGTGTGCTTTATTTTCAGGATCGACTTCAATCAATGCGTCCCTTGCATTTTCCGTCATTTGAATGACAACAATTGGGTCAAGAAAGGCGTGGGGATTTACTTCTTTTTCAGAACCATCATCAGATGTTAAGTAGAGTGGTTCAACACCTTCCATCAGTTCGAAAACTTTGTTTTTGTCTGCACCAACGGAGTCAACCAGTTTAAAAAACCAACCATGTTCTTCACCTTCTAGATTTAATCCGTTGTAAAATAATGCATCTGCGTCAGTGGCTTTTTTAATGTCTACCGGTAACGGTTCATATTCATGCGGGTCCGTTCCGATAGGTACCATACTGTGCACATCCACATGTTCGCCGCCGATTTCAGAAACGATATCATGGATAATCGAGAAGGTTGCGATCGCCTGAATTTTATCAGAACCGCTTTCTGTCTTTTCATTTTGATTGCCGCACGCAACAAGTAAAAATGTTGCTAGGATTGTGACAATCCCTGCCTTGAAAAGCTTTTTCATCATCTGTAAAAATCTCCTTTATAGTTACGAATTGTAAATTAATCTTGGATAATGATTTTTTTCTTCTTCGTTCGTAGTGAGCGCCAAAGCATCCCTTGTTTTGGCGATAGGAAGAAAGCAATTAAGAAGAAAGCTGTAGAAACTAAAACGATAACCGCACCGGAAGATAGATTATAGATGAAGCTAAAATATAAACCGATGATAGATGAAATTGCGCCAAAGATCGCCGCTAATAAAATCATCACCCAAAGCCTATTTGTTAAAAGGTAAGCCGTAGAAGCGGGTGTTATTAACATCGCCACCACAAGAATAATCCCAACCGTTTGCAGGGAAGCTACAGTTACCATCGTCAATAAAATCATAATGACATAATGAATGAATTTGTTCGGCAAACCGTAAGCCGCGGCGAACGTTGGATCGAATGTGCTGACAAGTAATTCTTTATAAAAAAAGATGACAGTAAGCAAGACGATGGCTCCGATAATGAGTGTCATCCACATGTCAGAAGCGCGAACCGATAGGACATTTCCAAATAAAATTCGATTTAAATCAATACTTGAATTTGCTTTTCCGATTAAAATGACCCCAAGCGCAAAGGCTGCGGAAAATACAATTCCAATTGCTGAGTCGTTTTTGATGCGGCTATTTTGATTAATATAACCGATCCCAATTGCTGTTAACATGCCGGTCACAACTGCACCGTAGAAAAAATTAATGCCAAGCATATAGGAAATCGCTACACCAGGCAGCACAGCATGTGATATTGCATCACCGATGAGGGCCATACCGCGTAATACGATAAAACTGCCAATCACGCCGCAAATAATACCCACCATTATGGAAGTAAACAATGCTTTCTGTAAAAATTCATAGTTCAATAAGTCTTGATAAAAGGAAATCATGAGAAGACCCCCATTGAATCGAGTAGAGAAAATTGCGCTTTATAGGCTTCACGCATGAGTTCAGGACGAAGTACGTTTTTCACCGTTCCTGATTTTATCAGTTTTTTATTTAGCAACACGAGGTCTTCGAAATATTCTTCTACCTTTGCCAGGTCATGGTGGACAACAAAGATTGATTTACCTTCATCTCTCAAGCTTTTTAAAATATTCATGATTAATTCTTCGCTTGTTACATCGATGCCGACAAGCGGTTCATCGAGAAAAAAGAAATCTGCTTTTTGGGCGAGTGCTCTTGCGAGGAAGACTCGTTGTTGCTGCCCGCCGGATAATTCTCCAATTTGTCTTTTACTGTAGTCTTCCATACCGACTTTTTTCAAGCATTCATATGCCCATTCACGGTCCGCTTTTTTAGGGCGACGGAATACACCTAAGTTGGGGTACGTTCCGAGTAAAACTGCATCCAAGACGATAATTGGGAAATCCCAGTCAATCGCAGCTCGTTGTGGAACGTAAGCAATTTTGTTTCTTGCTTGTTTTAAAGTCATGCCAGCAAAAGAGATTTGGCCTTCATCTATTGGAATTAACCCGAGCATTGATTTCATTAGTGTTGATTTACCAGCTCCATTCGGACCGATAATACCGATAAGTTTCCCGGTCTCTGCGGAGAAGTTTATATCCTGCAATGCTTCTTGACCGTAATAAGAGGTAGATAAATGTTTTACCTCTATACTATTTTCCATAAAATCACCTTTTCAATTTTTATTTCTCTTTGAATATTACTATCGTATGCAGAAAGTTTCCCTTGTGCAACTTGAAATTAAAAATAAAAGTTTCCTTCGACCAAGTTATTATTAATAACAGTATAAAATAAAAGTTTCCCTTATGCAACATTAATTTTGAAACTATAATTAAAATCAGTTAATTTGTAGGTGAATCCAAATTTATTTTAAAACTGTCTAGTTTCTCATTCAAGTAAAAAGCTGATAAAGTGGGATTGATGATCCGTTCATTGGAGAATTGAATGATAAGTGGGAAATCGATTTAATTCAAGCCGGTTTAGTATGTGTAATTAATTAATAACTAACGGTTTTTTATACAAAATGAGTAGTAGCAGATAGGGTGGTTGAAACGATGAAAGAACGAATTTTAATTATAGAAGATGAGGAAAATATTGCTCGCGTATTGCAACTTGAACTTGAATTCGAGGGATATGAAATAGGGATAGCGCATACGGGACCAGATGGGCTTATTCAATACCGAGAGCATGAATGGGATTTAATTTTGTTGGATTTAATGTTACCTGGTTTAAATGGATTAGATGTATTGCGACGTATTCGGGCAACAGAAAATCATACGCCTGTTATTTTATTAACCGCAAAAAACGAAGTGGAAGATAAAGTGGCAGGGCTTGATTTAGGCGCGAATGATTATGTAACAAAACCATTTGAAATTGAAGAACTACTGGCCAGGATACGTGCTGCATTACGCTTTTCAAATGGGGGACAAGCAAAAAAAGATGAACATTTATATGAGTTTTTCGGATTATCTCTTCATGAACAAACACGTGAGGTGAAACGTGAAGAACGTCAAATTGAACTTACGCCAAGGGAGTTTGATTTACTCCTTCATTTATTAAAACATCCTAACCAAGTACTGTCTCGGGAACAGTTGTTAGATGCTGTTTGGGGCTTTGACTATTACGGCGATACGAATGTGGTCGATGTCTATATTCGTTATGTTAGGAAAAAAATCGAGAAGCCGGGGGAGAGCACGCTCATCCAAACGGTGCGAGGTGTCGGTTACGTGCTCA
Organism: Sporosarcina ureilytica; assembly: GCF_001753205.1. Taxonomy (GTDB): domain Bacteria; phylum Bacillota; class Bacilli; order Bacillales_A; family Planococcaceae; genus Sporosarcina; species Sporosarcina ureilytica. The sequence continues at coordinate 3,417,929 of NZ_CP017560.1, read as the reverse complement.
AAGAAAACGATGAAAATTAGAACGAAAATCCATTTGTTTTCGACATTACTGATGTTTGTTATTTTAATTTTGACGAATACGGGTGTTTATTTTTTATTTGAAAAAATGGCATACGACACGGAGCGCGAGCAACTTCAAAGTCAAGTGAAAGAATTAACAGCATCTTTTAGTAAAATGACAGCGCAGAATGACCCGGCAGTGATTATTCGTGCTCATCTTCCGGACAACGGTGCGATAAGTGTTGCTGGTCAGCGGCTTGGTTCGGGTGAAGCGACTACGTTGTTAAAAGACTACACCCCAACTATTACAAATGATTCGTATACGGTTGAGAAAGTTAATGGCACGTCTGTATTATCCGTTAGTTCTCCTGTTATTTGGAACAATGGAGATGTCGTTCAACTGGATATGATGCAATTGCTTGTAAATGTGGATCGTAACTTAATGGCTTTAAAGCTTGTCCTTGCTGGTGTTACATTGTTAGCGATGTTGCCAGTGGTCTTTTCGAGCATTGGGTTAAGCCGTATTGTGATCAATCCAATTGAAAAGCTGATTGCAACGATGTCTCAAAGTCGAAAATCAGGGACTTACGAAAAAATCCAAATGTCTGTGGACCGAAAAGATGAAATGGCACAAATGGCTTTAACATTCAATGAAATGATGGAACAGCTAGAACAAAATTATAAGCAGCAGGAACAATTCGTTTCAAATGCTTCACACGAATTAAAAACACCGCTCACCGTCATCGAAAGTTATGCCCGACTTCTAACAAGGCGCGGATTTGATAATCGTGACGTTGCAGAAGAAGCGGTTGGTGCAATTCTTAGTGAATCCGTTCGTATGAAATCGATGATTGAACAGCTATTGCAGTTAGCGAAAAACGATGAGCTAGCTACGTTTCAATTTGAAGAAACGGATTTATTTGACCAAATTGAAAAAACAGTGAAGCCGATGCGACAAGCTTATGCCCGGCAGTTTGACTTTGAAGGTATTAAAGATTCGATCGTGACAACGGATAGTGAAAGATTTAGGCAGCTGCTTTATATTTTCCTCGATAATGCACGGAAATATAGCGATGATTTAGTTAAAATCACATTGCAAGACGAAGGAGATAGCTATGCGATTGCGATTACAGACTATGGGAATGGGATACCTCAGGAAGCATTACCGCATGTTTTTAATCGATTTTACCGAGTCGAAGAAGACCGAAATCGTAAAACAGGCGGAACAGGCCTTGGATTAGCAATCGCAAAACAACTTGCTGATGGACTCGGCGCGGGGTTAAAGATGGAGAGCATTAGCGGGATGGGTACGACAGTTAGAATTACGATTCCAAAACGATTAGATTCTCATTAAATCTTAATGTTGGGTGTATAAAATGCTAAGTAGGAGGTAATTCACATGAAAGTACTAAAAAAACAATGGCTACTCCCGCTCTTGGTTACGATCCTTCTCTTGGTATTTGGTGTGATTTATATACAAGGATTATTTACAAACGAAGAACAAATGACAAAGGAAGAAATTCAACAACAATTAGAGATGATGTATGAAGGCACTGTCGGAGAGCTAACGTTTCAAGACGGCGTTTATTCTACAGAAATTACACGGCCAGGCGGCATTTATGAGACAAAGATAAATGCTGAAAATGGCCAAGTTCTTTCGATGTCCTTAATTAATAAGATCGAAGTCAAGGAACCTGAATTGTTATCTGAACAGGAAGTACGCGATATTGTCGTTAAGAAATATCATAACGACATTGAAAGGTTGTCCCACGATGATACTGGAGAAATCCCGGTTTATAACGTGGAAGTAGCAAAAGATCAAGCGCTATTGAAAGTGGTTGTGGATGCAAAGTCTGGAGAAGTTATTTCTGAAGAAAAGCAACCTACCACAACGAAAAACACGCTCATTACAAGGGAGCGGGCAATTGATATTGCACTTAAACAATTGCGCGGTGAAGTTGAATTTGTAGAGTTCCATGATCGTGATGATGGCGGTTATTATTTAGTAGAAATCGAGCAAGATAATGATGACGACGATATTGAAGCGATCTTTCAAATCCATGCGATTACTGGAAAAATTATGTCAGTTAAGTGGGATGATTGATTTCTCATCAAACTCTAATCTTCTTTTAAAAGTCTTCTCATCTACACTAGGTATGATAAGGGTAACAATAAAGAGAGGATGATTTAAATGAAGAAGTTAATCTCAATTTTAGGTCTTTCAGTAGTGATCGTGTTTGCGGGTGCAGCAATGTTTGCAAATGCAAGTTCAAACAACGTCGTTGAAGAGGGCGTGCTAGGTGTACAAGAAAAGGTGAATGAACTGCAAGTTGTACCAACGAAACAAAAAGCAGAGTCAACTGTTGAAAAAATACAATCGAAAAGCAAGTTGACAGTTGAAGAAGCGATTGCCATTGCTAGACAACACGCGTCCGGAACAGTAAAGGAAATAGAGCTGGATAACGACGATGGCCGACTCTATTATGAGATTGAAATGAAAGATGGAAAATATGAATACGAACTTGATATTGATGCATATACAGGCGATGTACTGGATTTTGAAAAGGACCTTGAGGATTGATTCTGTAGAGGTATTCGCTCTTAATTTTAAAAAATCGTTGGAACAGGTAGTGAATCTGTTCCAACGATTTTTTTATTTAAGGGATTGTTCTTCTAAAATGGTATAATTTTTACCGACTTTAGCAATTTCAGTCTCACCGCTAAATTGTTCTTGAGCAGCGTGTAAGATTTCATTTACATCTCCATGTAAGGGTAAGTGGGTTAGTAAAAGTTGATTCGCCCCAGCAAGTTGTGCTAATTTACCTGCTTCACTGCCACCCATATGCCCCGGGGCCACCCCAATATGTTCTTCATATAAATTCGCTTCGCTCACTAATAGGTTTGTCCCTCTCGCAAAATCAACAAGATCTTCATGCCATTCCGTATCTGCTGTGAAAACTACTGAACGTCCGTCTACTGTAAATTTCAATGCAAGACAGTAAACAGGGTGTTTTGTTCTGCAAAAACTCACTTTAAAAGGACCAATTTTAATCTCGTTTCCTTCATGAATTGCCATCCCTACTGTCATTTCTTTATAAGACAACTTCGCAAATTGTTCCTCATCTTCGGTATGACCGTAAATCGGTAAAATTTGAGGGGATTGGTTTAAGTAATATTGAATAAGGCGGCTATATTGTAAACTGCCAACATCAGCAATATGATCTGCATGATAGTGAGTCAGAACGACAGCATCCAATTGTTCTAATGGCAAATAATTTTGAAGTGAAGACAAAACACCGCTGCCACAGTCAATTAAACAATGAAATCCCTCGTGTTCAAGCAAGAAGGCAGAAGTTGCCTCATTCGCTTTCGGATAACCACCCCAAATCCCTATAGGTATTAATTTCATGACAAGCCCTCCATGTATAATTGTTATTTTACTAAAATTGTAACTTATAAATACTTCTTTGAAAAGTGAGAAGGACGCGATAGTTTACCATAGTTAGTCTTATTGGTTTACTATTTCTTTTACAATATAAATCTTATATACTGTGAAGCATACAAAAAAACAAACAATTTATTATCTGAATATTTTAATGGTTTGTGGATTGGAAGGAGTATATATATGAAGAAACAAAAAGTTGGTTTTTTCCAAAGATTTCTGAATGTCGTGGAAACAGCCGGAAACAAATTACCGCACCCGGTAACATTATTTGCAGGTCTTGCACTTTTAGTTATTATCGTTTCTGGAATTGTTTCCTACTTCGGCGTTAGTGCAGAACATCCTGGGAAACCTGGAGAAATTATAGAAGTTAAAAACTTGATGAGCGGAGAAGGTATTAAATATATTTTCACTCAAATGACGAGTAATTTCGTCGGCTTCGCACCGTTAGGCGTTGTTCTAGTAACGATGTTAGGGATTGGTTTAGCAGAAGGAACAGGCTTAATTAGTGCATTACTACGTGGGTTTGTTCTATCAGTACCGAAACGGCTCATTACATTAGGCCTTGTTTTTGCAGGGGTTATGTCAAGTGTTGCTTCTGATGCTGGTTACGTTGTTCTACCTCCACTTGGCGCAGTTATTTTCGCCGCAATTGGACGCCATCCGCTTGCAGGTTTAGCAGCTGCATTTGCTGGGGTTTCCGGTGGATTCAGTGCCAACCTTTTCCTATCGGGAACAGATGCATTACTTGGTGAATTAACAATTTCAGCAGCAGCGATTATCGACCCAGCTTATGCTGAAGGCATGAACATTGCCATGAACTACTACTTCATCGCAATTTCTGTATTGGTACTTACAGTTGTTGGTGCATGGGTAACGGAAAAAATTGTTGAACCTCGACTTGGTGAATATAAAGGCGAGTTCCGTGAGAAGATTGAAAAATTAAATGGCGTAGAGAAGAAAGGTCTTGTTTGGGCTGGCGTATCTCTTGCGATTACGAGTGTATTAGTAGCTTTATTAATTTTACCGGAATGGGGACCACTACGCGGAGACGGCGATATGCCAATTATCCGTTCACCGTTTATGAGTTCGTTAGTTCCGATCATCGCGCTTCTTTTCTTCATTCCAGGTCTTGTGTATGGACGTGTAACGAAAGAAATTCGTGATGATAAAGACGTTGCGGCAATGATGTCGGCAACGATGGCTTCTATGGGAATGTTTATCGTGTTGTCTTTCACAGCTGGACAATTCGTAGCGTTTTTCTCTGAATCTAATATGGGCCTTGTGATTGGTGTATACGGGGCAGAGTTTTTACAAAGCATTAACTTAACAGGTATTCCGCTTGTATTGCTATTCATTTTAATTGCAGCCTTTATTAACCTATTTATTGGGAGTGCGTCTGCAAAATGGGCAATGATGGCACCTGTTTTCGTTCCAATTATGATGAACTTAGGGTACTCGCCAGAATTAACGCAAATGGCATACCGTGTTGCTGACTCCGCAACAAATATCATTTCACCACTTATGACATATTTCGCAATTATCATTGCGTTTGCTCAGAAGTACGATAGAAAAATGGGTATCGGAACACTTGTTTCCGTTATGTTCCCTTACAGTATGTTCTTCCTAGTCTTCTGGACATTAACACTTGTTGTATGGATGCTATTCGGTATCGATTTAGGTCCTGGTTCAGGAATTTATTATACGAAGTAATAGTAAAACCGTTTTGAATGAAACTACTCATTCAGAACGGTTTTTTGTTTGTGAAAATTATGAGCGTTTTAATCCCGATATTATGCTGAAAATGTAGTGAAAAGTAGTCAGTTCTAATGATTATCATTCAATCGTAATGAACAGTTGGAACATTTTTGTCAATTGCTATTGACTATGAATGTTTATGCATATATTATTATAAATACTCGAATCGAGTTAGTTTTTAAATTAAGGGGAGAAAAGAAATGACAACTAGAGTTGAAAAGCAAATAGTACCCGAAAAAGAAAAGAAAAGATGGATTCCGCATACATATGCGATATTATTTTCAATCATGATTCTTGCTGCAGTTGCATCGTATTTGATTCCGGCAGGGGAGTTTGAACGATTAGAAGTTGATGGGCGTACAATCGTTGTGGAAGGCAGTTATACAGAAATTGAGCAGAGTCCAGTGAAACCATTCGAATTATTCAAGGCGATTCCAATGGGAATGTCGGCAGCTTCGCAAATTATATTTTACATATTTTTAGTTGGCGGTGCCTTTGGGATTATTCAGGCTACCGGCACAATAGAAGCAGGAATAGGGAAGGCTGTACATAGACTTGAGAATAAAGAAAAGTTATTAATCCCGATTATTATGATTCTATTTTCGGTTCTTGGCGCGACAATTGGAATGTCCGAGGAATCGATTATTTTTGTACCGATTGGAATTGCAGTTGCACGTGCACTTGGATTTGATGCGATAACAGGAACGGCTATGGTAAGTCTTGGTGCTGCATCCGGCTTTATAGGGGGTATGCTTAATCCGTTTACGGTGGGCGTTGCACAGTCAATTGCAGAAGTACAAATTTTTTCAGGCTTCGGATTCCGGTTTGTTGTATATTTATTCGTTCTATCTGCAGCGATTTTATATGTAATGCGCTATTCTAGTAAGGTGAAAAATGATCCAACTAAAAGTATTGTTTTTGATATTGAGCAAAAGGTTAAGGAGAATGATGTTGAGGCGCATGCAAAGGAATTCCCGATCTTTAATTGGCGTCATGGACTTGTTTTAACATTTCTAGCGGGTGGATTAGTAATTAACGTTTACGGTGTCTTTAAATGGGATTGGTTTTTAACAGAGTTGACAGCTTCGTTCATTATCATTGGATTGTTATCTGGGATTGTCGGGAATCTGGGCATTAATGGCACATTCGATGCTTTTGTTGATGGTATGAAGGTAATCGCTTTTGGAGCACTCATTGTAGGTTTTGCGAGAGCCATCTTGATAGTTATGGAACAAGGTTATATTATAGACACGGTCATCTATGCTTTATCGAATTTAATTTCAAGTTTACCGCCTTCTTTAAACGCTGTAGGCATGTATATTACGCAAATTATTATGAACTTTTTTATCCCATCTGGAAGTGGGCAGGCGGCAACAACGATGCCGATTATGACGCCGCTTGCAGATTTACTAGGGATGGAACGTCAAATCGCTGTCCTGGCATTTCAGTATGGTGACGGGATTACGAATTCAATTATTCCGACCTCAGCATCTCTAATGGCTTATTTGGCAGTTGCGGGAATCCCTTATGAGCGTTGGGTAAAATTTGTTTGGAAACTAGTGTTAGGTTGGTTACTGATTGCACTGATTGCAATTGTTGTGGCCGTAATGATTGGAGTGAGTTAAGTTGGAAATAAAAAAGAAAATTGACGCGTGGTTTAAGCACTTTCATGCTCACCCGGAGATTAGTTATCAAGAAGTAAAGACAACTGAGAAATTAACGGAAATATTAGCCGGCATGGGCGTAACTTATAAAACTTTTGATAATGTAACAGGAGTCGTCGCGGAAATCGGTGAAGGAAAAGAAATCATCGCAATTCGAGCTGATATAGACGCGCTTTGGCAAGAGGTTGACGGGGTATACCAAGCGAATCATTCCTGTGGGCATGATGCGAACATCGCGATGGTATTGGGCGCACTTTCCTATTTAAAAGATGAACCTTTAGAGGGAAAAATTCGCTTTATTTTTCAACCGGCTGAGGAGCAAGGGAACGGCGCAGTCGCGATGGTCGAGCGCGGTGTGATTGATGATGTTTCTTATTTATTCGGGGTGCATTTGCGTCCGATTGAGGAAATTCCACATGGTAAAGTGTTACCGGCTATTCATCATGGTGCGGCGGCATTTCTTGAAGGAAAAATTATCGGAGTCGATGCACATGGCGCGCGTCCACATCAAGGGAAGAATGTCGTTGATCCGCTATTTGCGATTCATCAGTTTATCAAAACAATGTATTTCTCTCCGTTTGAGGCATATTCTGTGAAAATGACGAAAATGCAAGCAGGGGGAAATAATGTTAATATTATTCCTGGATCTGCAACGTTTGCGATTGATACACGGGCACAATCCAATGCAGTTTTGGATGAATTAATGGAGAAAGTTAATGAAGGAATTCAAGCAATTGGTAAGTTGTATGGGGTAGAAATTGAAACTGAATGGAAAGATTATACACCTGCTGCGGAAGTATCTGAGGAAGCAAGTGAAATTGCTACAGCTGCAATTTTGGAAACTGTAGGCGAAGTGGGGTATGCGCCTTCAGTCATTACCGCGGGTAGTGATGATTTTCATTTTTATACAATTCATAGGCCAGAATTGAAAGCAGCGATGCTTGGCATTGGTGCGGATCTTCAGCCGGGACTTCACCATCCGAAAATGACATTTAATACAGAGGCACTCGATATTGGTGCACGTGTACTTGCGGCTACATTAAAGAAAGCACTTGCTAGGGAGAAATAACAAAAGCTTCCTTTTTCACAGTTAATTGTGAAAGAGGAAGCTTATTTTTAACCTTTATTTTGCGCTTCAAAAAATGTCGCTGCAAAAACTTTGGCCGTCATTTCCATCGCTGGTTCGTGAAAATCAAACTTTTCGTGATGGTGTGGGAATACGTTTTCCGTATCATCCATTTGAGCGCCAACAAAAAAGTATGCACCAGGTCGATGGTGTAAATAATAGGAGAAGTCTTCAACAGGCATAATAGGATTCGTTTCTACGATGCACTCTTCGCCGAATGTTTCCGTAACACCTTGACGAACAAGGTTCATAGCATCAGGGTCGTTATTTACAGAATCATAGCCTTTAATGATTTCGACTTGTACATCGCAACCAAGTCCGGCACCAACTGATTTTGCAATTTCAATTACACGGCGACCCGCAAGTACACGAAGTTCAGGGTCGAATACGCGGATTGTACCTTCCATAACTGCCTCGTTTGGAATCACATTGTCTGCGTGTCCAGCGTGAAAGCTCCCAACTGAAACGACGAGCTCTTTCAATGGATCCGCATTACGACTTACAATTGATTGAAGAGCAATCATAATGTGGCTTGCAGCTAAGATTGGATCTACGCCCGTATGCGGTTCCGCGCCATGTGTTCCGAAGCCGGTTACCGTAATTTTAAATGCATCTTCAGAAGCCTGAAGGAAGCCGTCACGTACATACACTTTATTGGCAGGCATTTGTGATTGTAAATGTGCGCCGAATACAAGATCAACGCCGTCAAGACAGCCATCTTCAATCATCGCACGTGCACCGCCGGGAGATAGTTCTTCTCCGAATTGATGGAGTAGAACGATATTACCAGGCAACGATTCTTTAATTTCATTCATCGCTTTGGCGAAACCTAATAATGCTGCGGTATGACCATCATGTCCGCATGCATGCATAATACCAGGGACAGTCGATTTGTAAGGGACGTCTTTCTGGTCGGCAATTGGTAACGCGTCGAAGTCCGCACGAAACGCAATTGTTTTTCCAGGTTTACCTCCGCGAATCATCCCGACGACTCCACGCCCCCCAACATTTCTTTGTACTTCGATGCCTAAAGACTCCAAGCGATCCGCTATAAATGCAGGTGTATGAACTTCCTGGTGGGATAATTCGGGGTGCATATGTAGAAAACGTCGATCGGCGATCATCTCTTCATAATAACTTGAAATTTTAGTTAAAGCTTTATTTAGCATATAAAAATCCCTCCATTTTAAATCATTATACTCGCCCGGAACAGAAATCAACACTTTTTGTGATAGGGTTGATTGTTAAATTGACTCATGGAACTATAGAAAGAAATATAATTGATTTAATTGTCACGATAAATAAAGAAAATTCAAAATAACCTTGACATTCAATTAAAACATGTGTAAAGTGGTAATCAATAACTTAATAAGCGACTTTCTTATCCAGAGAGGTGGAGGGACTGGCCCTTTGAAGCCTCAGCAACAGACTTATGAAGAACTGTGCTAATTCCAGTAGCGAAAAGCTTGGAGATGAGAAGAGTAGACGCCTAAAATTGCTGAACTCTTCTTATTTATAAGAAGGGTTTTTTCCTTATTAAAGTTAAAAAACTTTTGGAAAGAGGGAATAGGCAATGACAGAAACATTGACGAAAACAGCACCATTCAGAGCGGATCACGTAGGGAGTTTGTTAAGACCAGAGAACTTGCATGAAGCGAGAAGATTGTTTAAAGAAGGGGAAATTAACTCCGAACAGCTTCGAAAAGTAGAAACAGAAGAAATTAAAAGAGTTGTAGACAAACAGATTGAAGTCGGTTTGGAACTTGTAACAGACGGTGAATTCAGACGCCGTTTTTGGCATACCGATTTCCTTGAGCATTTAAATGGAATCGAAGGGTATGTTCCGGAGCAAGGTTATATCTTTAATGGGAACGAGGAAACAGAAAGATACAATATCCGTAATATCGGAAAAGTCTCATTCGATCCTGACCACCCACACGTAAAAGATTTTATTGAATTCAATGAAATTGTTGGTGGCCGTGCAGTTGCGAAACAAACAATTCCGAGTCCAAACCAATTGTTTAATATTGGAATTAGGGATGAAAATATCTATCCGGACATCGAGGAATATGCAAATGATATCATTCAAGCTTACCGTGATGCGATCAAAGCTTTCTATGAGGCTGGCGTTCGTTATTTGCAGCTGGATGATGTATATATTGCGGGACTATCAGCGCCTGATATCCCGTGGAATGACGGTGAATATTCAAGAGAGTATTTAATTGATTTGGCGCTTCGGGTGGCAAATGGCGTATTAGAAGGGAAACCTGAAGATTTATTTGTGACGACTCATCTGTGCCGAGGAAACTATCGATCTAACTGGGCATTTGAAGGCAGTTACGATATAATTGCCGAAAGATTTTTAGCGAAAGAAAAAGTAGACGGTTTTTTCCTCGAATATGATGATGAGCGTTCAGGTGGCTTTGAACCGCTTCAACATATTCCGAAAGACGGAGCAAAAGTTGTATTGGGCGTAATTACATCTAAAAGTGGAGAACTTGAAAGTAGGGAGCTTGTTAAGTCACGTATAAAAGAAGCTTCAAAATATGTGCCGCTCGATCAAATTTGCTTAAGTCCGCAATGCGGATTTGCGTCCACGCATCATGGCAATAAATTGACTGAAGAAGAACAGTGGGAGAAGTTAAAGTTTATTGTGGATATTTCCAAAGAAATTTGGGGTTAATCTAACCAGTTTGATAATAAATGTTTGGTATTGATAAACAGAGGCATGCATGGAGGAATTTCTGACCAATTCATATTGGTGGGGATTCCCTTGCAATGCCTTTTTTTGATGACTACAGTCACCCAAACAAACATGAAAATTTAAAGATTCATGTTTATCTCAACTATTATAAGTGTTTGGGTGACTGTCACTACGTTAGTAATTTTAGGAAATAAGGTTTATTCGTGCAGAAGATGCTCAAGATGTTTAAAGGGCGGTGGATCCTTTAGACATCTTTTTTTATGCTTAAGAAACGATGACGTAGATACGTTTCTAATGTAAAGTCTTAGGTCTCGTGCTATAAAAGTCAAATTAAATTTGTCACTTTACTAAAAAATAGTGTTGTGTTCAGAGAAGTTACATTGTATTATAATCTTTTAATATTTTTTTGAGAAAAAGATTTTTAGTTGAAAGGGGATTTTATATGATTATGGATGCGCTTAATTGGTTGGTTGGTCTAGCAAATGATTTTATATGGACATATATATTAATCGGCTTGCTTTTAGTTGTTGGAGTTTATTTTACGGTTCGTACAAAATTTGTACAAGTTCGTTTGTTCAAAGAGATGTTCCGGTTAGTTTTTGAGAAAAAGGAAAGTAATGACGGAGTATCACCGTTCCAAGCATTTACGATTAGTGCGGCTTCTCGTGTAGGAACGGGGAACGTTGCAGGAGTTGCGCTTGCGATTGGAATTGGAGGTCCTGGTGCTGTTTTTTGGATGTGGGTCATTGCGATTATAGGAATGGCTACAGCTTTTATTGAAAGTACGCTTGCCCAAGTGTATAAAGTGAAGGACGGTGACACTTTTAGAGGTGGACCCGCTTATTATATGGAAAAAGCGCTTGGTTTTCGGAAGTTAGGGATTGTCTTTGCAATTTTGTTGACATTCTGTTTCGGTTTTATCTTTAATGCAGTGCAATCGAATACAATTAGCCAGTCCTTTGCAGACGTTTTCGGCATTACAGATTGGATTATCGGGCTCGTGTTGGTGCTTGTCACGGCTGTGATTATTTTTGGCGGCGTTAAAAGAATTGTAAAAGTGACGGAGTTAATTGTGCCAATTATGGCAGTATTCTACTTACTTGTTGCTGCATATGTTGTCATTATGAACATTTCAGATATTCCGGCTGTTTTTAATTTGATTGTAGCGGATGCTTTTGGTCTTAAAGAAGCCGTTGGTGGTGGAATAGGCGCTGCGATGATGCAAGGTATTCGCCGTGGATTATTTTCCAACGAAGCTGGGATGGGAAGTGTGCCCAACGCAGCGGCGACAGCGAACGTATCTCACCCAGCTAAGCAAGGACTTGTGCAAAGTTTAGGTGTGTTTTTCGATACAATTATGATTTGTTCAGCAACCGCCTTCATCATTATTTTAGGTGGGCTTTATGCGACAGGAGAACAAGATGGAATTATATTAACGCAAGCTTCGATGGCAGTGCATGTCGGGGCATGGGCGCCTTATTTTGTGGCGATTGCCATCTTTTTCTTTGCTTTTAGCTCGATTATCGGAAATTACTATTACGGAGAGACAAATATTGAATTTATTGGTGCACATAAGTCATGGATGACGGCTTATCGTTTCTTAGTCCTTGCAATGGTCATGTTTGGCGCGATGGCGAAAGTAAACATCGTTTGGAATATGGCGGATCTATTTATGGGCTTGATGGCAATATTGAACCTAGTCGTTATTATTATTCTTGGTAAAGTGGCATTTAAAGTGTTGGATGATTTTACAATGCAACGCAAACAAGGGGTCAACCCAGTATTTAAAGCGAAATCGATTCCGGGGCTAAAAGGCGCGGAGTGTTGGGAAGAAGAGCATAAAAATTAATTGTAAAACGTTGGTGTCGTATACGATGCCAACGTTTTTGGTTTTACTTTAATTTTAGATAACAACTTTATAATCCACTTTTTGCACATAATACGAAATATCAGTATTTACAATTAGTGCAACCCTATTCAAGTTTTCGTGTAATGAAACAGCCTTTGTATAACAAGCTTATTTATGAACACCATAAAGTTGTCCCGACTAAAGGAGGTGGACAGATGTTGGACGAGAATTTAGCATACGGAGACGATTATAAGTTTATTCCTGCTACTTCAATTGAAAGTGGGACAGGGACTGAGGTTTTGCCGGATTTGTATTGCTATACGATACAAATTGTAAATATCGTTTTAATTGGTAATCCGGAAAACGAGGAATTTGTTTTGATTGATGCAGGCATGCCATACTCCGCCGAAAAAATTATTTCTGAAGTTGAAAAACGTTTTGGGGTAGGCAAACGTCCTAAGGCGATACTATTAACACATGGTCATTTTGATCATGTCGGCGCGATTGTTGAGTTAATTAATCATTGGGATATCCCGGTTTATGCGCATAAGCTGGAGCTTCCTTTCTTAACTGGCAAAAAGCGTTATCCTAATCCAGATCCGACTGTTGAAGGCGGAATGGTTTCGAAAGTGTCTCCTATTTTCCCAATCGATCCAATTGAGCTCGGCGACCGCGTTAGCGCCCTTCCAGAGGATGGGAACGTCCCGTATTTGCCTAAGTTTCGTTGGATTCATACACCAGGGCATTCACCTGGCCACGTCTCATTTTTTAGGGAAGAAGACCGTGCGCTCATTGTCGGTGATGCTTTTGTGACAGTTAAGCAAGAGTATCTCTATAAAGTGTTGACGCAAGAAAAGGAAATAAGCGGCCCGCCGCGCTATTTAACGCCGGATTGGTCAGCGGCATGGCGTTCAGTAAAGAAGTTAGCAGCTTTAAATCCTACTGTTGCAATAACTGGACATGGCCAACCGATGTCTGGTCAAGAACTAGCAGATAACTTGAAGAAATTGGCGAAAGAATTTGATGAGATTGCCATTCCGAGTTATGGAAAGTATGTTAATTAGCCTCCTGTCGCTTTATGATTTTTATCTTCTCTTATTTACAGAAGTTCTATACATTTGAAGTATTTATGGGATTCATTAGAAGTTAATATTAAAGGAAAGGAGGTTGTGAGAAGTGAAGTCGTCTATAGGCTCACTGATAATAAAGTTTTTAATGGTCACAGTTGTATTATGGATTGTATTAGGAATGTTCGATATGTCATTTGCCAACATTTTGGTTCTAAGTGTTCTATTAACAGGTATTTCCTTCGTTGGTGATATGGTCATTTTACCTCGGTATGGAAATTTAGCCGCAACGATTGCTGACTTCGGTATCGCATTTTTTGTCGTCTTGTTAGGTAGCGCTTTTCTATTTAATGGGCAGGGAATGGGACGTGCCGCATTTATTTCTGCAATTGCGATTGCGATAGGGGAAGCAATTTTTCATAAATATTTACAGAAGTTCCTTTTCCATGAAGAAGATCCAATCGAGGATGCGAATTTTAACACTTTCAACAGAGAAAATTTACAAACGGAGTTCGCTTCAGAGCCAGATATTGAAAAACCAGAAGAAGATTCACGTCCAGTCAAAGAAGAAAAAAGATATGTACCACATAGGCCTAAAAAGCGTAATAAGAAAAATCCATATTAATTCAAAAAGGACCGGTAGCTTTCACTAGCCGAAAAGAAGAAAATCCGCATAAAATAGTACCTGCAAAAACATTATTCAATCTATTTGTTGAATCTTATTGCTGTTTCAAACACAATATGTTAGGGTGTAAATAGTAACGACATACAACATATAGTGTAGTACGAAGAGTTGGTGCCGAAATCGGTTTAAAAGGGAATCCGGAAATCCGGAGCTGTCCCCGCAACTGTAATCGCTGACGACTGCCAGGTAAACCACTGTGGAGAATCTACGGGAAGGGTAGGCAGAAGGTAGAAGCGTAAGCCAGGAGACCTGCCAGTTTTTTCGTCAAGCGACACTTTCTTCGGGGGTTGAGAGGTGGAAGCGAACAGGTCTTGCTGTTTCGTTTTTTAGTAAAACCTTTCAGTTTCCAACTTATAAATCATGAGCGATAGCTCTGCCGAAGAGGCAGAGCTATCGCTTTTTTACGTTCAGCCTCCAAAATCAAACGCGGTTCAGATGTACATAACTGAGAGGAGTTTTTAAGATGACAACGATTATTCGAACATCGATGATTGATGAAGTACTAAACGACTTACAACGAGAATTTGGCGCTAAAAAAATTGCTCCACTTTTAAAGGCGAGCTATCGTTGGAAGGAAAGAAATAACGAGGGAGACGTTAAAGATTGGACTAGGGCGATGATCCTTGAAGTAATTAGTTATGTTGCTGAAGATGAGCCTTATTGGACATTTATTGCATCCAGGATTTATTTAAATAAAATTTATATGCTGGAAGAAAATCGTCGGGGCGTATCGGTTTATAGTGATTTTTATTATCATGTTAGTCGACTTGTCGAAAAAGGGTTATATAGCTCCGTGTTAATTGATAAATATACAGAAGCTGAATTAAAGCAACTCGGACAAATTATTGAACCGGAAAGGGACCGGTTATTTACATACATTGGGCTAAAAACGTTAATGGACCGTTATGTGGCGGTTGATTTCAATAAAGAGCCAGTCGAACTTCCCCAGGAAAGATGGCTCGTTATTGCAATGACGCTTATGCAAGATGAAGTGGAAAATCGACTTGAGAAAATTAAAGAAGCTTACTGGGCGATGAGCAATCTGTATATGACGGTAGCGACGCCAACCTTGGCGAATGCAGGAAAGCCGCACGGGCAATTGTCGAGTTGTTTTATCGATACGGTCAATGATTCATTACAAGGCATTTATGACAGTAATACAGATATTGCCAATTTGTCGAAATATGGCGGCGGGATTGGCGTTTACATGGGGAAAGTCAGAAGTCGTGGTTCTTCAATTCGTGGATTTAAAGGGGCTTCAAGTGGGGTTTTACCTTGGATTAAACAATTGAATAATACGGCAGTTAGTGTAGATCAACTTGGACAAAGGCAAGGTGCGATTGCGGTTTATTTGGATGCTTGGCATAAAGATATTATGACGTTTCTCGATCTGAAGTTGAATAACGGCGACGAGAGAATGCGTGCGCATGATATTTTTACAGGGATTTGTTTGCCAGATATATTTATGGAACAAGTGGAAGCGCGTGGTGAGTGGCATCTGTTTGATCCGCATGAAGTGCGCCAAGTAATGGGATACTCTTTAGAAGATTTTTATGATGAAACGCGTGGAAGTGGTTCATTCCGTGAGAAATACGCGGCGTGTGTTGCGCATCCTTCATTAAGTCGTGAAACAATCCCTGCGATAGATTTAATGAAACGTATTTTGCGTAGTCAACTAGAAACTGGGGTTCCGTTTATGTTTTATCGAGATGAAGTGAATCGTTCCAACGCGAATAAACATGAAGGCATGATTTATTCCTCTAATTTATGTTCGGAAATTGCTCAAAATATGAGTCCAACAGAATTTGAGTCCGTAACTTTGGAAGATGACGTCATCGTCACTCGTGCAAAACCAGGAGATTTCGTTGTGTGTAATTTGTCTTCTATTAATCTAGGACGGGCAGTGCCGGAAAATGTATTAGAACGATTGATTTCGATTCAAGTGCGCATGCTTGATAATGTCATTGATTTAAATAAAATTCCGGTCGTTCAAGCCGCACGGACCAACGCGCGTTATCGCGGGATTGGTCTTGGGACATTTGGGTGGCATCATTTATTAGCACAAGAAAATATTCAGTGGGAGTCTGATGAGGCGGTACAATATGCAGATCAGTTATACGAAAAAATTGCCTATTACACAATCGCGACATCGATGGAATTAGCCAAAGAGAAAGGCGCCTATCCACTTTATAAAGATTCGGAATGGCATACAGGCGCGTATTTTGAGCGCAGAGGGTATGACTCAAATCTATGGAATGAACTGCGGATGGATGTAGCGGTTCACGGCATTAGAAATGGTTATTTAATGGCAGTTGCCCCGAATTCATCAACGTCTGTGATTGCGGGCTCTACAGCTTCCATTGACCCAATTTTCAAACCGTTTTATCACGAAGAGAAGAAGGACTTTAAATTACCAGTCGTTGCGCCAGATCTTGATCATCATACGTATGATGTTTACCGTCGTTCGGCTTATATCGTGGATCAAAGATGGTCGGTTCGTCAAAATGCAGCAAGGCAAAAGCATATTGACCAGTCAATTTCGTTTAATTTATACGTTCCAAATACAATACGGGCTTCTGTATTGTTGGACCTACATTTACAAGCTTGGCAATCGGGATTGAAAACGACTTATTATACACGCTCAAGTGCAACAGATATTGAAGAGTGCGAATGGTGTCATTCTTAATTGCTTATGCAACGTATAGCGGAAATACGCAGGAAGTTGCAGAACTCATTCAAGAAACATTCGTAAGTCGTCAGGTAGATGTGACGTTACATCGAATCGGCAGCGGCTCAATCCCGGACCTTGCTAATTTCGGTGGAATGATCGTTGGTTCATTTACGTGGGAAAAAGGTGCAACACCTGAAGAAGTGAAAGATTTCGTATTAGATGTAGGTTATAAACCAGCGCATGTTTATGTATTTGGGACAGGAGACACCCAGTTTGGAGGGGACGCTTTATTTTGCCAAGCGGCAGTAAAGTTGGCGGAATTTTATCATTCAATGTACCCTCCACTTAAAATAGAACAGAGCCCAAGAGGTACACAGGAGCCGGAAGTTGTGAAGTGGGCGGAAGGAGTTTTAGAACATTGGTTACACTTACACGCGTAAAAGTATTAGATCCTATGCATCCAAATAAATCAACAGCCATTTTTGGTGGAAAAGCGAGTGGCATCTTAAATTGGAATGACCTAAAGTATCCGCATTTTTACACATTGAGACAAAAGATTCGATCACTGTTTTGGACAGCGAATGAGGTAGATATGACGCAAGATGTAAAACAGTTTCCGACGTTAACGGCGGCGGAGCAAGATGCCTTTTTGAAAATCATCGGATTGCTGGCAACACTTGACGGACCGCAAACGGATATTGCGGCAAGATTGTCCCATTTCTCAACAGACCCATCGGTGAAATCTCTAATGGCGACGATTGCTGATCAAGAAAGCGAGCATAACCACAGTTATGCGTATGTGCTTTCGTCAGTAACAACATACGATAAACAAGTCGAATCATTCGAGATGGGACGTACAGATGAAGTATTAATGCGCAGGAATAAGCGAATTGTTGAAGTTTACAATGAATTCGCGGAAAGACCATCTATTGGCTCTGCGTTAAAAGCCATGGTTTATACGACATTATTAGAAGGTTTGTTTTTCTATAGCGGCTTTGCATTTTTCTACAATTTGGCGCGCAATCAAAAAATGGTCGGGACTTCAACGATGATTTCATATATCAATCGCGATGAATTGCAGCATGGACGTGCCATTAGCGACATCTTCCGTGCAACATTGGCTGAAAACCCAAGCTATAATACGGAAGGCTTTACCGCTTGGGTGTATGACCAATTCGACCATTCCGTAGAACAGGAAATTATTTGGAGTCGTTACGTTCTGGGAGCTATTGACGGCATTGACATTGATGAAATGGCAGGATACATAAAGTATCGTGCCAATAAAATGTTAAGAATGCTCGGTTTGAGTGAGCTATATCCGGAGTATACAAAAAATCCAATGCGTTGGATAAAGGCTTACGTCGATAGTTTTGACGATACAAAAACAGATTTCTTTGAACAAGCATCCAGGCAATATGTTAAAACGAGTGATTTAAATGGTTTTGACGATTTATAAAATTTATTCTACATGCATCCAGCTTAAGCTTGGGTGCATTTTTTGTGCGTGTGAAAAAATGCTGTGTTAGCACTAGCCTACAAATGACCTCCAGGGTTTATCGAAAATTACGGTAGTTCTAGTTGCAAACAATTTAATTAGGGTAGACCTGAAAGAAAATAGGACTTTCCCTAATGGGAAAATATTATAAACTTTTTTACAATTAAAACAGAGAGTAATTGTTAGATATAAAGATATGTCGAATTAGTTTGAGAGAGTATTGGAATTTGTCATTCATACGAGAAGGAGCTGTTAGTTCTAATGCAAAAACAGAAACGTAACAGAAAGTTTGATTTTAAATACTTCAAACCGATTGAAAAATTTTCAGGAAATTGGTCGATTTTAGACGAAAAGAGCAGGGATTGGGAAGATATGTATCGGAAACGTTGGTCGCACGATAAAGTCGTCCGAACAACACACGGGGTAAACTGTACGGGTTCTTGTAGTTGGAAAGTGTTTGTGAAGAACGGAATTATTACGTGGGAAAACCAGCAAATTGACTACCCTTCTTGTGGCCCTGACATGCCGGAGTTTGAACCGCGGGGCTGTCCGCGTGGGGCATCGTTTTCTTGGTATGAATACAGTCCGCTCAGAGTAAAGCATCCATACATACGAGGAAAGTTGTGGCGTTTGTGGACAAAAGCTGTTTCTGAATTAAAAGATCCTGTTAAAGCATGGGCAAGTATCGTAGAAGATCCAGAAAAAGCAAATGACTATAAAAAAGCGCGTGGGAAAGGTGGCCATGTTCGTGTAGATTGGCGTGATGCAACAATTATGATTGCAGCTCAACTAATTTATACAATTCAACAATATGGGCCTGACCGAATTGCTGGTTTTACGCCAATTCCTGCTATGTCCATGGTTAGTTATGCTTCAGGCGCGCGTTTCATATCGTTGCTTGGCGGAGAAATGCTTAGTTTCTATGACTGGTATGCAGATTTACCGCCTTCTTCCCCACAAATTTGGGGAGAGCAGACGGACGTACCAGAATCAAGTGATTGGTATAACTCTGGCTATATTATTATGTGGGGTTCAAACGTACCGCTTACGAGAACGCCAGACGCTCACTTCTTAACAGAAGTCCGTTATAAAGGAACGAAAGTTGTTTCCGTAGCACCAGATTATGCGGAAAGCGTTGTTCATGCCGACGATTGGATTGCAGCACATCCAGGTACAGATGCTGCTGTTGCACAGGCGATGACACATGTTATTTTAGATGAATTCTATCAAAAACGACAAGAGCCACTATTCTTGAATTACGCGAAACAATATACAGATATGCCATTTTTAATTTTAATGGAAGAACATGAGGGCGCTTATAAAGCGGGACGTTTCTTGCGTGCAAGTGATTTAGGGAAGGATTCACAAAACGCGGAATGGAAGCCGGTCATTTTTGACAAGGCAGCAGATGAAATCATCGTTCCAAACGGTACAATGGGCCAACGTTGGGAAGACGATGCAAAATGGAATTTAATTTTAGAAAACGAAGACGGTACGAAAGTCGAACCCGCATTATCTATCGCAGATCACGGCGCGGAATGGAAAGAAATTGTCTTCCCTTATTTCGACAACGTTGCAAACGGAACTTTTAAAAGACCTATTCCAGTTAAAAAAATTAAGTGTGGAGATGGTCAAGAACGTCTTGTGACGACTGTGTACGATTTGATGCTTAGTCAGTACGGTATTAATCGAATTGGCAGTGAGCTAGAGGCTTCAGGTTACGATGACGCGGAGTCATTATACACGCCTGCTTGGCAAGAGAAGATTACAGACGTAAAGCCAGAACTCGTTACTCAAATTGCGCATGAATTTGCTCAGAATGCAATTGATACAGGTGGACGTTCGATGATTATTATGGGCGCTGGAATTAACCACTGGTTTAACAGTGATACGATTTACAGATCGATTTTAAACCTTGTCACGTTAACTGCTTCACAAGGTGTAAACGGCGGCGGTTGGGCGCATTACGTAGGGCAGGAGAAATGTCGTCCGATTGAAGGGTGGGCTACGGTTGCTTTTGCAAGAGATTGGCAAGCTCCGCCTCGATTACAAAACGCAACATCCTTCTTCTATTTCGCGACTGATCAATGGAAATATGAAGAAATGGGAGCAGATCTACTCATGTCACCAACTGCTGGTAAGGCCCGTTATGAACATCCAGCCGATTATAACGTGCTAGCGGCTAGATTAGGATGGTTACCATCTTATCCACAGTTTAATAAAAATAGCTTAACTTTCGCAGAGGATGCGGCGAAAGAAGGCAAAGTAACAACTGAAGAAATTGTAGAATATACAGTTGAACAATTAACATCTGGTAAAACCGAATTTGCTGCGGAAGATCCGGGAGCACCGGAAAACTTCCCACGTTCATTATTTGTCTGGCGTTCAAATCTAGTTTCCAGTTCTGCGAAGGGGCAAGAGTACTTCATGAAGCATTTATTCGGTGCATCTGATGGGTTGCTCGCTATGCCAAACGAAGATTTGAAACCGGAAGAAATGGCTTGGCGAGAAGATGTTGAAGGGAAACTTGATTTACTTGTCGCAATTGACTTCCGCATGACGGCCACACCAATGTATGCGGATATCGTGCTACCGGCGGCGACTTGGTATGAAAAGCATGATTTATCGTCAACGGATATGCACCCATTTGTTCATCCGTTCAATCCTGCTGTAGATCCGCTTTGGGAAGCACGTTCTGACTGGGATATTTACCGCTCGATTGCAGAAGCGTTTTCCGCAATGGCTAAGACGCATTTGCCTGGTGTATATAAAGATCTAGTCACAACTCCACTTGCGCACGATTCTGCTCAAGAAATTGCGCAACCTTACGGGACAGTAAAGGATTGGAAAAAAGGCGAAGTTGAGGCAATTCCGGGTAAAACAATGCCTGCGATGACGATTGTCGAGCGTGATTATACGCAAGTGTATGATAAATACATCACGCTAGGACCGCTACTTGCAACAGGAAAAGTAGGCGCTCACGGTGTTAGCTTCTCGGTGGCAGAAGAATATGAATTAATGAAGAGTATAAATGGAACCTATTTTGATGAGTCGATTAAAAATGGACTACCAAAATTGCATACTGCCAAACAAGTGGCAGAAGCAATTTTAACGTTATCATCTGCAACAAATGGGAAAGTTTCACAAAAGGCATTCGAAGTGGCGGAAGACATGACCGGAGTAGAGTTGAAAGATATTTCTGCGGATAGAACAGCTGAGAGATTTACGTTTGCTGACATTACTGCACAACCGCGCGAAGTAATTCCAACGCCTGTGTTTTCAGGATCGAATAAATTGGGAAGACGCTATTCACCGTTCACAACGAATATCGAAAGACTCGTCCCATTTAGAACGTTGACAGGAAGACAACACTTCTACATTGACCATGAATTATTCCTAGACTTTGGAGAAGCATTACCTGTCTTTAAACCAACATTGCCGCCAATGGTATTTGGACCGCGTGATAAACAAATTATCGGTGGGCAAGATTCTCTTGTACTAAGATACTTGACACCGCACGGTAAGTGGAATATTCACTCAACTTATCAGGACAATCAACATATGTTGACTCTTTTCCGTGGTGGACCAACCGTCTGGATTTCTGATGAAGATGCAAGAGAACATGATATTGATGACAATCAATGGCTTGAAGTTTATAACCGAAATGGTGTAGTGACCGCCCGTGCTGTTGTGAGTCATAGAATGCCGAAAGGGACAATGTTTATGTACCATGCGCAAGATAAACATATTCAAGTTCCAGGTTCTAAAATTACAGAAACACGCGGCGGAAGTCATAACGCACCGACACGGATTCATATGAAACCAACGCAAATGGTTGGTGGTTATGCGCAATTAAGTTACGGGTTTAACTATTATGGACCAATCGGAAATCAGCGGGACGTTTATGTCGCAGTCCGCAAAATGAAGGAGGTAAATTGGCTTGAAGATTAAAGCGCAAGTTGCAATGGTTATGAATTTAGATAAATGTATTGGGTGTCATACATGTAGTGTGACATGTAAATCCACATGGACGAATCGTGAAGGTGCTGAATATATGTGGTTTAATAACGTTGAAACAAAGCCAGGAATTGGTTACCCGAAACGATGGGAAGACCAAAAACACTACAAAGGTGGTTGGCACCTTAATAAAAAAGGGAAACTAGAATTAAAGTCAGGTTCAAAATTATCGAAAATAGCATTAGGTAAAATATTCTATAACCCTGACATGCCTGAAATGAAAGATTACTATGAGCCATGGACATATGACTATGAAAAATTAACGATGGCGGGAGAAAGTGAACACACGCCTGTAGCGCGTGCGAAATCCGCTGTAACTGGTGAATATATGGACCTAGAATGGGGACCAAACTGGGAAGACCAGTTGGCAGGTGCTCATATTACAGGGCCCAATGATCCAAACATCGAAAAAATTGAAGAAGAAATCAAATTTAATTTTGAAAAAGCATTTATGATGTACTTGCCAAGACTTTGCGAACATTGTTTGAATCCATCATGTGTTGCATCTTGTCCATCAGGCGCAATGTATAAACGCGATGAGGATGGAATTGTCCTTGTTGATCAAGAAGCTTGTCGTGGCTGGCGCTACTGTATGACCGGGTGTCCATATAAGAAAGTTTACTTCAATTGGAAAACAAATAAAGCGGAAAAATGTACATTCTGTTTCCCGCGTGTTGAGTCGGGATTACCAACAGTTTGTTCAGAGACATGTACTGGGCGTATTCGCTATTTAGGCGTCTTACTATACGATGCGGACCGCGTATTGGAAGCGGCTTCCACGCCTAATGAACAAGATTTATATCAAGCGCAATGTGACTTATTTCTTGACCCGCATGACCCTGAAGTGATTGAACAGGCGCGTAAAGACGGGATTACGGAAGAATGGCTTGAGGCAGCACAAAATTCACCAGTTTATAAATTAGCAATCGAATATAAACTTGCATTCCCATTACATCCAGAGTATCGGACACTTCCAATGGTTTGGTATGTGCCACCGTTAAGTCCAATCATGAACTACTTTGAAGGGAAAGATTCAATAAAAAATCCGGATGCAATTTTCCCGGCAATTGAAGAAATGCGTATTCCTATTCAGTACTTAGCAAATATGTTGACGGCAGGAGATACGGAGACCGTGAAAGAAGCGTTGCAACGTATGGCTATGATGAGGTCTTATATGAGAGCACTGTCCTCTGGCCAAGATTTTGATGAGTCGCGTCTTGATAGAGTAGGATTAACGGCAAATCAAACCAAGCAAATGTATCGTCTCCTAGCGATTGCAAAATATGAAGATCGTTTTGTCATTCCAACCTCGACAAGAACGAAGCATATGAATGCATATCGTGCACAAGGTTCAACTGGATATGAGGAAATGGGCGATTACAGTATGGGCATGACTGAAAGCCCATATAGTTATGCGGCAACAGTTCCTATGGAAGATGGCAGTTGTGATGGCTGCGGCCCAGTTGCACCAAAGAAAACAGGCAAACAAATTTATGAAGAGAACTTCTACGGGGGGATTTGGCGTGATTGATTTAGCGAAGTTATATGAAGAAAAACATATCTTTGGCTTCTTTGCAAATCAACTTACGTACCCCGAAAAACTTACCTATCATCCGTTGGTGTTTGAAGAGTCTGTGGACTCTTCTCACCCAGCGTATGAAGATTTAAAGATTTATTGGGATGAAATGCATAAATACAGCCTTGAGGAAATTAAGGAAATGTATACATACACCTTCGATTTCCAAAAGGAAACGACTTTGTTCATGACTTATGTAAAGTATGAAGATGCAAAAGATCGCGGACAGATGCTTGCTAGGTTGAAGGTTTTATATGAAATGTTTGGTTTGAGTATGCCTAATAGTGAGTTATCTGATTATCTTCCTTTAATGTGTGAGTTCATCTACGCGGCTGAATGGGTAGGGGATGACAGAGCCCCAAGGAGTTTCGGGATGCTTTTAGCGGTGATGGAAGACGGTACTTATCATTTATTAAAAGCGCTCGAAAAGTATAATAGTCCCTATTTATATTTAGTCAGAGGATTGAGGGAAACATTTAAGTCTTGTATACGTCAGGAGGCGCAGCGGCCATGATGGAGCAATTTCTTTGGGTTATTTTTCCGTATCTATGTATTGCGATTTTTATCGTCGGCCATATTTTCAGATGGCGAACTGATCAATTTGGCTGGACAGCGAAATCTAGTGAGTTTATTGAAAAGAAACAATTGATGATTGGAAGTTTATTATTCCATATCGGGATTATTCCTGTCATTGCAGGGCATGTTGTAGGTCTTGGTGTTCCAAAAGAATGGACACGTGCAGTTGGAATCAGTGATGGGCTTTACCATATGGGTGCCTTTTGGGTAGGTGGATTCTTTGGCGTTGTGACGTTTTTAGGTATGCTTATATTAACGTCGCGTCGTTTTACGATAAAAAGTGTGCGTGAATTATCGTCTGCTTCGGATTTAATTGTAAATGCATTGTTACTTTTTATCGTGTTTATCGGGATGTACAGTGTGATTGGTACAAGTATTACGCAACCTGATTTTGATTATCGCGAATCAATCTCGATTTGGTTTCGTAAGTTATTAATTTTCCAACCAGAAGCTAGCTTTATGTCGAGTGTTCCACTTGCCTTCCAACTCCATATCTTATCTGGTTTTCTAATAACGGCAATATGGCCATTTACAAGACTAGTTCACGTCTGGAGTGTACCATTAAATTATCTAGAAAGAAGTTATATTATATATAGAAGACATCGTCAGAATACTAATTGAAAAATGCGTACGTGCTTTTTCAAGAATGGGAGAAATCAATATGCGTGACCAAACACCGTTCAACTATGAACAAGCACTTAAAAAAATAAAAGACAAATTCCACTTTGACTTTATCGCCTTAGCGCTCGTGCAATCAGCAGAACTTCGGTATGTATTAAAATGGGAGCATGTACTTGGAAACAAAAGTGACCGGTATAAAAGAATCGTTTTACAGTCGGGCAAAGGAATCGCAGGCAATGTATTTAAAACAGGAAAGCCTTTCCTAGTTGAGAATGTAGAAAGTGAAATAGGGCAAACACACTTATTTAACTATCCAATTCTAATTGCGGAATCGCTGACTAGCTTTGGAGCGATTCCGCTATATAAAGATAATCGTGTAAAGGGTGTACTTCTCGTTGCTTTCCGTGATGACCGGGGAGTAACGCCTGACCTTTTTGAACAATTCAAAAGTGAAGCGGTTCCAACGTTCAGTCCGTATTACCATTTGGAGATGGTGGAAGAATGACAGAGCTACTGAATAATCAATTGACAAGTTTATTAATGAAAATGTACGACAACTCAGGTGAGGCTATTTTCTTTTTTGATCGTTCGAAGAGAGTAATCGCAATGAATCGAGTAGCTGAAAAAATTTTAGACACCGAAGTTGTAAAACGCATGATGGGTGGAGAAAGGAAGGCAATCTGTCTATCTTGTAAAGGGTATACGAGTGAACAAGAACTGCGAACTTGCGTTTCTTGCTATTTATCGAATCCGTCGGCTGATTTTAGTTCCTTCCAAGTATATTTAGATACAACAGGGAAAGGCGTAATTCCGTACATGGCGAGTTACCAAACGATTGATGAGGAAAATGGCATACGCTTGCTTATGCTTCGTGATTCAACAAAGCAACTTGCAACACAAGAGGCCTTATATCAAAGTACAATGACAAAGAGAATTATTAAAGCGCAAGAAGATGAAAGAAAACGAATTTCCCGCGAACTCCATGATAGTGTTGCACAAGAAATGTTAAGCGCGGTCATTGATTTACGGGTATTAAAATATATGGAAATTGACGATAAAGCATTGAAGAAGATTCAGCAAACAGAAGGTTCTTTGATGCGACTTCTTGAAGATATTCGTCATCTATCTGTAGAACTAAGGCCAGCTACCTTAGATGATTTAGGGTTAGAGGCAGCTTTTAGAACTCATTTTAAATGGATTGAAAAGAATTATGGGTTAGTGATTGAGTTCACTGCGAATTTACAAGAAAAACGATACGAAGGGGAAATTGAAACGGTTGTTTACCGTGTGTGTCAAGAGGCAGTTTTCAATGCGGTAAAATATGCGGGAACAGATTTGATTGCAGTAAGTCTCTTCGAACAGGAGGGCAACCTTGAACTGCATGTAGAAGATGAAGGGATCGGATTCGATATTAACGAGGGCCATTCAAAAGGAACCGGTCTTGGTTTATATGGGATGAGAGAACGTGCCGAACTTGTTGGAGGCCGATTAATCATTCAGTCGAAAGTGGAAGAAGGAACACGGATTTGCTTAAAAGTCCCGCTTCAATAGTGTTTGAAAGGAGTGAACGAATTAATTGAAGATCATTATCGCGGATGACCATGCCGTTGTCCGAAGTGGTTTTATGCATATTTTAAATTTTCAAGAGGATATGGAAGTGGTAGCGACAGCAGCTGACGGACTAGAAGCTTATGCCTTAGTCGCGAAACATCGACCTGACGTTATATTGATGGATCTAAGCATGCCGCCTGGAGAAAGTGGTCTAATCGCAACGGGTAAAATTCATGAGGATTTTCCAGAGACTAAAATTTTGATTTTAACGATGCATGATGATGAAGAATATTTATTTCATGTATTGAGAAATGGTGCATCAGGATATGTATTGAAAAATGCACCGGATGAAGAACTATTGTCAGCGATTCGTACCGTACATAGTGGCGATACGTATATTCATCCAACGATGGCTACATCACTTGTCCGTGAGTTCGTCAAACATGATATAGAGACCCTGGAAGATGACCCATTTAAAATATTAACGAAACGGGAAATTGAAGTATTACCGCTTGCCGCAAAAGGATACGGCAATAAAGATATCGCTGAAAAATTGTTTATTTCGGTCAAAACAGTCGAAGCCCATAAATCCCGTATTATGGAAAAGTTAAACTTAAAAAATCGACCCGAACTGCTTGAATATGCACTTCGAAAAAAGTTGTTAAATTTTTAAAAGGAAGGTGCGTCTCTAATGGCTAAGACAGCTAAATTTAAGTTTTCGCTTCCAGCCCTAAGGGTATTGGAAAATGAACATCAGTATTTGTCTTACTTAATGGATGAATGGCATACGATTGTCCTAGCTTTTGAGCGGAATGTTTATACAGTTGAAGAAGGCCATGAAGCATTACAATCTCTTAGAAGGTTAATTGTAGAATTTATCGAACCGTTAAAAAATCACACTGAAAAAGAGGAAGAGTTTTTATTCCCAATGCTTGCCCAGTATGTCGGAGATGAGCAAGGACCAGTTCAGGCAACCGAAGAAGAGCACGAAGAAATCGATGCGTATATTGGACATTTTCTCCATCATACTCTGGGAGATGTCAGTCATTTTACGATGGAAGATATGCAGCAAGTAGTGAATGATGCTGCAGAGGCATTTGAAGTATTGACCGTGCACTTTGTGAAAGAGGAATCTATTCTATTTCCAATGGTAGATAATATTTTACGTATTGAAGAACAAGACAAACTTTATGAGCAGTTGTATACGCCGATTATATGATAAGGAGTGCTCCCTATCAAAAATAGGGGTATTTCTAATTTAGTCGCTCTTAACGAAGTGCTATGTTGGGGTAATGATATGCTTGGATGTTCATGTACAGTGGGATTTTCGTTGATTGTAGTGGAGGGCGGCGACTCCTGTGGGATTAGCCGGACAGGTAAGACCCCGCAGGGAGCGAAGCGACTGAGGAGGCTTACCGCCGGCCCCACGGAAAGCGTCCGCCCGGAACGGAAATCAACATTGTTCATGATTTAACGTAGTAATGTTAAATGTGGAATTGATTACTAAAATAATAAAGATATAACAAAAATCATTTATGACTAAAAAATAAGTAGGTGATTTGCTTGATTAAGAAAGCTCAATTGCCGTTACAAACCTTAAACTTAACAGTTGGATTTGCGGTATGGGTATTAATCTCTTCTCTATTACCTTTTATTGTGGAAGATATTTCGATTCCCGCAGAGAGATTAGCAATTGTGACAGCTCTACCGATTGTGCTTGGCTCAGTTTTGCGTATTCCATTTGGATACTATGCCAATATAATCGGTGCTAGATTAGTATTTTTGATTAGTTTTATTATATTGTTGTTTCCGGTGTTTTACATTAGCGCTGCATCATCCTTCATGGATTTAATTATTGGTGGAACGTTTTTAGGGATAGGCGGAGCGGTATTTTCCGTCGGTGTAACGTCGCTGCCAAAGTATTACCCAAAAGAAAAACATGGTTTAGTCAATGGGGTATACGGGATTGGTAATTTAGGAACAGCCGTATCAACATTTTCCGCACCAATCATTGCGACGCAAATTGGGTGGACAGCGACTGTTAAATTGTATCTCATTGTACTAGTCATTTTCGCAGCACTTAACTTTTTCTTAGGGGATAAGGCAGAACCAAAAGTGAAAGCGCCTATCATGGATCAAATTAAGAGTGTTTATAAAGATGAGAAATTATGGTTCTTTTCATTGTTTTACTTTATTACATTCGGTTCTTTCGTAGCGTTCACCGTGTTTTTACCGAATTTCCTCGTGTCGTATTTTGGTATTGAGAAAGTAGATGCTGGTATGAGAACAGCAGGTTTTATTGTCCTAGCAACTGCATTTCGCCCAATTGGTGGATGGCTTGGGGATAAATTTCCTCCTTTAAATTTGCTTATGGTTTGTTTTGCAGGATTAACAGGAGCGGCTGTTGTTCTTGCGTTTTCACCATCAATTGGTTTATACACAGTCGGATCCTTAATTATCGCGGTCTGTGCTGGAGCCGGAAATGGACTGATATTCAAACTCGTTCCGACATTCTTTAATAAACAAGCAGGCATTGTAAACGGAATTGTTTCGATGATGGGTGGTTTGGGAGGATTTTTCCCACCACTATTACTCTCTGCCGTCTATTCAATGACAGGCTCGTATTCAATTGGGTTTATGGCATTTTCCCAAGTAGCACTCGTTAGTTTAATTCTTGTGATTTGGTTGTACTATATGGAACGATTAAAACTCGCTTCGGATGTATTCGAATCCACGGGACAAGGGATACTTGTAACGAATGCGGAAGGGACTATTGAAAGTGTTAACCCTGCCTTTACCGAATTGACGGGCTACGCGGAAGAAGAAGTAATTGGTCGAAATCCGAATGTTTTAAGCTCTGGCAGACAATCATCTGAGTTTTACACGACGATGTGGGGACAAATTGGGCAAGAAGGTGAATGGACAGGAAAGTTATGGAATAAGAAGAAAAGCGGAGAAGAGTATTTGGAGCTTCTCTCTATCCATACAGTCACTGATTCAACTGGTGAAGTGCTCAGATACGTCGGTACATTTACGGACATTACACCTGAGTGAAAGTGAGGGCATTCGGTTAATTTACCGGTTGCCCTTACTCTATTGTAAAATGAAAAGAGGCACTTAAGTTGGAAAAACGTTATTCGAGACAAACTTTATTTACGCCGATTGGTGATCAAGGTCAGCGAAAACTTACAGAATCGACAGTCCTTATCATCGGTTGTGGGGCGCTCGGTACGGCAACGTCTGAAACGCTAGTCCGTGCAGGTGTTAAGAAATTAATCATTGCGGATAGGGATTATGTAGAAGCATCTAATTTACAAAGGCAACAATTATTTACGGAACAAGATGCAATTAATGGGACGCCAAAAGTCATTGCAGCAAAACGTCGTTTAACAAAAATTCGCTCCGATATAGAAATTGAGGCGGTTTTGGATCATATCGATGGTCCGCTAATGGAACAACTTAGTAAAAACGTCCATCTTATTCTTGATGCGACGGACAACTTTGAAACGCGATTAGTCATCAATGACGTTGCCTGGAAAAGAGGCATTCCGTGGGTGTACGGGGCTTGCGTTGGTAGTTTAAGTACAGTTTATTCTTTTGTACCAGGAGAAACTCCTTGTTTTCAATGTTTATTACCGGCTCTACCGGCAGTTAATGAGACTTGTGATACTGCGGGCATCATTGCGCCAGCGGTCCAAATAACGGCAGCCCATCAAAGTGCGGAAGCGCTAAAATGGCTTTCGGGAAATAAAGAAACAATACGGACGAAAATGCTGACCTATGATTGTTGGCATAATACGAGTGTTGAGGCGGGAATTACTCGCTTAAAAAGAGATACATGCGAAACATGTGGACACAATCCTAGTTTTCCGGCTTTGCAAAAAGAAGCAGGAACAAGTTTCGGGGTTCTTTGCGGGCGAGATACTGTGCAAGTGATTCCGGATAAAGGCCGTTTACTAACTTTAGAAGAAGTAGAAACAGTCGCCAAGCGCCTGAATCAGCCCTATAAAAAAACACCTTATTTCTTGGAAATGATGTTAAATGATTATCGATGTGTTATTTTCGCGAATGGGCGCTTGCTCATTCACGGATTAAAGGATATTCAACAAGGACGGAAGATGTATCACCAATTTTTTGGTTGAAAGAGGAGGACATATTATGTCAAAAGATCATGAATATAGCAAGGACCAACCATTAGCTTTGGCAGTCTTAACTGTAAGTGATACACGTCATCTAGAAAATGACCGTGGGGGCAATACCATTCGCCAAATGCTTGAAAGTGAAGGGCATCAAATTTTGGAATCATCCATTTGTAAAGATGAAAAACAAGAGATTGAAGAAGTGATAGAAAAATGGTTGGAAAATCCAAATGTACAGGGGATTGTTACAACGGGTGGTACAGGCTTAGGATTCAGGGATATCACGCCTGAAACGATTGAGCCGTATTTTACGAAACATATAAAGGGTTTTGGAGAGTTATTTAGAATGCTAAGTTATACGGAAGACGTCGGGTCAAAATCATTGTTAAGTCGAGCAGAGGCAGGCATAGTTGAAGATAAAGTTATTTATATATTGCCAGGTTCAGTAAAGGCTGTAGAACTAGCGATGAAAAAACTGGTTCTTCCTGAACTACACCACGTCGTGCATGAAATTACCAAACATAAAATTGAATAAAAGAAATGGGCAACTCGTTTTGAAATCGTTTCAAATTCGAACTGCCCATCTCTATTAAACTGTTTTATAGTTGACGCTCAAAGTCTCCGTTTTTTCCACCCGTTTTTTTCATAAGCATAGTCGGCCCAATAACCATTTCCTTTCCAACCGCTTTACACATATCGTAAATGGTTAGCGCAGCGGCTGAAGCGGCAGTTAACGCTTCCATCTCCACGCCAGTAAGACCTTTCGTTTTTACTTCGGCATGAATGATGATTTCGAAATGATTGTTGTCATGATCAATTGCCCAGTCGAACTGCACGTCAATGCCAGTAAGTGGAAGCGGATGGCACATCGGAATGATGTTTGCAGTGTTTTTCGCAGCCATTACAGCAGCGATTTGTGCAACAGCAAAGACATCCCCTTTTTTATTTGTTCCTTCGGCAATTTGGGCGTGAATTTCTTCATTCACGATAATGGATGACTTTGCAATGGCAACTCGTACCGTTTCAGCTTTATGAGAGACGTCAACCATTTTGGCACGTCCTTGTTCATTGAAATGCGTTAATTTAGACAAAACAATTCAATCCTTTCGGGATGATTTATATAAAGTATAGCAGAAAAGTGAGGTTTTAAGATAATGTCACTAATGAGAAAACCAATTCCAGTGAAAGAAGCTGTTCAGCTTGTCATGGACCATGCACAAATCGGTGGAAGTGAAAAAATTCCACTGGACCAAGCATATGGTCGTGTGTTAAAAGAGCCAATTATTGCAAAGCATGACGTTCCGCCATTTGATCGATCACCATACGATGGTTTTGCGATTCGTGCAGAAGATTCAAAAGGTGCATCTGGAGAAAATCGGATTCACTTTCAGGTTATTGATGAAATTGGAGCAGGT
Organism: Sporosarcina ureilytica; assembly: GCF_001753205.1. Taxonomy (GTDB): domain Bacteria; phylum Bacillota; class Bacilli; order Bacillales_A; family Planococcaceae; genus Sporosarcina; species Sporosarcina ureilytica. The sequence goes on along the minus strand of NZ_CP017560.1, from coordinate 3,385,574 downwards.
CATTTAGCAAAACGCGGTATAGAAAAAGGTGAAGCTGTTCGAATTATGACAGGTGCGCCAATCCCAGAAAATGCGGATGCCGTCGTTATGCTGGAACAAACGATAGAGCAGGAGAACGCTTTTTCACTTCGAAAAGCATTCGATGCTGGCGAAAATATAGCAGTACAAGGTGAAGACGCGAAAGAAGGAGAAGTGTTAATTGAAGCGGGAGCATTGATTCACCCGGGGACAATTGCACTTCTTGCAACTTTTGGTTATGCGGAAGTAGAAGTCGCGAAAAAGCCGGTCGTTGGCATACTTGCGACAGGTACAGAACTTCTACAAGTTCATGAAGAATTAACTCCTGGGAAGATTCGGAATTCCAATGGCCCAATGATCGCTGCGCAATTATCGCGAATGGGCATTGAATATAAATCATATGGCATGCTTGGAGATAATCTGGACGCTTGTATGGAAATGGTTGAAAAAGCTTTAGCTGAAACAGACGTCCTTATTACAACAGGCGGCGTGTCGGTAGGGGATTATGATTATTTACCTGTCATTTACGAAAAATTAGGTGCTAAAGTATTGTTCAATAAAGTTGCTATGCGTCCAGGAAGTGTGACGACTGTCGCCACATTAGGAAGTCATTTATTATTTGGATTATCTGGCAATCCGTCGGCATGTTTTACAGGCTTTGAATTATTTACACGTCCTGCATTATTGAAAATGATGGGCGGAAAAAAGCCATATTTACCTCGAATGAAAGCAACGCTGGGTGAGGACTTTCCGAAACCGAATCCATTCTTACGCTTCGTGCGTGCTGTTTGGGAAATGACTGAAGAAGGACCTGTTGCTACACCAGCTGGTTTTAATAAATCGGCCGCGGTATCGTCCATTGCAAGAGGAAATTGTATCATTGTTCTCCCGAATGGAACGAGAGGCTATACAAAAGGGATGGAAGTAGACGTTCTCTTACTCGGCGTTGAAGAAGGCGTTGCTCAGTGGGAACTATGAAAACCTTACATGTCGTCGGTTTTAAAAACAGTGGCAAGACAACGCTGATCTCGCGCTGGGTGCGTTTGTTGAAAAGTGAAGGCATGACGGTTTCCGTATTGAAGCACCATGGACATGCATCGTTACTTAATATGCCCGACGAAAATACGGACGGGATGCAATTTTTTAAAAGTGGGGCGGATCTGTCTCTCGTGGCCGGCGCTGGAACAGCTCAAATGTTATTAAATGAAGAACCGAGTTTCGCGCAATTAATAGACATGGCGACCTTAAATCAGCCAGATGTGTTACTCATCGAAGGGTATAAAAATGAACAAGGATGTAAAGTAGTTTTATTACGCGATGATAATGATTGGCAAGATTTACAACAACTGTCAGACATTCAATTCATCATCGGGCATGGTAAAATGGAATTAGATGTAGAAGTAATTGACCGTTCAAATGAAGGCCAAGTTGATGATTGGTTTTTACAATGGGTAAAGGAGGATGGCTTATGAAGCCATTTGAAATAGTAGAAGGGCCAATTGACATTCAAAAATACGCAGATTATGTTCTCCACGCAAGTGCTGGGGCTGTGACTATTTTTACGGGGAACGTGCGTGAATGGACACATGGCGTTCGTACGTTATATTTATCTTATGAGGCGTATGTTCCAATGGCGGAGAAAAAAATGGCGGAAATTGGGGCGGAAATGGAAGAGAAGTGGCCAGGAATTAAGGTTGCAATCGTTCATCGAATCGGTGAATTACATATATCAGATATTGCTGTACTAATCGCAGTCTCTTCACCACATAGACAGGCGGCCTATGCTGCAAATGAGTACGCAATCGAACGAATTAAAGAAGTCGTCCCAATTTGGAAAAAAGAAATCTGGGAAGACGGGGAAGAATGGATCGGTGCGCAGAAAAAATATCCGACGAAAGGGAGAAAATTGAATGATTAAAGTGCATTATTTTGCTCGACTTCGTGAGTTAACTGGGAAATCCGAAGAAACTATCGATAAAGATTCCATGACGGTTCAGCAACTACTCGATTGGGCAGAGGAAAAGTATCCCGGATTCGGTAAGGATATGATTCATGTTGCGATTAATGAAGAGTATGCTTTAAAAGAGGATACGATTCAAACAGGTGATGTGTGCGCATTTATTCCTCCAGTGAGTGGTGGATGAAGACTGTCGGCATTGTATTAGCTGGTGGTTTATCTAGAAGATTCGGTTCCCCGAAAGCATTTGCGCGGATGGGGAACAAGTACTTCTATGAATACGCGACTGCCGCGTTAGCACCGCATTGTGATCAGATTGTAATTGTGACGAGACCTGAACATGTAGAACATTTTTCGAATGAACTACATGTCATTACAGATGATGACCGGTTTACGGGTCTCGGCCCACTTGCTGGAATTTATTCAGTGATGAATATTATTGCAGCCAAGCGTTATGTGATCTTGCCTTGTGATATGCCTTATATAGAAGCGAGCGTCATTGAAGGGTTAATGCCGTATCGTCAAGAAGATGTAATCGCCGTTAAAACTAGCGACACCCATCATCCGCTCGTATCAGTTTGGCATTGGCGTGTAAAAGAAAAACTACAACAGTCGCTAGAACAAAGGCGGTTAAGTGTGATGAAATTCTTAAAAGAAGTCGATATATTATGGGTTGACGGCGATGGATTAACGAAGCATGCAAATAAGATTTTTAAAAATATAAATTACGAAACAGATTTGGAAAGAGGTGAAGAAAATGAGTGAAATGGTTGATAAATTAGGGCGGCCGATTCGTGATTTAAGAATATCGGTGACGGATCGTTGTAATTTTAGGTGTACGTATTGTATGCCAAAAGAGGTATTTGGCGATGATTATGCATTTTTACCGAAGGACCAGCTATTATCATTTGAGGAGATTGAGCGTTTTGCCCAAATATTTGCGGATCTTGGTGTGAAAAAGCTCCGGATTACGGGTGGGGAACCACTGATGCGAAAAGACATTTCAATATTGGTAGGCAAGCTACTTAAAATTGATGGCATTGAAGACGTTGGACTTACAACGAATGCAGTATTACTTCGCCAACATGCACAAGCACTTTACGATGCGGGGCTCCGCCGATTAAATATTAGTCTAGACGCTTTAAATCCTGAGATTTTTGGAGCAATAAATGGTCGAGGCGTAAAACCAGACTTTATTTTGTCGAATATTGATTTTGCCCAAAAAATTGGTTTTGAAATTAAAGTTAATATGGTCGTTGAAAAAGGTGTCAATGAAAGTGAAATTATCCCGATGGCGACTTACTTTAAAGAGCGCGGGATTATGCTTCGCTTTATTGAGTTTATGGATGTCGGAAACGACAATGGGTGGAGCTTTGAAAAAGTCGTTACGAAAAAAGAAATTTACCATATGTTAAGAGAAATTTATGACATCGAACCGGCTGAACAGCATTACTACGGTGAGGTGGCCAAGCGTTATCGTTATCAAGACAACGGTGCGGAAGTCGGGTTTATCACATCTGTTTCAGAATCATTTTGTTCAACTTGTACGCGAGCAAGATTATCCTCTGATGGGAAGCTATTCACTTGTTTATTTGCCTCTGATGGATTTGACTTAAAGGCGTTAATTCGCAGTGGGAAAACAGACGAAGCACTTGTGGAAGCAATCCAAAATGTTTGGGAACGCCGAACGGACCGTTATTCAGATGAACGGACGGAACAAACTGCAATAAACCGTAAAAAAATTGGTATGGGGTATATTGGCGGCTGACGTTTTTAGGGAAAGGGCGAAATTTACTTGAAGCAAACGATTTTTATTACAAGAAAATTACCTGAAGAGGCGATCCAACCACTGCGCGAAAAGTTTACGGTGCGTATGTGGGAGGAAGAAGAAATTGAAGTACCTGTTGATGTGTTAAAGAAAGAAGTGCAACAGGCAGACGCACTTTGGACAACGATATCTGACCAGATTACAAAAGAAATCATGATGAGTGCACCAAACTTAAAAGTGATTGCGAATCTTGCGGTCGGCTTTAATAATATCGATGTTGAAGCGGCGAAGGAGCTAGGCATTACTGTAACAAATACGCCGGATGTTTTAACAGAAACGACTGCGGACCTTGCTTTTGCCTTACTCCTCGCTTCAGCACGACGCATTACAGAAGCAGAACGTGTCTTACGTGATGGTAAATGGACTTCTTGGGCGCCGATGCAACTGACAGGGATGGATGTGTTTGGCGCTACTTTAGGCATTATCGGCATGGGCAGAATCGGAGAAGCAGCTGCAAAGCGAGCAAAAGGATTCGACATGCGCGTCTTATATTATAATCGTACGCGTAAACTTGACGCAGAAGAAAAGTACGGATTTAGCTATGCGGAACTTGACAGTTTATTACAGCAGTCTGATTTCGTACTCATTTTTGCCCCGTTAACGGAAGAAACGAAAAATATGATTGCAAAACGAGAACTCGGGTTAATGAAGAAAACCGCGATTCTGTTAAATGTTGCGCGCGGTGGCATTGTCAATGAACAAGACCTTTACGAAGCATTGAAAAATGGCGATATTTGGGGTGCCGGCCTGGATGTTTTCGAAACAGAACCAGTCCCATTAAACCATCCATTATTAACATTACCCAATGTAACAGTCTTACCGCATATCGGAAGTGCAAGCATCCAGACGCGTCTTGCGATGATGAAGATGAACCAGCAAGCGATTATGGATGTGTTGGAAGGGCGCGTTCCGAGGAATGTTGTTGTATAAAAAATTTAGAGGGCCTTCATAACGAATTAGTTCAGACTAATTCATTAGAAATAGCCAATTCAAATGGTCTGCAGTCATGTAGACTTTTGAATTGGCTTTTTAATTTAGTCAATTTCATATTTTAGGTAATTATGAAATTGACTCAATTGAATTAAAAAGGAAAAGGCTTGCATAGTGTGGAATAGAGTAGAAAGGATACTTTTGATAAGAACCAAATTGTAGCGTATCCGATTAAGACTAAATATGAGTGGAAAAACTTTAAGTTTAGGTTTGACCTATTTTAAATCACATGTTTTAACGATTTTAGTGTAATGGCAAAGACTAATGGTGTTAAAAGGGAGAGAATAGGTATGAATTTTTCATTTACAGAAGAACAGAAGATGCTGCGCAGTACGGTTAGGACATTTGTTGATAAGGAAATTATGCCTCATATTGCAGAGTGGGACAGAAAGGGGCAGTCGGATCCAGCGATTTATACAAGACTGGCTGATCTTGGTTTAATGGGCGTTTGTATTCCGACAGAGTACGGTGGCAGCGGCATGGATTATAATTCTTTGGCGATTGTTTGTGAAGAGTTGGAGAGAGGGGACACTGCATTTCGTACCGCAGTTTCTGTCCACACAGGATTAAATAGCCTTACTTTACTGCAATGGGGGAATGAAGCGCAAAAGCAAAAATATCTTGTTCCACAGGCGGAAGGGAAGAAGATTGGCGCGTTTGGTTTAACGGAGCCTGCTGCTGGATCGGATGTTGTTGCATTGCAAACGACTGCTGTAAAAGAGGGAGATTACTATATTTTAAATGGACAAAAAACGTGGATTTCCCTATGTGATGTTGCAGACCATTTCCTCGTGTTTGCGTATACAGGCAATCGTTCGGATAAACATAAAGCTATATCGGCATTCATTGTCGAAAGAACTTGGGAAGGTTTTTCGTCAGTCGCAACGAAAGGTAAGCTTGGCATCCGTGCGGGTAATACTGGAGAACTCTTTTTTGAAGATGTCAAAGTACCAAAAGAGAATTTATTAGGCGAAGAAGGAGAAGGCTTTAAAATTGCGATGTCGGCGCTTGATAGTGGTCGATTTACCGTTGCCGCTGGGGCAGTCGGGCAAATTATGGCTTGTATGGAAGCAAGCGTAAAGTATTGCCACGAACGTAAAACATTCGGTAAGGATATTGGCAAACATCAACTCGTTCAACAAATGATTGCCAATATGGAAGCAGGCTATCAAATGAGTCGGCTACTCGTTTATCGCGCGGGCGAATTAAAAAATGCTGGCGAACGAAATACGAGGGAAACGTCTCTTGCAAAATGGCAAGCTTGTGATTTTGCGAATAAAGCGGCAGATGATGCGGTTCAAATCCATGGTGCATACGGGTATTCGGATGAATATCCAGTAGAGCGTTATTTACGAAATTCTAAAGCACCTGTTATTTATGAAGGGACACGTGAAATTCATACCGTGATGCAAGCCGAATATGTATTGGGTTATCGGGAAGATAAACGATTAAATAAAATGTTACCTGCATGGCAGGATAATTTAATCAATTCATGATTGTCTTTGATAATAAACGTGTTAGAAAATCAGTATTCGCTGTTACATACAGCAGATACTGATTTCTTTGTTTGTCTATTCATTCTCGTGTGAATATAGATTAAGAATCACTATGATCTATTGATAACATTGTATGATACTTTCTATTCGATATAATCAAGATATGAAAGTGGTGGAATTAATAGCGATTCGGAAAATATCAAGTTGTTTTCTTACTATACAAGAGGGGGAAATAGTATGAATGAATATCTAATGTATATTGACGGAAATTGGGTTGGCGAATCACTTCAGAAACTAGAAGTGATAAATCCAGCTAATAAACAATTGGTAGGAAGCGTTCCAGTCGGGGGAATAGAGGAAGCGAATGAAGCGATCGATAGTGCCTACGATGCTTTTCAAACTTGGTCAAAAACAACTGCGTATGAGCGTGCAGCATATTTAAAGCGTCTCCATAAACTTCTATTGGAACATAAAGAAGAATTAGCGGAAGTAATGACGAAAGAAATGGGGAAGCCCATTAACGAGTCGCGTGGAGAGGTTATTTACGCAGCATCTTTCATTGAATGGTTTGCGGAAGAAGGGAAGCGGGTCTATGGAGAAACGGTTCCATCGCATATGACTGAAAAAAGGATGCAAGTTTGGAAGAAACCTGTTGGCGTAGTCGCTGCAATTACACCATGGAATTTTCCGATTGCTATGCTGACGCGCAAAATGGGACCCGCATTGGCCGCGGGTTGCACAATCGTCATTAAACCATCAGGTGAGAGTCCAATTTCTGCGGTAAAACTAGTCGAACTATGTGAAAAGGCAGGATTTCCAAAAGGGGTTGTCAATTTAGTAACGGGATCCTCTTCCAAAATTGGACAGGCGATCATGGAAAATGAAAAAGTACGAAAAGTAACCTTTACTGGATCAACGGAAGTTGGAAAAGTGTTAATTAAACAAAGTGCGGATCAGGTAAAACGCCTATCGTTAGAACTCGGCGGACATGCTCCGATTATTGTGTTAGAGGATGCAGACCTAGACATTGCTGTAAAAGGGGCAATGGCATCAAAGTTTAGAAACACGGGGCAAACTTGTGTCTGTGGAAACCGAATTTACGTACAAGCACAAGTTTATGAAGCGTTTTTGGAAAAATTCACGGAGGCTGTTGACGCATTAAAAGTTGGTGATGGGATGGATGAAGAGGTACAAATCGGTCCATTGATTAACCAAAAAGGTGTCGACAAAGTTGCAAGTCATGTTGCAAATGCGGTGCAGCATGGTGCTTCGATCGTAACGGGCGGCAAAGGGTTGACAGAAAAAGAAGGAACATTTTACGCGCCAACAGTTTTACGTGATGTCACGTCAGACATGCTTGTGATGAATGAAGAAACATTTGGCCCTGTCGCACCTGTTCAAAAATTTGAAACGATAGAAGAAGTTATTAAGTTAGCTAATCATACGAAATATGGATTAGCGGCTTATGTCTTTACGGAAAGCGTAAGAAAAGGCACACGTTTAATTGAACAACTTGACTACGGCATTGTCGGTTGGAATGACGGGACCCCTTCTGCAGCACAAGTGCCATTTGGCGGCATGAAAGAAAGTGGGATTGGAAGAGAAGGTGGCCGTGAGGGAATCGAGGCCTTCTTAGAAACGCAGTATGTGTCCATTGGTGTTGAATCATAAACTGGAGTTGGAAAAATAAATGATTAGTAAAGTAGTGGGATGTAAATCCAATTCCACTACTTTCTTTTTTTATCCGCAGAACGTTAACTGTAAGAGCCTATAACGTTTTTGATAAAGGTAGCAACGTTATTGGGAAAGTAAGCAACGCTATCAGAAAAGTATGCAACGCCCATGAAAGCTTACAACATAATTCAAAAAGATCGCAACATTTTCCGGAAAGTACGCAATGGGCTAACCCAAATTCTTGGGACAATATAAAACAACATCAAAGTGTTACACTAGTAAAAAGCGATAACGTCGGGGGTTTTTATATTGAAAAGAAACAGATATTCAAGTGAAGTTAAATGGGCTGTTGTGAAAGATAAATTAAGTGGTAACTTTACAGATAAAGAGATTTTAGAGAGGCATGGAATCAAAAATAGAGCGCAAATTGCAAGCTGGATGAAGTGGTATAAAAACAATGAAACTTATCGCTTTGATCAACCAATCGGCCAACAGTATGCCTATGGTTTTCGTTATGATTTCAAGAATGGACAAGAGAGACAAGATCATCAGCTATCTCAATTGAAAATGGAGAATGAAGTGCTAAAAAAGTATTTAGAGATAAAAAGGGGGTTGGAAAAGAAGAGGTAATTAGAACTGTAGAGGAAATGAAAGGAAAATACACAATTACCTCTATCTTATCGGCATTACAAGTTCCCCGTTCAAACTATTATAGATGGCTTGGCGAAGAGCGTGAGAAATCACTTTCAACCAAAGAAGAGGCAATCATTGAACTGTGCAAGAAAACTAAGTATCGCTATGGACACAGAAAAATTAAAGCTCTGTTAAAGAAAGAATATGGGATTAGATTAAATCGTAATACGGTTCAATCAATCATGCAAAAGCATAATGTACAATGTCGTGTTAAGCCTAAAAGAAAATGGAAGTCACAAGGTGAAACAGTCGTAATCAGACCTAATCTGCTTAATCGTCATTTTACTGCAAGTGCACCAAATGAGAAGTGGGTAACTGATATTACCTATATTCAATATGGTAGTAAAACAAAATATCTCTCCACTATTATGGATTTATATAATAATGAAATTGTAGCCTACAAATTGTACGATCATCAACAGACATCCCTTGTCATCGATACCCTTAAGGGGGCATTAGAAGCCCGCAACAACCCTGAAGGAGTTATCATTCATTGCGATCAAGGTACCGTGTACACATCATACGCATTCCAAGATTATGTAACGGCAAATCATCTGGTATGCAGTATGTCACGGAGAGGGAATTGTTGGGATAACGCAGTTATAGAATCGTTCCACTCAAGCTTGAAATCTGAAGAGTTTCAGTATGTTAAATTCAATTCACTTAGTAATGCAGAAGTCACTAAACGCGTCACTGACTATTTAAATTATTATAATGAAGAACGTATTCAGGAAAAACTAGGCTACCTTTCACCAAGAGAATATTTTGTAGAAGCAGCCTAGCGACTGTTGTTTTATACGTGTCTCAAATCGATATGTCAGTCTACAACGCTATCAGGAAAGTAAGCAACGCCCATGAAAGTTTACAACGTAATTCAAAAAGATCGCAACATTTTCCGGAAAGTAAGCAATGGGCTAACCCAAATTCTTGGGACAATATAAAACAACATCAAAGTGTTACACTAGTAAAAAGCGATAACGTCGGGGGTTTTTATATTGAAAAGAAACAGATATTCAAGTGAAGTTAAATGGGCTGTTGTGAAAGATAAATTAAGTGGTAACTTTACAGATAAAGAGATTTTAGAGAGGCATGGAATCAAAAATAGAGCGCAAATTGCAAGCTGGATGAAGTGGTATAAAAACAATGAAACTTATCGCTTTGATCAACCAATCGGCCAACAGTATGCCTATGGTTTTCGTTATGATTTCAAGAATGGACAAGAGAGACAAGATCATCAGCTATCTCAATTGAAAATGGAGAATGAAGTGCTAAAAAAGTATTTAGAGATAAAAAGGGGGTTGGAAAAGAAGAGGTAATTAGAACTGTAGAGGAAATGAAAGGAAAATACACAATTACCTCTATCTTATCGGCATTACAAGTTCCCCGTTCAAACTATTATAGATGGCTTGGCGAAGAGCGTGAGAAATCACTTTCAACCAAAGAAGAGGCAATCATTGAACTGTGCAAGAAAACTAAGTATCGCTATGGACACAGAAAAATTAAAGCTCTGTTAAAGAAAGAATATGGGATTAGATTAAATCGTAATACGGTTCAATCAATCATGCAAAAGCATAATGTACAATGTCGTGTTAAGCCTAAAAGAAAATGGAAGTCACAAGGTGAAACAGTCGTAATCAGACCTAATCTGCTTAATCGTCATTTTACTGCAAGTGCACCAAATGAGAAGTGGGTAACTGATATTACCTATATTCAATATGGTAGTAAAACAAAATATCTCTCCACTATTATGGATTTATATAATAATGAAATTGTAGCCTACAAATTGTACGATCATCAACAGACATCCCTTGTCATCGATACCCTTAAGGGGGCATTAGAAGCCCGCAACAACCCTGAAGGAGTTATCATTCATTGCGATCAAGGTACCGTGTACACATCATACGCATTCCAAGATTATGTAACGGCAAATCATCTGGTATGCAGTATGTCACGGAGAGGGAATTGTTGGGATAACGCAGTTATAGAATCGTTCCACTCAAGCTTGAAATCTGAAGAGTTTCAGTATGTTAAATTCAATTCACTTAGTAATGCAGAAGTCACTAAACGCGTCACTGACTATTTAAATTATTATAATGAAGAACGTATTCAGGAAAAACTAGGCTACCTTTCACCAAGAGAATATTTTGTAGAAGCAGCCTAGCGACTGTTGTTTTATACGTGTCTCAAATCGATATGTCAGTCTACAACACTATCAGAAAAGTATGCAACGCCCATGAAAGTTTACAACGTAAATCAAAAAGATCGCAACATTTTCCGGAAAGTAAGCAACGCTATCAGGAAAGTATGCAACGCCCATGAAGTTTCGCAACGTAAATCAAAAAGTACACAACGTTTCCCCGAAAGTATTCAACGCTTTAGAAAAAGGACACAACGCTTTCGTCCCACCGCATTCCTCAGCTTCCAATGGAAACAACATTTAACTAAGTAGGTTATTACCAATTCGGAATAGGTGTTAGATTATAATTATTTGAGAAGAGGAAAATATTTGTGAAAAGATTGTGACGGATTGGTTTCGTTGATTTGATAATAATGAAAGCGGATACACAAGGCTGCATTATTCTAAATTAGCAGTTAATTTCAAAAAATCAGTTGACGAATTGAAAAATACGCGGTAAGATAGCATCAATCCAATCGAGCTAGTGATGGAAATCACAAATTCAAAGAGTGAAATGAAAATGAAGGAGCGATAAGAAAACCGCATTCCTTTAAAATAAACTTTCAAATCGTTGATGAGGAAAAAGTAAATAGAGTATTGTATTTCCAGAGAGCCGGTACTGGTGGAAGCCGGCAATGCAACTATTTGCGACATCCCCTCGGAGTGAGTGGCTGAACGGGAAACCAATTAGGTCATTCCGGGCGTATTTAGTACGCTCGTTATGAATGAATAGACTTGTCTATTCAAGAGGTGGCATATTGCCACGAATCAGGGTGGTACCATGAAAGCTTTTTCATCCCTATATGAAGAACAATGTTTCTTTGTGTGGGATGAAAAGGCTTTTTATTTGTTGAAAAATACGTCAGGAGGAGTTTTGCAATGAATACTGGAGGTCAAGCAGTGGAAGTTTTTACAGAAGAGCCAATGAAAAATGATAAAGAAAAGCAATTGAATGATGGGTCTGCAGTACTCATTCAAGCTTTAAAGGATCAAGAAGTAGAAATCATTTTTGGTTACCCTGGCGGTGCAGTTCTACCAATTTATGATGCATTATATAAAAATCCAATTTCACATGTGCTTGCTCGTCATGAACAAGGGGCGATACATGCAGCTGAAGGATATGCACGTGTCTCGGGGAAACCTGGCGTCGTCATTGCAACATCTGGACCAGGTGCAACGAACTTAGTAACAGGGATAACAGATGCAATGATGGACTCTTTACCGCTCGTTATTTTCACAGGCCAAGTTGCGCAAGAGGTAATTGGAACAGATGCTTTCCAAGAAGCTGATATTATCGGGATTACACAACCAATTACAAAGCATAATTACCAAGTAAATGACATAAATGATTTACCTAGAATTATTAAAGAGGCCTTTCATATTGCTTCAACAGGAAGAAGAGGGCCCGTACTCGTTGATATACCTAAAAATATTGCAACTGATTTATTTGAACCGGTTGATGTTGAAAGTAAAGCTGTAGAAGTGAATTTGCCAGGTTATCAGCCAACAACAAAGCCAAACTTTTTGCAAATTCAAAAAGCCGCTTCAGCAATTTCTGAAGCAAAAAAGCCGCTTCTTCTTGGTGGCGCCGGAATCCTTCATGCGCAAGCGATGGAAGAATTCAAAACGTTTGTTGAACGACACCGTATTCCAGTTGTGAACACGTTGCTTGGTTTAGGGAGTATTCACGGCGAGCATGAATTATTTCTAGGCATGGCTGGGATGCATGGAACGTACACTGCCAACATGGCAATAAACGATTGCGATTTACTCGTGAATATCGGCGCAAGATTTGACGACAGGCTCACGGGTAATTTACAGAAATTTGCACCGAATGCAAAAGTGATTCATATCGATATTGACCCTGCTGAAATCGGCAAAAACGTCCCAACGGAAATTCCGATTGTTGCAGATGCAAAAGAGGCTTTAAGTGAGTTGTTGAAACAAGAGTTTTCTTCTCCGAATACTGAGGAATGGGTGGCGCACTTGAAAAAGTCAGCCGAAGAATATCCACTCTGGTACAAAGAAGATGACTCGTGCTTATTGCCACAACAAGCGGTTCAACTTATCCACCGAATTACAGAGGGGGATGCAATTGTAACAACCGATGTGGGGCAACACCAAATGTGGGCTGCACAATATTATTCTTTAAATAATCCAGACCATTGGGTAACGTCAGGTGGGCTCGGTACGATGGGCTTCGGGTTTCCTGCAGCAATTGGCGCACAGCTTGCCAAGCCGAATGCGAAAGTCGTATCAATCGTCGGAGATGCGGGCTTCCAAATGACGGCACAAGAGCTGTCTTTACTTCAAGAATTAAGAATACCTGTAAAAGTCGTAATATTGAATAATGAAAGCCTCGGAATGGTGCGTCAGTGGCAAGAAACATTTTATGAAGAAAGGTATTCAGAGTCGTTAATTCCTGTTCAACCTGATTTCGTGAAATTAGCTGAAGCATACGACCTAAAAGGTTACCGAATTAATTCAGCTGAAGAAGCAGAGGCCATTTTTAAGGAAGCACTCTTATCTGATGAACCAGTTGTCATTGACTGTCGCGTTAAGCAACTCGAAAATGTCTATCCAATGGTTGCACCAGGTAAAGGATTAAGTGAAATGATTGGGGTGAGGGGAGAATGAAAAGAGTCATCACGGTGACAGTGATTAATCAAAGCGGCGTTCTTAACCGCGTGACTGGGCTACTAATGAAGCGGCAGTTCAATATCGAAAGCATTACAGTCGGGCATACCGAGCAATATGGGATGTCGAAAATGACATTCATCGTCCATGTAGAAGATGAGCGGAAAATTGAACAGCTCGTAAAGCAGTTACAAAAACAAATTGATGTCATTAAAGTTGATGACATTACCGACAAAGCAATCGTGATGCGTGAGCTTGCACTCATAAAGGTCGTCTCACCGCCTCATATGCGAAGCGAGATGAATAGTATCGTTGAACCGTTTCGAGCAACAGTGATCGATACAGGAAAAAACGTGATTACGTATCAAGTGACCGGTAATCCAGAGAAAATCGAAGCCTTCATCGACCTGATCAAGCCATATGGCATTAAAGAACTCACTCGAACAGGGGCAACGGCATTTGTTCGGGAAACACAAAAAACACATATACCACAGTTATCCATTTTAAAATAAATGACTTTGTCAAATGAGTCAATTTCATAATTACCTAAAACCGCTAAGCTGATACAATATATAGTGGAGAACGGTTTAACTCAACTATATATTGTATCAGCTTAACGAAAAGATTGGATTATGAAATTGACTAAAATATATTGTTGGTTCAGTAAAGGCAATCAACAGCGGATATTTAACAATTCAAATATAAAAAACAAACTATTAGGAGGAATTTATAATGGCTAAAATGTACTATAACGATAATATTAACGAAGGTGTTTTACAAGATAAAAAAGTTGCAATCATTGGATACGGTTCACAAGGTCATGCACATGCACAAAACTTAAAGGACTCAGGATTTGACGTAGTAGTTGGTGTTCGTCCAGGAAAATCATTTGATGCAGCAAAAGAAGATGGTTTACAAGTAGCGACAGTGAAAGAAGCAGCTGAACAAGCAGATCTTGTAATGGTTCTCCTACCAGATGAAAGACAAAAGAAAGTCTATGAAGAAGAAATCGAACCAGTGTTAACTGAAGGAAAATCACTTGTATTTGCACACGGCTTTAACGTTCACTTTGGAGAAATTAAACCGCCAGCAAATGTTGACGTATTCCTTGTTGCACCAAAAGGACCTGGTCATTTAGTACGCAGAACGTACGAAGCGGGAGCAGGAGTACCAGCACTATTCGCGGTATATCAAGACGCATCAGGTCAAGCGAAAGACGTTGCACTTGCTTACGCAAAAGGCATCGGTTCTGCACGTGCGGGTGTTCTAGAGACAACGTTCAAAGAAGAAACAGAAACGGACCTATTCGGAGAGCAAGCCGTACTTTGCGGTGGAACAACTGCACTTGTAAAAGCAGGATATGAGACGCTTGTCGAAGCTGGTTATCAGCCTGAACTCGCATACTTTGAAACTTTACATGAGTTGAAATTAATCGTTGACCTTATGTACGAAGGCGGATTATCAGGAATGCGTTACTCGATTTCCGATACAGCACAGTGGGGCGATTATGTAGCGGGAGATCGCATTATTGATGCAGGCACGAAAGATAGAATGAAAGAATTACTTGCCGAAATTCAATCAGGTGAATTCGCAAAAGGTTGGATTAAAGAAAACGCAGAAGGACGTCCGAACTTCAACGCAATTACAGAAAAAGAAGAGCAGCACAGCATTGAAAAGGTTGGAGAAAAGCTACGTGACATGATGCCATTTGTAAACGCATCGAAAAAACAACAAGAGAAAGAAGTGGTGGCTAGTGCGAAAAATTGACATTTTCGATACGACGCTACGTGACGGTGAACAGGCTGCAGGCATTAACTTAAATACAGCCGAAAAGTTAGAAATCGCACGTCAACTTGAAAGATTCGGGGCAACGATTATCGAAGCAGGATTTCCTGCTTCGTCCCCCGGAGATTTCGAAGCTGTTCAACGTATTGCAAATACAGTGAAAAACTCTAAAGTTACAGGACTTGCGCGTACTGTGAAAAAAGATATCGATACATCTTGGGAAGCGCTAAAAGGAGCTGAACAGCCGCATATTCATATATTCTTAGCAACTTCGCCGATCCATATGGAGTATAAACTTAAAAAATCTCCAGAAGAAGTGGTCGAACTTGCGGTTGAAGCTGTCAAATATGCGCGTAAGAAATTCCCATTGGTACAATGGTCAGCAGAAGATGCATTCCGTTCCGATCCTGAATTCCTCGTTCACATCGTCAATAAAGTCATTGCTGCGGGCGCTACGACAATCAATATCCCAGACACGGTTGGTTACGCAACACCTGTTGAATACGGTGCATTGTTTAAATACTTAAAAGAAAATGTAACAGGTATAGACAATGTGAAACTATCCGCTCATTGCCATAATGACTTAGGGATGGCAACTGCGAATACAATCGCTGCAATTGAAAATGGCGCGGACCAAATTGAAGGAACGATTAACGGCATCGGAGAAAGAGCTGGAAACGTTGCGCTAGAAGAAATTGCGGTTGCACTTCATATTCGAAAAGATATTTACGGATTTGAAACAGATGTTAATTTACAAGAAATTAAACGAACGAGCCAGCTTGTCAGTCAGTTAACTGGGGTCGTCATTCAGCCCAATAAAGCGATTGTTGGAAAAAATGCTTTTGCGCATGAATCCGGTATTCACCAAGATGGCATGTTAAAAAATCCTGAAACATATGAAATTATTACACCAGAATTAATTGGAGAGAAAGCTGTTCCACTTGCACTAGGCAAGCACTCGGGGCGTCATGCATTTAAAGACCGTTCGATTTCCATGGGCTTTGACTTGAGCGAAGAAAAATTAAACGAAGCATTCGTAGCATTTAAAGAGCTTGCAGATCGGAAGAAAGAGATTACGGAAGATGATTTATTTGTTCTCTTTACTGATCAACAAATCGAAAGCGGAGATACACCTGTTTATGAGCTAACGAATGTGCAAGTTCAATACGGAACGGCGAATATTCCAACTGCCACAGTTTCCGCAATTGCACCGAATGGCGAGACGATTAGTAAAGCGGCAACAGGCTCCGGTTCAGTAGAAGCGATTTTCAATACGTTAGAAGAACTTGTCCAAGGGAAAGTTCATATTCTTGATTATCGTGTGACTTCGATTGGAAAAGGGCGCGATGCACTTGGAGAAGCACTGGTAAACTTAAGTTATAACGGCCAAGTTTCGACGGGGCGCGACGTCGCACAAGACGTACTTGAAGCATCGGCAAAAGCCTATCTAAATGCAATTAACCGTCAACTAATTAAAGCAGATGTCCGTGTGAAAGCGGCACCTGTCACATCGTAAATGTATAAGCAATAGGCTTTGCATGGATTTAAATGTCCAAATCTTTGGGCTTAATTCAATTATTAGTGATATATTGCATACAGTTTAAAGTGGCGGAACGCAACAAAACTAAGGAGGAGTGCTTATTATGAGAAAAAGAATAGCAGTATTACCAGGCGATGGAATTGGACCGGAAGTAACGGAAGCAGCAGTAAAGGTGCTTCAAGTCATTGGAAGAAGATTTAAACATACATTTGATGTGGAATATGGTTCTATTGGCGGCGAGGCGATTGATAAATATAAAATGCCACTACCGGATGAAACAATTGAGCTTTGCCAACAGAGTGATGCTATTCTTCTCGGAGCAGTCGGTGGACCGAAATGGGATAAAAATCCATCGGAATTAAGGCCGGAGAAGGGCTTGCTTGCAATTCGTAAACATTTCGATTTATTTGCAAATTTGAGACCTGTCATTGCGGTGCCATCTTTGCTGAAAGCATCTCCTCTAAAAGAAGAAGTTGTGAAAGATGTAGATTTAATGATTGTCCGTGAGTTAACAGGCGGACTTTACTTCGGAGAACCAAGTAAACGAACAGAGAAAGCTGCTTTCGATACATTAGTTTATACGAAAAAAGAAATTGAACGTATTGTTGAAAAAGCTTTTGAATTAGCGCGTTTACGTAAAGGAAAAGTGACTTCAGTCGACAAGGAAAATGTTCTTCAGTCTAGTAAACTTTGGCGAGAAGTCGTTGAAGAGAAGAAAAAAGGATACCCAGATGTAGAAGTTGAACATATGTTAGTCGACTCAGCAGCGATGCAACTTGTCACAAATCCGTGTGCATTTGATGTTGTCGTTACAGAAAATATGTTTGGTGATATTTTAAGTGATGAAGCATCAGTTATTACTGGATCACTTGGCGTTCTTCCATCAGCGAGTATCCGAGCAGACGGATTTGGCATGTATGAACCGATTCACGGAACGGCTCCAGACATTGCTGGGCAAGGGAAAGCGAATCCAGCCGCAACGATTTTATCAGTTGCAATGATGTTAAAATATTCATTTGGCTTAGAGGAAGAGTGTGCTGCAATCGAAGAGGCAGTTAATGCTGTTTTTGAAGATGGTTTTTATACAGCAGACTTAGCATCTCCAACTGACCGTGTCCTTTCTACAAATGAATGGACAGACAAAGTAGTAGATGAACTTGACCTTCAATCGGTTTGTAATGACATTATGCATGCGTATATCTAAATAAAAGGAGAAGGGTTTAATGCCGAAAACAATTATTGAAAAAATCTGGAATAAACATATTGTACACGAAGAACAGGGAAAGCCTGATTTACTCTATATCGACCTTCACCTTTTGCATGAAGTAACGTCGCCACAAGCATTTGAAGGATTACGACTGGCTAACCGTAAAGTACGTCGCCCAGATTTATGTTTTGCAACGATGGATCATAATGTTCCGACACGAAACTTACCGGTCATATCAGATCCAATTGCGAAGAAGCAAGTGACGACTTTGCAAAAGAACTGTGATGAGTTTGGTGTTCCGCTAGCGAATATGGACCATCCAGACCAAGGAATTGTTCATATTATCGGACCGGAACTTGGGCTTACGCAACCGGGGAAAACGATTGTCTGTGGGGATAGTCATACTTCAACGCACGGTGCATTTGGTGCGATTGCATTCGGAATTGGTACGAGTGAAGTGGAGCATGTGCTTTCTACCCAAACCTTATGGCAAGCTCGTCCTAAAACAATGGAAGTTCGCATTAATGGGGAACTCGGTTTCGGCGTAACTGCAAAAGATATCATTTTAGCGATTATTGCCAAGTTTGGTATCGATATGGGGACCGGTCATATTATCGAATATACGGGTGAAGCGATTCGTAATTTATCAATGGAAGAAAGAATGACTGTTTGTAATATGTCGATTGAAGCGGGTGCAAAAGCAGGATTAATTAGCCCGGATGAAACGACAATTTCTTATTTGAAGGGTCGTAGGCATGTACCGACTGGGGAAGCATTTGAAAAAGCGGCGGCGGAGTGGCTTGCTTTGGCAACGGACGAAGGGGCCACGTACGACACAGTTGTGGAAATTGATGCGAATGAAATTGAACCATTTGTTACATGGGGAACGAATCCATCCATGGGATCTGGTATTTCAAATCGCGTTCCATCAGTAGATGATTATACAACAGCATCAGATAAAGAAGCTTTAACGAAAGCGCTCGACTATATGGGCTTAGAACAAGGTATGCCGCTTACGTCGATTGACATTCAACACGTATTTATCGGCTCATGTACAAATGCACGACTAAGTGATTTACGTGCAGCTGCTAAAGTAGTTGAAGGTAAAAAAGTCCATGATTCAGTGACAGCGATTGTCGTGCCGGGTTCACGTACTGTGAAAAAACAGGCTGAAGAGGAAGGGCTTGATAAAGTATTCCTTGATGCCGGATTTGAATGGCGTGAATCAGGTTGCAGTATGTGTTTAGCAATGAACGATGACGTTGTTCCAGCTGGCGAAAGATGTGCCTCAACGTCAAACCGAAACTTCGAAGGTCGACAAGGAGCGGGATCTAGAACGCATCTCATGAGCCCAGCAATGGCGGCAGCAGCAGCGATCGCAGGACGCTTTGTTGATGTCAGAGAACTAAACGTGGCACACGCTTAAGAAGGGAGCGCATTTCATTGGAACCAATTAATAAAGTGAAAAGTGTTATTGCACCGTTAAACAGAACGAATGTCGATACAGACCAAATTATTTCTAAAGAATTTTTAAAGCGAATTGAAAGAACTGGATTCGGGCGGTTTTTATTTTACCATTGGCGGCACGACGCGGAAGGAAATGAAAACAAAGATTTTGTATTAAATGATGAACGCTTTAAAGACGCTAATATTTTAGTTGCGCACGAAAACTTTGGTTGCGGTTCATCAAGAGAACATGCACCTTGGTCCATCTTAGATTATGGATTTAAAGTAGTCATTGCGCCAAGTTTTGCAGATATTTTTTATAGTAACTGTATGAAAAATGGCCTCCTTCCAATTCGCTTAGCTGTTTCAGAAGTTGAACAATTGTTGGAAAAAGGCCAGGGAGCAGCATATTCTGTTGAGGTTAATTTAGAAGAACAAACGGTAACAACCGAAGATGGCGATACGTATGAGTTTTCGATTGATCCGTATTATAAAAAAATGCTATTAAATGGTTGGGACGAAATTGAACTGACATTCCAGTATGAAGATAAAATTCGTGCGTATGAGGAAAAGTTAGCACGTACCGTTTGATAGTTTAACTTTAATTTTAATATTAAGGCGACCCTCATTTACAATGAAAGGTCGCCTTTTTTGAATCGAATATGGCTGTGGTGCACCTCCGTATGAACCAAATTCAATCCTGAGTTCAGACGGCGCTTCGTTAAAAAATACTAATCGGAGTGGTATAATCAAGTGGACGGACTAAATAAATTAGCGTTTAAGAGGTGATGAAAATTGAAGATTGGTTTAATTGGTTGTGGTTCAATTGGTCAATTTTTATTAGAGAAGATTAATAAAGATAAATTATTTCCTCATTATAAAGTTAGCGCTGTTTTCGATGCACGCGAGAAATCAGTAGCAAAATTAAAGGAACTTTCCGAGCAGTATCAGTTTGAAAGCTTTCAGGACTTAGATGCATTTTTGGATTCAGATATAGATGTTGTTGTTGAATGTGCGAACATTCAATTTGTAAATGACTACGCAACGAAGATTGTTGAGCGAAGTGATTTACTGCTCATTAGTATCGGGGCGTTAGCGAATACATATTTATACGATGAAATAACGTCTATTGCCAAGACAAATGGAAACAAAGTTTATTTGCCAGCGGGTGCTATTGGTGGATTAGATATTGTGAAAGCAGCGAATGTTATGGGGGGGCTGCACACTGTAAAGCTTGTTTCACGTAAACCTTCAAAAGCTTTATCAGGTGAATTAATTGCAAACGAAACGATTTTATTTGAAGGTACGGCGAGAGAAGCGATTGAAAAGTTCCCTAAAAATGCCAATGTAGCCATCGCATTGTCGCTAGCCGGAATTGGAATTGAAAAGACGGCCGTTATAATCATAGCCGATCCAAATGTGGATAAAAATATTCATACAATCCAGGTGAATGGTGAATTTGGACAAACGGAAATCACAATTTCAAACAACCCATCGCCGACTAATCCAAAAACGAGTTACTTAACATCTTTGAGTATATTATCTGCGTTACAATCCTTGAAACAACAAATTTCAATCGGTTAAAGTAATGAGATGTATGCTGTATCTGCACATGGCAAAAAGATACGCATAAATTAGATAAAGGACTATATTTCAAGTTGACTGTCACCTAAGAATATATGTAAGCGTTTTCTTATGAAGTGTTGTATAATTATGTTAACTGTATAAACATACATTAAGTGAACTATGTAAAGTACAGTTGTTTTAAATGTAGTGTTTTTAAGGAGTGAGTTTTCGGCTCCTTATTTTGCACTATTCAGTTTAAATCGGTGGAAGGGGGAGTTAAGGTGAGAGTAGAAAAATTAACCGGTATGGTAAGGGAAGCTTTACAATTACCAAATGCAACTGTAAAAAATTTAGGGAGAGTCGGAGGAATGACGAATTTAAATTATTTGGTTGAAATTGATTCGGAGCCATATATCGTCAGGATTCCAGGACATGGAACAAAATCGTTGATTAATCGAGTTGAAGAAGAGCAAAACTTAAAGTTAGGATCCGACTTAGGGATAAATCCGGAACTTGTTTATTTTAATGCGCGTACTGGCTTGAAAATTACGAGGAAAATTGAAAATGCACAGACTTTAACGCGGGATACTGCAAAAGATGAAGGAATGATTGTGAAAGCGGCAGAAATATTCAAGAAGCTTCATCACTCAACTAAAAAGATGGGCAATCAGTTTAAATTATTTGAGATGATGGCACATTATGAATCGCTTGCTTTAAATGCGGATGGAGATTTTTATAGTGGATTTGAAAAAGTGAAAGCGCAAATAAAGGAATTACAATATAAATTTAATGCATTTTCAATTATACAGACGCCATGTCATATCGATCCCGCGTGTTCGAATTTTATACTCGATGATGAAGGAAAGATGTACTTAATCGATTGGGAATATGGCGGCATGTTCGATCCGATGTGGGACGTGGCAGCGTTTGCTTTGGAATCAGGGCTTTCAAAGAGTGAGGAAGCAAAATTTCACAGTTACTATTTTAATAGAGAAGTAACGGCAGAAGAGCAAGAGAGAATATTGCTCCACAAAATATTCCAAGATTATTTATGGAGTTTATGGACGGTCTTTAAGGAAGAAAAAGGCGATGATTTTGGATTGTACGGCTATCGCCGATTCGAACGTGCAAAGACCAATATTAAATTATATCATCAATTTTATGAAGTGAAATATAATGTGCAATGATTTTGCAATAATCTAAAAGCGGTGGATGAATGGAAACATTCAATCCACTGCTTTTTTAAGTTTGAAAGAGGAGAGTTTTATTAAAATATGAATTTAGATGTCACATTACTTGGCCCGTTTAGAATTTTTCGTGACATTCAGGAAGGCTTTACTCCTATCTAAAAAAGTGTTATCTTGATAAAGTCGGAAAAAATACCATTTTACGGACACGTAAACGCTTCCTGTTCTTTCAGTGAAGTTTTTTTCCGTTGTTAATAAGAATTAACTGTTTTTAATGCGCTTTAAAGCGATAAAAATGTTTAATACTGTTTTTAGAAGGAGGATATATATGGATTTTTCACCTTGGGTATTATTTACGGATATCGGATTGATATCATTACTTTTGCTTTTAGGCACAATTATTCGAGCGAAAGTTAAATTTGTACAAAAAATGTTCTTACCAGCGAGTATTATTGCTGGAATTTTGGCATTAACGTTTGGTCCAAATGGCTTTGGACTCCTACCATTTTCCGACCAAATGAAGACGTATCCTGGAATATTAATCGCAGTCATTTTCGGGACGCTTCCTTTATTGTCGCCAAGAATTGATTGGAAGGCGATTAAAACGAGAGTTGGGAGTATGTGGTCCTATTCGCAACTTGCAATGGTCCTTATGTGGGGCGGCGGTTTATTATTTGCAATGTTATTTTTAAATCCATTTTGGGACGGGTTACATGATGGATTTGGCTTATTGCTTGCTGCTGGTTTTGTAGGGGGACACGGGACTGCCGCAGCAATTGGTGCAACATTCGCACAGAACGGTTGGGAAGAAGCGACGTCTTTGGCGATGACTTCAGCAACTGTTGGAATTATTAGTGCCATTTTGATTGGAATTTTATTTATTAAACGGGGTTCTGCAAAGGGAGATACATCTTTTCTGGCTTCCTTTTCCGACTTGCCGAATGAACTAAGAACTGGGTTAATTCCGCCAGGGTCACGGGTTAAGTCAGAAACAGATACTGTTTCCTCTATTTCTATTGATCCGTATGTATTTCATCTGGCGATTGTTACGATTATTGCGATGGGTGGATATTACTTAAGCCAACTGGGTGCGTTGTTATTACCGAGTGTGGTTATTCCAGCATTCTCACTAGCCTTCCTTGTAGGACTTCTCGTGAAGAAGATCTTAAATTCCACCAATACCGAAAAATATGTAAGTACGGCTGTTATCGACCGCATTAGTGGAAGTGCTACAGACATACTTGTGGCATTTGGAATCGGCTCCATTAGTATTTCGGTCGTCCTTGATTACGCTGTTCCACTACTTCTCTTGTTTGTATTCGGTTTACTCTATGCTTATCTGTTCTTTGCAGTCCTATCAAAAAGGTTTTTTGAACATTATTGGTTTGAAAAAGGAATTTTTACTTGGGGATGGACAACTGGTACTGTTGCAATGGGCATGGCTCTATTAAGAATTGTAGATCCTGATTCTGAGAGTAAAACACTTGACGATTATGGATTGGCTTATATTCCAATTGCGCCGGTTGAAATTTTATTAGTTACGTTTGCACCTTTGTTTGTGTTGAATTCACAAAGTTGGATTTTCATTACACTTGTGTTTATCTTCTCGCTGCTTATTTATGGTATGGCGATTAAATATAAATGGCTTAATCGGACAAGTGCAACAAAGTAATATAAGAGTATTTATGAATCATCAAAAAACGTTTAAACAATGAATCACAATTGTTTAAACGTTTTTTATATGTAAATTCACACGTAATTCCAAACAAATAGGCTGATATTCGGTATAATAAAAGTATACAAATCGGAATGATGTAGAGGTGAGAAAAACGAATGCTCGGTTTATTCAACATAAAAACGATGATTATGAAAATGCGGAAGCGACATCTTCAGTTAGCGATATATTATCCTAAACAAATCTACGACCCAGTTGCTAGACGTGAAATGAAGGCAATCCTCACCCGTTTCAACGATATATTCTATACAGCCTACCCAGAGATGTTACATGGAGATTCTCAAACCGTATTGGATTATCAGCCTCGTTCTCATAATAAACAATATGAAGTTAAACGAGCGTTAAAGTTATGTAAGTCACAAAAAGTACGCAGAAAAGAACTTGCTAAAATCGAAGAATATCTAAATTTGCAATATATTGTCGAAGAACAAATTGCTTATTACGACAAAGTATTTAAGAAAGCGCAAGGGACAAAACAACAAATATCGACCGAAGCGTTTTCATCTTTCTTCCCCCAATTATTTGAAGAACGTATTCATTATCTCGATGAAATTGAGCAATCATGCCGCAATAAAATAAGAGAATTAGACAATCAAAAACGACAATGTGAACAAGCGATTCATGACTTAATGCATAATCACCATAGTTTTTGGGGAGATGCGAGTCGACTAATCGGCAGCATGGTGGCAGAATCCGTGAAACATGTCGTGGATGCAGTGGATCAAACATTTAAAGGTAAATAACAATTGGATATTCAATTTATCTAAAATAAACTAGGTGAAGGAAATCGATAGAATTTTCTTCACCTAGTTTTTTTATTATCGACAAGATTCGACGTAAATCCAAATTTCTGAAGCCAATTTACGGGCAGCATGTTCATGTGCCGTGTCAATAAATGATTCCCTAAATGAACGTATAATTGTTTCAAGTAAATGGGTTCGAGGAATTTCTTTATTTAATTCATCAATCAGAAATTCTATATATTCCTTACTTGAAGCCTGTTCTTCATGATTCAGTTGTTCTCTAAATGTCGCCATGTCATCTAATAACTGATGTTTCGTTTGATGTCCTTTCTCATGATTCACGGAGATAAAGTGAAATAGTTCTTCCCCTAATAAGACATCATTTGACCTAATCATAGAGGGCATAATCTCATCCACTCTTCTCATGATGAATTGAATCAGTTTTGTCGGATCTATATTGCCGTACGAACTTGCTGTAATGAAATGAAACATATGTTGTAACATGCCTGAAAGTAAAATTGCGCAGTCAGCAGCATAGGGGAGGGTATCTTTCCCATAAACATCGACTAATCTGCTAGAAAGCCATTGCACTTCAGCGATATGATGTTTTTTTGCGAATGCACTTAATTCTGCATCCCCTGAATGGAAAATGGCTTCAATGATTGGTAACAAATTATGATCAACGTTTACTTGAAGGCGGATGGCGATTTGCTTCGTGAGAATGGTTTTGTCCGCACGGTCTTGTCCAATTAGTAGTTCTTGTCGCCTGATTTTCGTTTCTTCATATCCTAACTCTAAAATTGCTTTCAGACAATCATTTTTCGAAGGGAAATAATTATAAAATGTTCCTTTTGAAATTTGGGATTTTGTTAAAATATCTTGAACAGAGGTGGCCATGACTCCTTTTTCAACGAATAGTTGTTGTGCATGTTCGAGTACTTGTCTTTTTCGGATATTCAAGTTTACACCTTCCTTGGACTATTGGTATAACAAAATTTTAGACGTTAAACATCGATAAATCAATAGACTTGAATTAAAAATAAAATTTCGTTGCATTTTTTGTACTGTGAGTATAAACTGTTTAAGGTAGAAAAACTACAGGGATAAAATTTATACACGCTGTATAATATGGAGGGGTTATATGGATATTAAACAAATGCATGAAAAGCCGCCATATGGAATGATTGCGATTTTATTTATTGGTGCTTTCATAGCTTTCTTAAATAATACATTACTAAATATTGCATTGCCGACCATTATGGATGAATTTGCTGTTAAGCCTTCTGAAGTACAATGGTTGACAACAGGATATATGCTTGTGAATGGTATTTTAATTCCAGCAAGTGCATTTTTCGTTACAAAATTTACGAACAGACGCCTATTTATTGCGGCGATGACTTTATTTTCACTAGGTACATTATTGGCGGTTGTCACGCCGAATTTTACATTATTAATCGTTGCGAGAATGATTCAGGCTTCCGGTTCCGCGATGATGATGCCTCTTTTAATGAACATTATGTTAGTAGCTTTTCCAGTTGAACGAAGAGGATCTGCAATGGGTATTTTCGGGCTTGTCATGTTTACGGCACCGGCAATTGGACCAACTTTATCAGGTTGGATAATTGAACATTATTCGTGGCGGACATTATTTGGGCTTGTATTGCCATTTGCGGTTTTCACATTAATTTATGCGATTTTCAAACTTCGCAATATCACGCCAAATCGAGAAGTATCGCTTGATCTATTTTCACTAGTTTTATCGTCTATCGGTTTCGGAGGGCTCCTTTACGGATTTAGTACAGCAGGCGATAAAGGGTGGTCATCACCATTCGTCTACGGTACAATTGTAGTAGGTGCTTTGGCGTTACTATTATTTATCGTTCGCCAATTAAAAATGGACGATCCGATGTTGGATTTTAGAATTTATAAACATCCAATGTTTGCATTATCGTCTGCCATCTCAATTGTTTTATCAATTGCGATGTTCTCTGCGATGATTTTAACGCCTTTGTACGTTCAAAGTGTACGTGGGATTTCACCATTTGATGCGGGAATATTAATGCTGCCAGGTGCAATCGTCATGGGATTGATGTCCCCGATTACAGGTAAATTATTCGATAAATATGGTGCTCGAGCGATGGCGATCATTGGATTATCCATCACGGTTATTACAACTTATTACTTGAGCAAGTTAGGCATGGATTCAGGTTACTACTATATTATGATGTTATACACAGTTCGGATGTTTGGGATTTCCATGGTGATGATGCCTGTTATGACAAATGGATTAAACCAATTGCCAATGGTTTCAAATCCACACGGAACGGCAATGAACAACACACTACAACAAGTGTCAGGAGCAATTGGTTCCGCGGTTCTCTTAACAGTTATGACAAATCGAATGGAGTCGACAGGTAAAGATTTATTTGTGAAAGCACAAGCGAATGGAGCGATTCCTACAAGTGTTGAGAAAATGGCAGTGTTTGAGCAACAAATTGGTACACAAGCAATGTTAGAAGGCATTAACTATGCGTTTCTTATCTCGACAATTGTTGCGGTACTTGCTTTAATTTTAACGTTCTTTATAAAACGAGTAGAACCGCCCAAGAGTGACGTAGGTGTGGATAAGGTTAAAACCAATTAGTTAGAATGATTTTACTGATTTAAACTTGAAATACAAAATTAGTATTATTTTATTTAATGTTTAATTCCTGTTTAATGTACTCCGTTGATTGGAGCGAAAAGCGGCCGCCTGAAGCAGAAATCAACCTAGTTCGTTCTATAAATGGTAAATATATCCACAGAAAATTCACTTAAAAACAAAAAAACTTGATTTTATCATCATAAGTGTGTTCTTATTATATAAGGAGCGGCTTCGTGTAGGTCTACTAATACTTGCACGGAGCTATTTGAATTCTTTGTGTTAGGGAAGGAAAAGGTGTGAGCAAGATGATAGGAAGAAACGACCCGTGCTTATGTGGTAGTGGGAAAAAATATAAAAGATGTTGTTTAGGTAAAAATGAAGCAAACGTTGATACGTTAATTGACGAAGAGTTAGAGCGTGTACTAAGTGGCGTCTATGAGCAATCTAGAGAGCGTTTTGATATCACTATGTTTGAAAGATACCGAAAACGTTGGTTAGATACGCTAGGGGATCACTGGAATGAAAAAAGTATTGAGGTGGCAGCCACTGAATACTTTTTATATGTTGCGCGACAAGATTTATGGAAAGAATACTTGCATGACGTATTAAGTGGTTCCTTGAGAGATACGGTCCGTTCGATTGTGGAGAAGTGGCAAGACCCTGTGCCGTTATTTGGTAAAGTCATTGATGTACAAGACGGTTTAATTCAAGTGAAAGAAATCCTTGGCGATGAAACGTTTTATTTGAAAGCGGAACAAGATTTGGAGAGCGAGAAAGGGCTCATTATCTTTGGTGTTGGCCTTCGAAATCATCGTAATCATCCAAATGGTCTTGATGCAATCACTTCCTTTATGTTCGTACAAGATGTCAATCAATCATTTGAAAATGAAGTTGTTCAATTGGCAAAAACAAGTAAACTAGATACAACCGTTGAGTTTTATAAAGAACATATGCTAGATATTTACGAATTAATGTTAAATCGCGAGGAAACATCCATCGATGATTTAATTAGTACAAAGCTAACGGAAGACCAACAAGAAGCGCTTGATATGGTTCAAGAAGTGTTAGAAGAGGTCGATGCGGTTCCAGAGGCAAAAGAGCTATTACAAAATATTAGCATTACGTACTTTTTAAAAGAACAGCCTAGATTTAGAAAACCGAATGTCATCGCGGCGGCTGTGTTTAATGTCGCACTCGACTTGAAAATTTTAGGTGAATTAACAATGACCAACAGTGAAGTGGCAAAACGATTTGATGTTTCTACTTCATCGATTAAGACACATGCAGAACGAATTCACACATTTGTCGTAGAAATGCTAGACAAGATGAAAGAAAACTAACATGTTATTCCCAATCCCAGACATATACTAAATATGTCTGGGATTTTTTTATGATAAAAAGGGTTTTTAAGTATTCACGGAATTGTATGAGTAATGGAAATGTATTTAGGCTTAATGAAAGAAAGGGGAATCTTCTACATGCAATTAAACAACTATATTGATGGGGCCTGGCAAGAGGTTGATGCTGGAACCTACACAGCGGTGATCAATCCGGCAACTGGTGATGAAATTGCTCAAGTTATATTGTCCACAACAGAAGATATCGCTCTTGCAGTAGAAGCGGCGAAAAGAGCACAAAAAGAATGGGCGCTTGTTCCTGCACCCAAACGTGCGGATTATTTATATGAAATTGGCCGTCTTATGAAAGAACGAAAAGAACATCTCTCGCAAGTGTTAACGACCGAGATGGGGAAGGTCATCGAAGAAGCTCGCGGAGAAGTTCAAGAAGGAATTGATATGGCGTTTTATATGGCGGGCGAAGGACGTCGCTTAGTTGGAGAAACCGTGCCATCCGAATTACAAAATAAATTTGCCATGAGTGTCCGAGCGCCGATTGGTGTCGTTGGACTCATTACACCGTGGAATTTTCCAGTTGCGATTGCAACGTGGAAGTCATTTCCTGCAATTGTGGCGGGCAATACGTTTATTTGGAAGCCTGCTACGGAAACGCCAATGATGGCATATGAAATGGCTTTAATTTTTGAAGAAGTTGGTTTGCCTGCAGGAGTTGCAAACATTGTTTTCGGGTCAGGCGCAGATGTCGGAACGGCAATGATCGAACATCCAGACATTCGTGTGATCTCATTCACAGGGTCAACGGAAACCGGCCGTCATGTCGCTGAAACGGGTGGGCGTCATTTGAAAAAGGTGTCCCTCGAAATGGGCGGTAAAAATGCAGTAATCGTCATGGACGATGCAGATATTGATCTCGCAGTAGAGGGAATTCTTTGGAGTGCATTTGGGACAGCAGGCCAACGTTGTACAGCATGTAGCCGAGTCATCGTGCATAAAGACGTTAAAGAAGAACTTGAGCAAAAGTTATTGACGCAAATGGCGGATTTAACAATCGGGAATGGCTTGGATGAAACCGTGAAAATAGGTCCTGTCATTAATGGGAAGGCACTCAAAAAAATTTCCAGCTATATAGATGTTGGAAAAGAAGAAGGCGCGAAGCTATTAGCCGGAGGACGTATTCTTAGAGATGGTGACTTAGGAAAAGGGCATTATTTTGAACCAACATTATTTACAGATGTCAAATGGGATAGTCGTTTAGCGCAAGAAGAAATTTTTGGACCAGTTGTGTCACTAATCGAGGTAACTAGTTTGGAAGAAGCCATTGAAGTAAATAACAGTGTGCAATATGGGTTGTCCAGTTCGATTTTTTCACAAGATGTGAATAAAGTATTCCAAGCGCAGCGCGATTTAGATACTGGCATTGTATACGTCAATGCTGGAACGACAGGTGCAGAAATTCATCTTCCATTTGGCGGGACAAAAGGAACAGGGAATGGGCATCGAGACTCAGGTGTTGCGGCATTAGATGTCTTTACAGAGTGGAAAAGTGTCTATGTCGATTTTAGTGGGACTTTACAGAGGGCGCAAATCGATAATTCGTAAAGACTTGCTAAAAATGAAATAAAAGAGCCATCGGACCGTTACATTAATGCTAAAAGGGGAGATGGAACTATGAAAGTTGTCGTACTTGGCGCAGGCTTAATGGGAAAAGAAACAGCGCGTGATTTGGTGAAAAGCGATGATGTCGAACAGGTATACTTAGCGGATATCAATGTTTGCCAAGCCGAAGATTTTGCTGAAGAATTGATGTCTGACAAGCTAGATATATTATTACTAAATGCCAACGATGATGAGCAATTAGGGGACATCATGGCATTAGGAGATGTCGTTGTAAATGCACTTTTTTATACATTTAATGAAAAGGTAGCGCGTATCGCGATTGAAAAAAAGGTTCATTCCATCGACCTTGGCGGGCATATCGGCGGGGCAACGGATGCTGTTCTTAAACTAGAGGAACGAGCAAAGGCAAACGGTGTTACACTTATTCCAGATCTTGGCGTAGCGCCGGGAATGATTAATATTCTTACCGGATACGGTGCCCAAAAGTTAGACAAAGTAGAGACGATTAAATTATACGTCGGTGGTATTCCAGTGAAACCGGAGCCGCCATTAAATTACAATGTTGTTTTTTCACTTGAAGGGGTATTCGATCATTATACAGATCCTTCGCACGTCATACGAAATGGGAAATTGAAGGAAATCCCGTCTTTATCGGAAATTGAAGCGATTCATTTTGATGAATACGGAGAACTGGAAGCATTCCATACGTCGGGCGGTACATCAACATTAACAACATCTTTCCCGAATGTACAAACGCTTGAGTACAAAACAATCCGCTATCCAGGGCATGCAGAAAAGTTCCAACTACTTGTTGATCTTGGGTTATTGTCGCGGGATTCAAAGGTGACGGTTGGTGGGCAATCGATTAAAGTCCGCGATGTGATGAGAGCGCATCTATCCCCGCAACTTCAATTAGGAGAAAAATCAGATGCCGTGCTTTTACGTGTCATTGTGAGCGGAGAAAAAGATGGCGCACAAATGTCGTATGAATATGATTTGGTGACTGAAAAAGATACAAATAAAAAAATAACTGCAATGGCGCGTGCGACAGCAAGTACGATGTCGATTGTGGCACAAATGATTGGTAAAGGATTGATCTCAAAGCGCGGGGTTTATCCACCAGAAAACATTGTACCAGGAGAAGAATATATTAAAGAATTGAAAAAACGTGGCGTTATGATTCAAGAAAGTATTAAATAAGGAGCTAATTCTTAAACAAATAAAAGCATTGAAAGAAAAGTTGTGCACTTCTTTCAATGCTTTTTTAATCATTATGTTGTACCGCAATAAGATTCTTTTTGATTTAAGTATTGCAAAAATTTATCGGCACTTTCTTTCATATTTAACACTTTAAAATTGTCTATAGATTTGATGGCTATTTTTTTACCCTCGTCTATATCCCCGTGCTGCATTAAACTAATACCCGATAAAAATTCTAGTGTATTTTTTTCATACATTAAATTAAAATTCATGAGTTTTCTTTTTGCTATGTTAAGATAATAGTCGGCTTCCTCTAATCTTTCGTTATTTAGACAAATTTTAACGATATTGATTAGGACAGTGATAATTTCTTTTTCATATGTTTGAAAGTTAGCGTAAAACCTTAAATTATTTAATAGTTTATTTGCTAAAGATAGCACTGTATCTGTATCCATATCCAAAACTAATATACAAGCATCGAATAAATTAATTTCATAATATCCCCACGTATTTACGGATAATAAATACTGGGTAAGAGGGGAGACAATTTCGTCGTCATAGCTTTCGGAGTGATGTTGCTGAATCGCGCAATATAAAATAATCGATAATCGCTGGTAAAACTTTTGTTGTGTCTCTTCATACAACGTGTCAACTTCATCTTTAAGCTTCATAAGATGATTGATATTGCCCTCTGCGTATAGTTTTTTCCATTGATGCATAAGTTCATTTTTTTTACCCCGAGAGTAATCATTATAGATATACCAAAATTCATTTAAGCTAATATTTAACTGCTCGAGTATTTTAAATAACAACTCAGAAGAGATATTGCTTTGCCCTTTTTCTACTTTTGAATAAAAAGATGTAGAAATGATTCCACCTGCTATTTTTGCCTGCGATAATCCCTTGTTGGTTCTAATTAACTTCAAAGCTTGTCCTATTTCCATGTGATGTCACCCTTGTTCATTAACTTTTTATAGTGAAAATTTGAATGGTTTCTTCCAAATAATCTTCATACTGTGTGGCGATACCGTTCATATTTAAGGATTTGAAAATATCAATAGATGCCATTGCGATTTGATAGCCCTCGTCTTCTCTATGATGGTGTATGAGACTAATGCCAAAAAGATAATTAATTAGATTTCTTTCAAACATAAGCTCCTCGGATTTTAATCTGTTTTTAGCGACTGCGATGTAATAGTCGGCTTCTTCCAATCGATTATTATCTAAACAAGTAATAATGATATTAATTAAAACAGTAATGATATCTCGTTCATGAAAATAAAAAGTTGAGTAAGCTTTTAAGTTGTTCAATAATTGGTTGCTTAAGAGAAGTACAGTATCAATTTCAAAGGCCTTTATACATGTGGTAAATAGCCTGATTTCGTATAGTCCCCATGTTTCGACTGTGAAAAGGTATGAATGGATGGGCTTTATAATTTCGGGGTCATATTTTTCTGAGTTGTATGTTTGTATTAAACAGTAGAGTAAAATTGATAATCGATCATAAAAATCATCATCAGTCGATTTGTATATTTCCTCAATCTCGATTTTCTTTTCATGTAACTTATCTATCTCCCCGGCATAGTAAATTTGTTTACATAAATCGTCAATTTTTCTCTTAGGTGTATGGGCGTAATCATTGTAAATATACTCAAACTCCTCAGGCGTTATATCCAAATTATCCAGCAGTTGAAAGAAGAGGTCCGCAGATATATTACTATTCTCTGTTTCTAATTTTGAATAAAAAGACGTGGAAATTATATTAGCGGCAACTTCTCTTTGAGATAATCCTTTGTTTTTACGGATAATATTGAAAGCGCTACCTATTTGCATCAGCTATCACACCTCCATTATTTATAATTATCATACATTAGATGTCTGAAGAGTTCAAATCTTTTTAATGAGCGTAAAATCCTCCTCATGGAATGAATTTCATACATGATTAATGACTGCGTTACTTCCCTCAATGAAATGCACCCTCAAAAGTTTGTAAAACATACTCAAGCACATAAAGATTATTTTCCCTTGTCATATAGTAGAAAATCCACTATATGACAAGGGAAAATAAGATATGACTGAAAATGAATAACCCCTCAGAAAAGTCGGTAAGATGAACTTAACTTAAACGAGAGGGGAAAGTTACCATGCATACGGTACTTGAGCTGCTTAAGGAAATCACTGGAATTATTTTATATATGTAAACAGAAATCCACTATATGACACTGAAAAGTAAGATACGACTGGTAATGAAAAAAGTCACAGTAAAATCGATAAGATGAACTTAACTTAAATGAGAGAGGAAGGATATCATGCATACCGTACTCGAACTACTTAAGGAAATCACGGGAATTATTTTGTACATGTAATCGGAAATCCACTATATGACACTGAAAAGTAAGATACGACTGGAAATGAAAAAAGCCGCAGTAAAATCGATAAGATGAACTTAACTCAAACGGAGGAGGAAGGATAACATGTATACAGTACTCGAACTGCTTAAAGAAATTACGGGAATTATTTTGTACATGTGATGAGGATCCACTATACAAAAAAGAAATGGAGTAAAACCATATGGATTACAAATTGAATGCTGCAAGTAAAAAAAATAAAGGAATTAACTACAACAATTACTATATCGAGAACCCAACAAGGGTAAAAACGCTTGTCCCAATCAATATTTATAAAACAACTGATTTTATTCCTAAGTATGTAAAAGAGGAAGTCCCGCTGGACACGTATTTCGATGTCAATGATGTTGAATTTTCATTTGACGGTTATCCAAGGTTGAAAATTAAAAAAGGCTATTGTTCGGCGAATAAAATATTTGTTCAGCAAGTATCTGAAGAAAGTAGGGAAGAAAGTTATGACGGCACTCGTTTGCGAAAATAAACTTTTAAGCACAAGTCATTTGACGAAGACATATAAAGATTATCGTGCTGTAGATGAAGTTTCCATGACGATCAATAAAGGAGATATTTATGGTTTTATTGGAAAGAACGGTGCTGGAAAAACAACCTTTATTCGTTTATTAACACGATTAATAGAAAAAGGCTCGGGAAATATTCAATATTCTACTAGAGAGGAAATAAAAATTGGAGCGGTTATTGAAGGGCCTGTATGTTATCCATATTTATCGGCTAAAGATAATTTAAAGTATTATGCAATTCAAATGAACATTAAAGAGAAAAACAGAATTAATGAAGTTCTAGAGTTTGTTGGACTCGCTAATACAGGGAGAAAGCCATTTAAGGACTTCTCCTTAGGGATGAAGCAGCGCTTAGGCCTAGCATTAGCCATTTTAAATAATCCGGAGTTTTTAATTTTAGATGAACCTATTAATGGATTAGATCCACAAGGGATTGTTGAAATTCGAGAAATCATTTTACGTCTTAATCAAGAGTTTGGGACGACCGTTTTAATATCTAGTCATATTTTATCCGAGTTGTCCATGCTTGCTACTCGATATGGCATCATTAATGACGGCAAGTTAGTGAAGGAGCTAACTGCCAGCGAATTGGAACAAGAATGTCAACAGCATATCGTCTTAGAAACCTCGGACAGTCAGCAAACGATTGATATTTTAACTGCATCTGGTTATAAGGTACGAAGTGAGCAAAATGTAATTACGTTAAAAGAAAAGGATTCTAGTATGCCTAAAATCTCTAAATTACTTTTCGATCACGGCATTTATATACTGAGGTTTTATTCTGAGGAAGAAAACTTAGAGGATTATTATTTAGATTTAATAAATAGGGGTGCGGGTCATGCTTAATATTATAAAATCCGATTTTTTTAGAATAATGAAAGGTAAATTATGCTTTTATTCTATTGTTGGCATGGTTGTATTAGGCATCTTTTTCGGATTTATTGCTTCCGATGATACGGCTTTTGAAATTGCGAAATCTGGTTTATCGAACGGTTCATTACTTATTCCAATCTTCCTTACAAATATTTTAATGGTAGTGTGGGGGCATGAATTTAGCTATCGGGTAGTGAATAACTCATTAATTTTAGGTGTGAAACGTTCTACATTTTTTATGGGTAAAACAGTCTTAACTTTTATTTTGACTATTTTATTTGTTCTAGTTTACTCACTTAGTTTATTTACTACAACATTTGTTCTTTCTGGCGGATTTGATGTAGTGGCTTTATTAAAAGTGATCCTGGCCCAAATTCCATTGTATTTAACGGCTAGTGCACTAGGGGTCTTACTATTTAATATCATTAAATCCACTTATGTGTCCGTCGCAGCTTTTATTTCAATTGCATTTATCGGTGATAGTTTTCTATCAAATATTATCGGGACTTATCTTCCTAAATTCGATTCGATTTTAGACACACTTTTCTTTACGAACATAAGAAATGTCACCAACTTATCAAACTTATCAACATCTTTTACAACAACTATTTTTGTTAGTAGTATTGCCTATACTTTATTGGCATTAATCATAAGTTATTCATCATTTAGCACGAGAGAATTTAAATAAAGGAGAGGTTTTTGATGAAGAAAAAAATTATAATCGCTGGCGTTGTTTTATTACTGATAGGCGTATGGGGTTACTCATCTGTTTCACAGTCAAGTACCAACACTTATGTTGAGAAAGAATGGGAATTGTCCTCGAAGCAAATAGAAGGGATTTCATTAAATAAAGCGGAACAAAATATTAAAGCTGTGATCCAAGAAAGTGATGATGAAAAAACAACGATTTCATTAAGTGGAAATGTATCTGAACAAGCTGAAAAAGCTTTGGCAAATTCGATTTCGACTGATAATAAGTTGGATATTAATTTCTCAGAAAAAGGCGGCGTAAAACTGCTCGTTACGAGTGAAGGAAAAGACGAATTATTGTTAACGATTAATTTGGCGAAAGACGCTGCGTTCAAAGAGTTAGATTTTAATATGACCGTTGGCAGTGTGTCTATTAACGTACCTGAAAACTTTGATGGCAAATATAAAACAAAGGCGGAAGGTGCAGGCGAGGTGCTTGCTGTCCCACAAACGAATGAAACGATGGATAGTCTTATTCAAGTTAAAACAATCGGGAGTATTAATATAGAGAAATAGGGAGATAGAAAATGTATGCACATTCTATGCAAAATTCAAGTACTGACTGTGGAATTGCATCACTCAAAACGATTTTAAAACAACTAAATGTAAATGTGGGCAATCCTAATGACTTATACAAAAATTATAATATAAAAAAGGATCAAGGAATTTCATTATGGGAATTAAATCAAATTTTAATTGGCTATGGTGTTCAATCCGATTCGTATGAAGTCACTGATTTTGAGCAATTGAAGGAAGTGGAAAAACTTCCGATGGTGATTGTCGTTGAAAATGATGGGCTGGCACACTATGTTGTCGTCCATGAAATAAAGAA
This sequence comes from Sporosarcina ureilytica, assembly GCF_001753205.1. Lineage (GTDB taxonomy): Bacteria > Bacillota > Bacilli > Bacillales_A > Planococcaceae > Sporosarcina > Sporosarcina ureilytica. The sequence continues at coordinate 3,348,696 of NZ_CP017560.1, read as the reverse complement.
TGGAAAATTCATCATATCAGACCCATCCAAACCTAAAATAATGGAATGCGATGAGGGGTATATTAAATCAATCTTTTTAGGCTTTGCATTATGTATCAATAATGTAGATATCACCCAAAAGAGGATTCGTAAACAATCTAAGCCAAATCAAAAAGAGCGTAGTATAGGCGAAACATTGTACAAGAGAATGATGGATAATCTTCCGATAAAAACAAAAATAAAAATGATTGGATTATTGTTCTTAAAGTACATGCTGCCAGTGGTTTCAACAGTGGTTATTCAGGGGTTTATGCAAGTGAACAATGGCGATTTATCCTTGGAGGATTTGGTTTTTCCGTCTATAACCGCATTCATCATAATCGTCTTGTTCTATTTTGTAAACATAGGAGAAGGACACCAAAAAGTTATGATCGAAAACAGACTACAGGCAGCTGTGTTGTCACAATACTATCAACAAAAAATTAATGACTTAGACTCAGGTAAAAATGCGGACAATGTCACAGGTTACTTCTGGAACCTCTTGAATTCAGTTTCGGGTTTACTTCAAAAGTTTTATTTTAAACTAAATCTTGTTTATGTTTTATTCTTATCAATTCTATTATATCAATTTAGCGTATTATTAACGGTTTCATTAATATTCTGGTTCGTGATTTTCTCATTGTATCTAAGGAACCAAATTCCGAAAGTTAGAAATGAAGAAAGAGATATTGTCGGAAAATCTACGGGTTTTTCTTATGCGGTTGAAAATAACATAAAAACATCGCTGGATATCAATTTGTTTTCGAAAAATAGTGAGTCGGAAAAATTCGTTAAACAAAAAATGGATGAATTTCTAAAAAGTAAAGTTACTAGGACGAAAACGGAATTAAGAATATTATCAACCTATCAATTGATTGTAACACTAATGACAATTTCGGCTTTCATTATATTTGGTTTTATATCATTAAATGAAAGTCCTGATCATTTAATGAATACTTCCAATAGTATTTTCCTTATTTCACTTATACTAGGGAGTCTTTCACCAGTGGTGCAAACTTGGTTAACTTATCAAAAAAGTACTGTTGCTATCGATCACATACAAAGCGGCGGAGATTATGAGGATGAGCAAGTAGTAGAGGGGAAAGAAAAAATGGGGGTGGAGGAGATTAACTCCATTTCTATCGATAACATAAACTTTGGTTATCCAGGAAGTGAGGAGCTATTCAGGAACTTCTCTGCAACATTCGAATCAGGGGAAATTTCCGCGATTACCGGTGGCAATGGTTCCGGGAAATCTACCTTAGTCAAGATAATCTCTGGAACATTAGAACCGAGTTCGGGTGATCTAACGATTAATGGCTCTATTTCTAAAAGGTCTTTTAAAGATGTGGCTATTCATGAATATATTAGTATGTACTCACCTGAATTTAATGTATATGGAAGTACTGTTGGAAGAAATATTCGATACAAAGTGTTTAATGAAGAATTGAGTGACAAAGAGAAACAAGACTACGACGATATATTTAAATTGCACTTACTTAATAATTATTTGATACAAAGTGACGGAGTTAATATTTCGCAAGGACAGAAACAAAAAATACTCCTAATGCGGGCGTTGAATCAAGATAAAAGTATCTATATATTTGACGAGCCTTCTGGAAATTTAGATAAGGAAGCAAAAGGGGTATTGATCAAAAAAATGAGAGAGTTGGCCATTGAAAAAAATAAAATTGTCATTTTAATTACTCATGAAGAGGACATTTTAAGGTACGCACATAAGATTGTGAATGTTGAAAGGATACTCGAAGTAAATAAATTAGAATACTAGGGAAAACAATAGTTGAGGGATTTACTAAAAAGAGAAGGCGGAACATCATGAGAGATTTCGGAATTGAGTGATAAGTGACGGTCTTTGGAAAAATAAATACCTTTTTGTTTCTTTGATAGAAATGTATTAAAAGTACAGCGAAGGGGGGTGGCAGCGTGAAACCTTTAACGCAGGCAAAGGCCCAGGAAGTGAATGCAGGCTTCTGTATTTTTAAGATTGGTATTGTAGGCATCTTTTGCTGGTAAGGCATAAACAGAACTTTGAAGGGGGGCGAAATGATGAAACCTTTAACACAGGCAAAGGCTCAAGAAGTGAATGCAGGCTTCTGTATTTTCAAGATTGGCATTGTAGGCATCTTCTGCTGGTAAGGCATAACCAGAACTTTGAAGGGGGGCGAAATGATGAAACCTTTAACACAGGCAAAGGCTCAGGAAGTGAACGCAGGCTTCTGTATATTTAAGATTGGTATTGTAGGCATCTTTTGCTGGTAAGGCATAAACAGAACTTTGAAGGGAGGGCGAAATGATGAAACCTTTAACGCAGACAAAAGCTCAAGAAGTGAATGCAGGCTTCTGTATTTTCAAGATTGGCATTGTAGGCATCTTTTGCTGGTAAGGCATAAACGGAACTTTGAAGGGGGGCGAAATGATGAAACCTTTAACACAGACAAAAGCTCAGGAAGTGAACGCAGGCTTCTGTATTTTCAAGATTGGTATTGTAGGCATCTTTTGCTGGTAAGGCATAAACAGAACTTTGAAGGGAGGGCGAAATGATGAAACCTTTAACACAGACAAAGGCTCAAGAAGTGAATGCAGGCTTCTGTATTTTCAAGATTGGCATTGTAGGCATCTTTTGTTGGTGATCTATTAAAAACAGATGCATTTGCAGTCTGCATAAATAAGTAAAATGTCATGATTCATAAATAGGGTTGTCCCAAGTGTCATAAAAAATGACTTTTGGGACAACCCTTCTTTCTTATGTCATAAAAGGGACTAACCGAAATTAAACTTGGAACTTCCATATAGCGATTTGTGAAATTGGGCATACCGGGGGAAGATAATCGCTAAGAAGTATTTGAAACGTTAAGTGTTGAAAAATTGGTTATCATCAAACGGCTTTTAATAAAGAAGGATAATCCAATCGTGCTATAGAAGTGTTTGTTAGACTTATAATAGCTTCGATCGCGGATTCGCTGCAGGAAGGATGATCCTAAGAAAAATGTATCTTTCCTCCGGAGAATACGTATATCATGTAGGGCAGGTTCCAGGAAAATGAACTGGTCATCACCGTTAATGGGAATAACTTTCTTACCTAGTTGAGCTTCGAATGGAATAACTTAATACGTATTATTGTAAGAGGGAAGGTGAATTAATGAAAAACAGGTTGACACTAGTGGTGTTAGCTATTGCTTTACTACTAATAATGGTGGCATGTGGAACGAACGAACAAACAAAGAATCTGAAAAAAACTAGGACTGTGTCGTTTGGAGGGGATGATTATAAGCAAATGATAGCTCCCAATAATGAGATAGGGTTTGAATTACTCAAAGAAATTGAGCCGGATGAAGATGGCAATTTGTTTATTTCGCCGACCAGTTTATTTATGGCATTGTCCATGATTTACAATGGGGCGGAGGGCAGCACGAAAGAAGAAATTGCACAAACGCTGAAATTGGACGGGATTGAGACAGAAGCGCTGAATAAAGCAAATGCTTCTTTAATGAATCGCCTACAGAAAGATTCGGATTCTATTCAATTGGACATTGCTAATTCGATTTGGTTAAATAAAGAATTTCATTTTCAAGAAGCTTTCTCTGCAAACAATCAAAATTATTTTAATGCCGAAATTGAAGAAATTGATATTGGGGATGCTGCATCTGCCGATAAAATCAACAAATGGGTGGCAAATGCAACGAACGATAAAATTACAGAGATGGTAACTTCTCCACTAAATCCAAATATGGTCACCTATTTACTAAATGCTGTTTATTTCAAAGGGGATTGGACCTACGCATTTGAGGAAGAAATAACAAAGAACGAACCATTTTATTTAGATGATGGAACGACTAAAGAAGTCCCGCTTATGTCACTCACTGAAGAATTAGGTTATATGGAGAATGACATGTTCCAAGCTGTCGAGCTACCTTATGGTGACGGGGAAATGAATATGAAAGTGTTTTTACCAAAAGCGCATATAGATATAAAGGCATTTCAAAATGAATTGACAATAGAGAATTGGAAAATGTGGCATGAATCATTCGAAGAGAAAAAAGGGACGGTTCAATTGCCCAGGTTCCAATTGGACTATGAGGTTTTATTGAATGATGCTTTACGTCAGTTGGGGATGGCATCAGCATTTGAAGAAGACGCAGACTTCTCTAAGATGATCCAAGAAAATAATCCGATTTGGATTAGTATGGTCAAACAAAAGACGTTTCTCGATGTGAATGAAAAGGGCACTGAAGCTGCTGCTGTAACGGGAATTGAATTTGAAACGACTGCCATGCCGCTAAATGAACCATTTACAATGAAAGTAAACCGCCCATTTTTCATTGCCATTACGGATACAGAAACAGAGGCAATTATTTTTATGGGGATCATTACAAATCCTCAAGAAGGAAAATAAACGAATCTTTCTGACATGACTTACGTATAACAAGTAATATAGCTGATGGGAAGGATAGTGTGTATGAGCAAGTATTCATTGAACGAGTTTATTCAGCGTACAAAACAAGATGAACATAGTAATGAGTTTTTTGAATTAGAAACACCACGGATCTTAGAAGTGAACCTACAAGATTTAGTTTGGGCAAAAATGGGGTCGATGATTTCCTATACGGGAAATATTAAGTTTGAACGTGAAAGAGTGTTAGAGCATGGACTTGGTAAAATGTTCAAAAAAGCATTGACCGGTGAAGGAACTGCCCTGATGAAGGCGGCGGGAAATGGTCGATTGTATTTGGCGGATCAAGGGAAGAAAATTACAATCTTTGATTTAAATAATGAATCTATCACGGTGAATGGGAATGACTTGCTCGCATTTGAGCCAGGCATTGAATGGGATATTAATTTAATGCGTAAAATGGCAGGCATGATGTCAGGCGGTTTATTCAACGTAAACTTAAGGGGCCGCGGAAAAGTTGCGATTACGACTCACTATGAACCACTTACCTTACTCGTGAAACCGGGGCAACCTGTAATAACGGATCCAAACGCGACCGTTGCTTGGTCGGGACATCTTGAACCTGAATTCCGCACAGACATTAGTTTTAGAACTCTACTAGGAAGAGGCAGCGGGGAATCGATTCAAATGGAATTTTCGGGTGATGGTTTTGTCATCGTGCAGCCATTTGAAGAAGGGTTATCAACGGGAGAACCATCTTCATAAAAATGTTGACTGTCCTATTTAGGGCAGTTTTTTTGTAATAAAAATCAAGATTGACTTGAAAAACAGAGTTTTTTTCCGAAGACTAGAATGCTTACTTGACCATATGACCGAATACGTGTTATAGTCATTTTAGTAAATCGGGAATTGAGGTGGGAAGGTGGACCGCAGACAAGAAATATTAGAAGCTGCAGCAAAATCATTTTCGCTTTTTGGCTACAAAGCGACGACGATGGATCAAGTTGCCAAAATCGCGAACGTTGGAAAAGGAACGATTTATACTTTCTTTGCGAATAAGGAAGAGTTATTTAACGCGATTGTTGTGAAAATGATTGACGAAATGCGTGTAGAAGCAGATAAGGCGGCATTGGAAGGCGGCACATTTGAGGAAAAGGCGCATGCAAGATTGATGCATATGTTAAAGTTCCGAGAAACTCATTTATTATATGCAAAACTAATTGATGAAGAAAAAGAATTACGGACACCTGCAGTCGCAGAAGTCCTTCAAGAAATTGAAGAAGCGATTGTTTTCTATATAGAAGAGAAAATTAAGAAAGCAATTATGAATGGCGAAGTGCGGCAGTGTGATACGAAGTTAGTTGCGTATTTATTGTTTAAATCTTATCTTGCGCTAGTCGTTGATTGGAATAAAACACATGACGAAGAACTGGACGAGGATCGAATCGTAAAGTTAATTAGCGAGACCATTTTTAAAAGTCTCTTTGTTTGAGACTTATTTTTTTATTACAAAATGACTGAATGAGGAAATTAGTCACTTGGTTTAAGGGGAGATGTATGTATGAAGAATACAATGATGAAAGCGGAGTGGCTTCAACTTTTTCGGACACGTAAGTTGATCATTCCGATGATCGCAATATTATTTATACCTGTCTTATATGCAGGTATGTTTTTATGGGCGTTTTGGGACCCATATGCGAATATGGAAGACTTGCCTGTTGCGATCGTTAATTTAGATGAAGGGGCAACGTTGGACGGGGAAGAATTAGCACTTGGTAAAGAGTTGTCGGATACGCTAATCGAGGACCAGACTTTCAAATTTATGGCTGTTTCCAAAGAAGAAGCTGAAAAAGGGCTTCAAAAACAAGACTATTACGTTGTCATAGAAATCCCAGAGAACTTCTCCGAACATGCGACAACTTTACTGGATGAAAATCCTGAAAAACTTACGATTATTTACAAACCGAACGAAGGATTTAACTTCTTATCAGCCCAAATTGGTGAAACCGCGATGGATCGAATTCGTGCGGAAGTGAATGAAAAAGTAGCTTCTACTTACGCAGAGCAATTATTCGATTCGATTGTTAAGATGGGCGATGGATTCGGTGAGGCAGCTAACGGGGCCGGTGAAATACATGAAGGTGCAGCGAAATTAAAAGACGGTGCCGATGAGTTAAAAGGGTATCTCGAAACCCTGGCAAGCAGTACCGTTACGTTAGCTGATGGTACGGCTGAACTTGCCAATGGTGCAAGAGAGGCTGCAAAAGGTGCTAAAGAATTAACTGCTGGACTCGAAGAATTGGCAAATGGTTCTTCAGCGCTTGTAACTGGTGCGGAGAAAGCCGCTAGCGGTGCCTCTGAATTACAAGAAGGCGTGGCAACGTATACAGATGGCGTGCAAAAATTAGCAGACAGTTATGGGCAAATTGGTCAAAAAGAAAGTGAATTTAACGGCGCGGTTGGCACGCTTTATGGAAAAACGAAAGAACTGAATGCAGCGGCAGGTCAATTAGCTGCTGGCGCAAATGATTTAAATGCTGGGATCGAGCAATTATCGGCTCAGTTAAATCCGTTACTTGCGGCACTACCAGAAGAACAGCAAGCAGCATTACATGCGGCTTTCGAACAGTTACAGGCAGGCAGCACTACTTTGTCAACAGGCTTACAAGGTTTATCAGCCGGAACTTCTGCGCTATCCGAAGGGGCAGGGGAATTGGCTACTGCCTCAGACCAACTTGCCGGCGCGCATAGTCAAGCATATGCAGGACTAAATGAATTAAATGATGCCTCTCCAACGTTAAGAAGTGGGGTGACTGCTTTAGCGAGCGGAAATAGTGAGCTTGCCGCGGGTCTTGGCAAATTATCTGAGGGAGTTGTTTCCGCAAAAACAGGTTCGACTACTTTAGCGTCAGGCTTAACGGCATTGACTGAAGGAACCGATACGGTAAACGGTGGAACTAAGACACTAGCCTCGAAATCTAGAGAGTTGGCGGATGGATCTAAATCGTTAGTGGATGGTACAGCAGAATTGGACGCAGGTGTCTTAACGCTGCAGGAAAAATTAGCTGAGGCAAATGCTGAAGCGAGTGATGTGAAACCAACGGAAAAAACGTATGAAATGGCAGCATCTCCAGTAGATGTTGAGCAAAATGGCATTAACCATGTTCCGAACTATGGTACTGGGTTTGCACCGTATTTCTTATCATTAGGATTGTTTGTCGGTGCTTTACTGTTGTCTATCGTTTTCCCACTAGTAGAACCAGCAGTAAAACCGACGGGTCCATTTGCGTGGTTTACAAGTAAGGTATCTGTTTTAGCAATCGTTGGATTAATTCAAGCGCTCATCGCAGTTGGTATCGTGAAATTTGCGTTAGGCATGGAAACGATCAATACGCCATTATTTGTGGTCACTGCGATTTTGACAAGTTACACATTTATCGCGATTGTTCAAATGCTTGTATCAATCTTTAGTGACACAGGCCGCTTCATAGCGATTTTAATATTAATTTTGCAATTAACAACGAGTGCAGGGACATTCCCACTCGAACTTATTCCAGCACCGCTTCAAATTTTCAACGTTTTACTGCCAATGACGTATTCTGTCTTTGCGTTTAAGGCAGCTATTTCAACAGGAGACATTTCATTCCTGTGGGCGAACAACGGCATTTTAATCGGATTTACAGTTGTATGTTTAGCGATCACATTCGGTTATTTTGCACTTGTATTCAAAAGAAGACATTCTAGAGAAGAAGTAGCGGAAGCATAATATTTAAAAACTCGATCCGATTGGGTCGAGTTTTTGATTTGGGTTATTTCTTTGTTATTTCTGAAGCAATCAGTTGTAAATCTTCAATAAATAACCGGTATAAGTTTGGGCGACGTCGAACTGCAAGTGGGTGATAAGCAACAGCCGTCAGAAATCCATTTACATGATGAAATTCACCTCTTAAACTTTTCACATCGACGTCTGGATTTTGAAAGAAATGTTGAACCGCGACATTTCCGAGACATAACACAAAGGAAGGGATTTGTTTTTGCAATTGTCCATCTAAGTGTGTCTGCATGCAAATTCGTCTTGTTTGCTCTTTATCATAGGCCCGAATGGGTCTTCTTTTTAAAATATAAGTAGCGTATACATCGTCCGGGTACAGTCCAACTTCATGGATTGCCCGTTGCAACGTTTCCCGTGTACCGCAAACGTAAGGCTGACCTTCACGATTTTCCCGAGCACCAGGATTGTCGAGCACAATCATAATTGGGGCATTTGGATTTCCCTCACCCCAGACCATTCGTGTACCTTGTTTATAAAGGCCGCATTCCTCGCAGTTTTTCATGTTTTCAGGCGTCGGATCTTCCGGCCAAGCTACCGGACAAAATGAATTCATTAACCTCACACTCCTCATCATAGTTTGCGGCGCAGGTGGGTGAAATATGTCAATCAATCTTAATTGATATATAATGATTACAAAAGGGGAGGATGTTTGATGAAAAAACTATTGCTTACAGGATTTGAGCCGTTTCTAAAGTTTTCTGTAAATCCGACAATGAAAATTGTAGAAGCTTTACATGGGATGGAAATCGGCCAATATAGCATACATAGTGAAGTGTTGCCTGTTGAGTTTAAATTATCCGGTCCAGCGCTTATGGACCATATTGAAAATTTGCAGCCAGACGCGATTATTTCACTCGGACTTGCTGGGGGTCGTTCTAAAATAACACCCGAGCGTATTGCCATTAATGTCAATGATGGGCCGAAAGATAATAGCGGCTATGCGCCAGTAGACGAGGAAATTATCAAGGGGGGTGCGGACGGCTACTTTTCAACACTGCCAATTCGTAAAATGGTCGATGCCCTCAATGAAGCAGGATTACCGGCCAAGATTTCTAATACAGCGGGCGCTTATTTATGTAACAATGTCATGTACCGAGCGCTCCATTATGCGAATGAACAACAAAAGCCTATGAAAGCTGGATTCATTCATATCCCAGCTTCTCATGAACTTGCGATAGAACAGGGCGCTATCCCAAGCTGGTCAGAGGAAGATTTGAAAAATGGAATACTTACTTGTATAAAAGTGCTTGCTGCGGAATGAAGAAATGCTTCCAAAATGACTTATATGTCCATTTTGAAAGCATTTTAACTTTTGGGGATAAAAGTATGCAACGTTTATGAAAGTACACAACGTTTCTCGAAAAGTATGCAACGCTATCGCGAGAGAACGCAACGCTTCGATAAAAGTATGCAACGTTTACGAAAGTACACAACGTTTCTTGAAAAGTATGCAATGCTATCGCGAGAGAACGCAACGCTTTGAAAAAAGTATGCAACGTTTACGAAAGTACGCAACGTTTCTTGAAAAGTATGCAACGCTATCGCGAGAGAACGCAACGCTTCGATAAAAGTCTGCAACGCTATCGCGAAAGTACACAACGTTTCTTGAAAAGTATGCAATGGGCTAACCCAAATTCTTGGGACAATATAAAACAACATCAAAGTGTTACACTAGTAAAAAGCGATAACGTCGGGGGTTTTTATATTGAAAAGAAACAGATATTCAAGTGAAGTTAAATGGGCTGTTGTGAAAGATAAATTAAGTGGTAACTTTACAGATAAAGAGATTTTAGAGAGGCATGGAATCAAAAATAGAGCGCAAATTGCAAGCTGGATGAAGTGGTATAAAAACAATGAAACTTATCGCTTTGATCAACCAATCGGCCAACAGTATGCCTATGGTTTTCGTTATGATTTCAAGAATGGACAAGAGAGACAAGATCATCAGCTATCTCAATTGAAAATGGAGAATGAAGTGCTAAAAAAGTATTTAGAGATAAAAAGGGGGTTGGAAAAGAAGAGGTAATTAGAACTGTAGAGGAAATGAAAGGAAAATACACAATTACCTCTATCTTATCGGCATTACAAGTTCCCCGTTCAAACTATTATAGATGGCTTGGCGAAGAGCGTGAGAAATCACTTTCAACCAAAGAAGAGGCAATCATTGAACTGTGCAAGAAAACTAAGTATCGCTATGGACACAGAAAAATTAAAGCTCTGTTAAAGAAAGAATATGGGATTAGATTAAATCGTAATACGGTTCAATCAATCATGCAAAAGCATAATGTACAATGTCGTGTTAAGCCTAAAAGAAAATGGAAGTCACAAGGTGAAACAGTCGTAATCAGACCTAATCTGCTTAATCGTCATTTTACTGCAAGTGCACCAAATGAGAAGTGGGTAACTGATATTACCTATATTCAATATGGTAGTAAAACAAAATATCTCTCCACTATTATGGATTTATATAATAATGAAATTGTAGCCTACAAATTGTACGATCATCAACAGACATCCCTTGTCATCGATACCCTTAAGGGGGCATTAGAAGCCCGCAACAACCCTGAAGGAGTTATCATTCATTGCGATCAAGGTACCGTGTACACATCATACGCATTCCAAGATTATGTAACGGCAAATCATCTGGTATGCAGTATGTCACGGAGAGGGAATTGTTGGGATAACGCAGTTATAGAATCGTTCCACTCAAGCTTGAAATCTGAAGAGTTTCAGTATGTTAAATTCAATTCACTTAGTAATGCAGAAGTCACTAAACGCGTCACTGACTATTTAAATTATTATAATGAAGAACGTATTCAGGAAAAACTAGGCTACCTTTCACCAAGAGAATATTTTGTAGAAGCAGCCTAGCGACTGTTGTTTTATACGTGTCTCAAATCGATATGTCAGTCTACAACGCTATCGCGAGAGAACGCAACGCTTCGATAAAAGTCTGCAACGCTATCGCGAAAGTACACAACGTTTCTTGAAAAGTATGCAACGCTATCGCGAGAGAACGAAACGCTTTGAAAAAAGTATGCAACGTTTACGAAAGTACGCAACGTTTCTTGAAAAGTCTGCAACGCTATCGCGAGAGAACGCAACGCTTCGATAAAAGTATGCAACGTTTACGAAGGTACGCAACGTTTCTTGAAAAGTCTGCAACGCTATCGCGAGAGAACGCAACGCTTCGATAAAAGTATGCAACGTTTACGAAAGTACACAACGTTTCTTGAAAAGTATGCAACGCTATCGCGAGAGAACGCAACGTTTTGAAAAAAGTATGCAACGTTTACGAAAGTACGCAACGTTTCTCGAAAAGTCTGCAACACAATCGTAAAAGAACGCAACGCTTCCCGAAAAGTTCACAACGCCTCAACGAAACTATACAACGTAAAAAAATCTAAGAACCAACAAAATCCCCACCATCTACGTGGATCGTTTGGCCGGTTATATAAGTAGAATCGGACGAGGCTAAAAACACATATGCAGGTGCATTTTCTGCAGGTTGTCCACGACGTTTAACAGGCGTATCTGCACCGTGTTGTTTTACCTTTTGACCGTCAAATGTAGCAGGGATTAATGGTGTCCAAATTGGACCAGGCGCTACCGCGTTTACTCGAATGCCTTTTTCCGCTAAATTAAGTGCAAGTGAACGTGTAAACGAAGTGATGGCTCCTTTGGTAGCGGAATAATCGAGCAAACTTACCGAGCCGTTATAAGCCGTTACGGAAGAGGTATTGATGATTGCATCTCCTTTTTTCATATGTTGCAAAGCAGCTTTTGAGAGGTAAAAAAGACCGAAAAAGTTTGTTTCAAAAGTTTCTCGCAATTGGTCTTCCGAAATATCGGCTATATCGTTCTGCGGAAATTGTTTGCCGGCATTGTTGACTAAAATGTCCAAGCTGCCGAATTCATTTATCACTTTATCAACCAACTGCTCACAATGTTCTTCCTCACTAATATCAATCCTGATTTTGTAGGATTTCACGCCATATTTCTCGATGAGTTCAACTGTTTTATCCGCATCTGCATCTTCTTGTTCGGCCAGATAAGCGATGGCAACATTGGCGCCTTCTTTAGCGTAGGCGACAGCAACCGCTCTGCCAATCCCACTGTCTCCGCCGGTAATGAGTGCGTTTTTACCTTTTAACTTACCAGAACCATTGTAGTTTTCATCATCATAAATAGGTGCTGGTGTCATTTCTTCTTCGACCCCAGGCTGTTTATCTTGCGTTTGTGCAGGTACTTGCTCATTAACTTTTTCATATTCATCTTTTGGCAATGAAATCCCTCCGATTATCGAACAATGTTATCTGAATAAATTGTTCCCAGAACGGAGGGAAATAATCTTTTTAGTAATTAAAAATGAAAAATCCGAAGGGAGCCAATGTCCCTCCGGATAGTTATATTTGTTAAAAGAAAAATAATCCAATACTTATAACAAGGCCGCTTAATAACAGAACAAATACACAATAACCCATAATATCTTTAGCACGTAAACCTGCAATTGCCAGCGCTGGTAATGCCCAGAAAGGTTGGATCATGTTTGTCCACGCATCTCCCCATGCGATAGCCATAGCAGTCTTAGAATAGCTCACGCCAAGTGCTTCAGAAGCTTCGAGCATGATAGGTGCTTGAACTGCCCATTGACCGCCGCCTGATGGGACAAAGAAGTTTACAACCCCGGCAGCGTAAAAAGTAAAGAGATGGAAAGTATGCTCCGTTGAAATGGCAACGAACCACTCGGATATGACACCGGCAAGTCCAGATGTCACCATCATACCCATAATACCGGCATAGAACGGGAATTGGAATATAATCCCACCGGCTGTTTTAACCGCTGTTGCGATTGCCGCAAGAAATTGTTTTGGCGTACCGTGAAAAATGATTCCAAGAATAAAGAAAATTAAATTGACAATGTTTAAGTTCAAATCAAATCCATTAGATGCAAAATGCTGAATCAGATAGGCGAGTCCTAAAGCTCCGATAAGCATTGAAAGTAACACACTATTTTCTAATCTGTCAGCTGGTGTCAGGCTAGTTTTCTTCTCCTCAACTTCGACTTCGGCCTTATCTTCTAATAGTTTAGGATCTATCGAAAAAGTATCTTCAGGCTTCGGCATCATGAAGCGATTCAGTAACGGAACGGAAATAACAAGTGCGATTACGATAATTAAGTTATACGTCGAGAAAATCGTTTCTGCTGTCGGCACAACGCCCATGATATCCGCGAAAGGATGATCTGCAGTTGCGATTGATAACGGTATTGAGCCAGCTAGTCCACCGTGCCAAATAATAAAGCCTGAGTAGGCGCTTGCAATCAATAGGCGGTAATCTACTGTCGTCACTTTTTTTGCAATCTCTTTTGCAAAAAGCGCCCCAATGACGAGTCCGAATCCCCAGTTAATCCAACAAGCAATTAACGACACGATTGTCACAAGCAAAATTGCGGAACCAGGTGATTTTGCTCCATTTGCTAGTGTACTTAACAGCCTTTTGAACACCGGGCTAATTGCTAAAACATACCCAGCTACTAGTACAACGACCATTTGCATGGTGAATGATAATAATCCCCAAAAGCCGTCTCCCCAATGAACGACCATATCAAGCGGACCAGAATCGGTAAAAATGATTCCAAGTAAAAATACGAGCAAAGTTAAAATTGCGACGAACACATACGGGTCAGGTAAATACCGTTCCATAATATTATTTGACCAACGCGTTAAAACCTTCATCACACATCCCCCCTTGTAGAATATTTGGAATTCCCTTAACATTCTATAGTAATCAATGTTTTATATCAATGTGTTGTTAACTATTAATGATTACTTTGACGAAAATAATAATTGACTATCATCTTGGATACTAAGTGTGGCAAGTAATGGTTTTCGAAGCGGAAAGATAGGGAATTGAAAAAACGGAGCGTCCAGGTTGGAACAGCTCCGTTGTTTTATGAATGAAGGGAAGGTGTAATTTCTTCTTTCGTCATTGGGTGGCCGATGAAGTACCCTTGTAAGGCATCGACATCGAGCTGTTTTAGAAGGGTTAGTTGTTCTTCTGTTTCAACGCCTTCAGCGACAACGTATATATCCATTGACTTTGCGAATTGTATCATGCCATTCACGAGTTTTTTCGTTTGTTCATGAGTCGTTAAAGAGTTGATAAACAATTTATCAATTTTAATCTTCGTAATTGGCAGAGACTGCATATATCTGAATGACGCGAATCCTGTCCCGAAATCATCTAGTGCAAATTCTACTCCTGCATCTTTTAATACTTTCATTTGACTTGAGATTGAATTTTCTTCCTCTGCTTTGAAAGCAAACGTTTCAGTTATTTCAAGTTGAATCCGTTCAGGAGGACAAGAAGCCTTCTGAAGAATATTCATGATTTGCTTGTTATGTTTTGGGTTGTTAAATTCACGAACAGATGTGTTCACAGAGATGGTTGTTGGTTTATTCGCGTTATGTAGAGTCGCTGCTAGTTGGGCAGCTTCTGTTAAAACGAATGTACCGATTTTCTGAATAAGCCCATTTTCCTCTGCGATGGGAATTAATTCATCGGGAGAAACATGTCCGAGCTCGTCATCATACCAACGAACTAATGCTTCGTATAATAAAATATCTCCTGTATAACTATCAATTTGAGGTTGATAGACAACTTGCAATTTATTATCATTTAGTGCAGAAATTAACTTTTTGTGAATCAAAGATTTTCGATTTAATGCTTTGTGGGAAGCAGTAGAAAGCGTCGTAATCTTTCCGCCCCCATGATTCATTACATCTTGTGTAGCGGAGAGAGCCGCTTTCATCATGTTTGTAAATGTTTTTTGGTCTTCAGGATATCGAATAATTCCACCGCTGACCGTTATGGACAATAGATCATTCTCGATGTATATAGGATGGCGGTCTAAAAAGTCGTTAAAACCTTCAATGAACCAGTCTGCAAATTGTGTTAACACGACGAATTCATTGACGCCGACACGTGCAATTTGGCTGTTTTGGAAAAAACGTTTCATACGATTTGTAAAAGATTGAATGATTTCTTTCCGGGATTCATTTGAATGAAAGTCTTGTATTGCATAAAAATGATCGATAGCTATGTATGCGAAAGCGAAACTAGTTCCCTGTGAAATGAATTTATTGACAGCTGTTTCTAAGTTATGACGACTCATAAGCCCCGTTTCGTAGTCAAAGAATGCGATTTGTTCAAGACGTTGGTGGAGTTGGACATCCTTTGTCATATCTAATTCAAAGGTAATTACAGAAACCAATTCATCAGTTGAACGAATGATGGGAATGGCTGTCATTTTCACATAATAAGGATCCCCAACCCGACTCACTTTTTCGACTGTCCCTGACCAAGGTTTACCATTCGATACATGTTCCCATATTTTAGTAGCTTCCTTTTGACCTGTATCTGTATTCGGGAACATTTGCCAAAAACTTTTCCCGAGTACACGTTTAGGTGTCCACTTGCTGGTCTCTAAAAATTCTTTATTTGTATATGTAATAGAGCCGTTGCTATTTATATGTGTGACCATGTAAAATTGTTCGAGGCTCTCGATAATATCAAGTAATTCAGGTTTAAATTGTTTATATTGTGATAACATACAATTCCGCCTCCTAGGTTGACTTACTATGATTATATACCTAATAGAGGGAAAATACATTAAATAAAACACAAGGCCTATAGAATAAAATTTTTTTAATTATTGTGGTTAAAACTGGTTGAAAAGATGAAGTTAACTGTAATTTTATGGTAGCAATTCGTTGAAATATGTATTCATTACGATTAAATAAGGGGGGGGGAGTAGGTAAATGAGTAGATTGAAAGGAATCACAATGATTATTTCCGGGGCAGTCCTCTGGGGAGCTACGGGTCCGATGATGGAATGGTTATTAAGAAACTCGGATATGTCCGTGACATTTATGTTGACGATTCGTTTACTTCTTGCAGGAATCATTTTATTGACAATTTTAAAGTTACAAGGAAAAAGAATTACTGCGCCTTGGCGTCAACGTGTTTGGTCTCGCCAGCTAATTATATTTGGGATTATCGGTATGCTCGGCGTTCAATTAAGTTTTGCTTCTTCAATTGATACAAGTAACGCAGTCATTGCTACGTTATTTCAGTTTTTGGCACCGATCTATATTATATTGTTTGTCTCCTGGACGCATAGAAAATTACCACCCGCTGTTCAAGGATTGGGAATGGTTATCACATTAGTTGGATTGTTTTTTCTGTTAACGAATGGCTCGTTATCAGGCTTTACACTTAGTAAAATTGCCCTGTTTTGGGGACTGGCTGTCGGGTTTTCTTTCGCATTTTATACGCTTTATCCAGCACGACTTATGCAAGAATGGGGCGTGCTCATCTCAGTAGGTTGGGCGATGGTCATTGGCGGGGTTACATTATTAATTACTCAAATGAATACCGTCATAAAACAATTTAGACTTCTTGGCGACTGGGGACTCATGATGATGTTGCTACTTATCATCGTCGTAGGGACTGCTGCTTTTATTTTGTTTTTAGGAAGTATGAAATACATTACTGCGGTAGAAGCAAGCATTCTATCAAGTTTTGAACCACTAACTGCGATGGTTATCTCGGTCATTTGGTTCGGACAAATATTAGGCCTCTGGCAATTTATAGGCGCCATTACTATGTTAATAGGGGTTACGTGGATTTCGGTGGCGGGAAGTAAAATAGAGACCGCTTCTGATGATTTATTGAAAGAATGACTAAAAAGGTGGATTCCGGTTTGGGAATCCACCTTTTTAATTACGACCGTTCGGAAAAATAGATGAATTCAGTTTGTTCAGTATACAGATCGAATGTTGTTGTGGCATAATAAGACTACAGTAAATAATTCGGGGTACGAAAGAGTTTTGGGGGTCTCTGCTGATGAAAACAGTTTTTTCACGTGCGTTGCCATATAAGTGGCCAATGATAATTGCTTTTAGTCTCATGCTTATTGAATTAAGTGTTGAATTAATTCAACCGCTTTTTATTGCAAAAATCATTGACGATGGAATTGTAGCCCGCGACACGAATGTCATTATTATATGGGGTGCAGGGATGATGGGGCTTGCATTCGCAGCATTTTTCTCGGGTGCGATTAACTCTTATTTTGCTGCACATGCTGCACAAAGTTTTGCGTTCGATTTACGAAAAGCATTATTTAAACAAGTGCAAAACTTTTCGATGGCTACATTTCTTCGTTTTCCAACTGCCGGTCTAATAACACGGTTAACAAGTGATGTAACGATGGTGCAAAACGTATTGTTTATGTCTTTGCGGATTATGATGCGTGCACCGCTTCTGGTGATTGGAAGTTTAGTCATGGCCTTTATAGTGAACGTGAAATTAGCGCTTTATTTAGTTATTGGTGCACCAATTTTACTTGTTTTTCTAGTATATATGTCAAGAAAAGGCGTGCGATATTTTGCGCGTATTCAAAGAAGATTAGATGGGGTTAATCGAATTATTCAAGAAAATTTACAAGCGGTTCGGTTGATTAAAGCGTACTTAAGGGGAATGTACGAAGCGAGCCGTTTTTCTAAAGTAGCGGATCTGTTGCGTTCAGATACCGTCCGAGCAATGCGATTAATGGAGTTTATTCTTCCGGTTCTATTATTGATCATGAATGGAAGTTTAATGGCGGTTCTTTGGTTTGGTGCGATTGAAGTGCAAAATGGGGGGGCAAAAGTAGGGGAACTTGTCGCCGTGGTGAACTATGCAATGAGAATGACTGGGGCATTTTCGATGTTTGCCTTTATTATTAGTGCATTTTCCCGTGCGAAAGCTTCAGCAGATCGAATGGAAGAAGTATTACTAGCAAATGAAGACCTTGAAGAATATGACACAGATAGTCAGGCCCCTCGAACACTAAAAGGGGACTTACGTTTTGACAATGTGTCTTTCCATTATCCAGGAAAAGACGAGCCGATTCTCGATCACGTATCCTTCCATGTGAAGCCCGGTGAGAAATTGGCGATTATGGGGGCAACTGGTTCGGGGAAATCAACATTACTTAATTTAATTCCTCGTATTTTCGATGCAACGGGGGGAGAAGTATATGTTGATGGAAAAGCAGTGCATGATTGGCCGCTAAAAGATTTAAGAGACACAATTGGACTCGTTCCGCAACAGTCTATATTGTTTACGGGATCTATTTTTGAAAACTTATCTTGGGGAGATTCGGATGCCTCTACGATTGAATTAGAAAATGCTGCAAAAAAAGCGCAAATTCATGAATCCATTGATTTATTTCCAAATAAGTATGAAACCCGTGTTGGGCAAAAAGGGGTCAACTTATCAGGTGGACAAAAGCAAAGACTTTCGATTGCGCGGGCACTTGTTCGAGAACCTTCTATTTTAATCTTAGATGACAGTACGAGTGCGCTCGATGTCAAAACGGAAACTGCGCTTTGGACTGCGCTTGAAAAAGAAAGGGCAACGATGCTTGTTGTGACGCAAAAAATCTCGACAGCTCAAGGTGCCGATAAAATTCTATTATTGGATGATGGACGTGTTGTCGGTTATGGAACGCATCAGGACTTAATGAAGCAATCAGCGTTGTATCTTAAAATTCAACAATCACAGTCACAAGATGGGGAGGTGGGGTTCAATGGTACGCATACTTCGTAAACCTTTTGGCTATGAGCCGATTTTAAGGAAAGAGGATATGAAAGGGGATAAGCGATTTAAAGGTGAGAGAGCAAGTAACTGGAAATCGGTCTTGTATCGTATTTGGCAACTCGTCGACGAACAGAGAGCCTTGCTTATCACCGTGTTAGCACTTGTGTTTGTTTCATCTGTACTCACTTTACTCGGTCCTTTTATGGTCGGTAGAATTATTGATCATCATATTGTCGTTGCGCAGTTTGACGGGCTTGGTACTAAAATAGGGATTCTTATTTTGATTTATATTGGCTTATCGACAGCCATGTATTTACAAAACTACTGGATGGTGGGCATTGCCCAACAAACGGTTTATCGGTTAAGAACAAATATATTTACACATTTACAAAAACTTCCTGTGACGTTTTTTGATAAACGACAGCATGGTGAATTAATGAGTCGTGTCACAAATGATATTGAAAACGTCAGCCAAACGTTGAATACATCGTTTATCCAAGTCTTTTCGAGTATTTTAACGCTGACTGGTACAGTGGCACTTATGCTGTATTTAAGTCCGTTACTTACTTTATTAACGATGATCATTATTCCGATCATGTTTATTGCCATTCGCTGGATCACACGCAGGACTGGAAAGTTGTTTAAGGAACAGCAAAAAGCAGTTGGGGAATTAAATGGAATGATAGAGGAAACGATTTCTGGACAGCGTATTGTGAAAGCTTTTTCCCAAGAAACGCGCGTAATGGAAGAGTTTGAAGAGAAAAGTGATCGTTTACGACGGACAGGTTTTTGGGCAATGACCTATTCAGGATTTATTCCCAAAGTAATGAATATGCTCAATAACGCCAGTTTTGCGGTTGTCGCAGGCGTTGGGGGCTTGCTAGCCTTAAAAGGCGATGGGTTAGTGACGATTGGGACGATAGTTGTTTTCTCGGAATTGGCTCGTCAATTTACGCGTCCGCTGAATGATTTAGCCAACCAATTTAATACGGTCCTTTCTGCCATTGCAGGGGCAGAGCGGGTTTTTGGGATTATCGATGAAGCCATTGAGGAAGATGATGCAAAAGGTCATCATGATACCGTATTAAAAGGAGATGTCGAATTTCGCAATGTCTCATTTGGTTATGCTGTTGAGACAGATGGTTATACGGTGAGTGATGTGTCATTTCTCGTAAAGCCTGGAGAAACAGCAGCTTTGGTTGGCGCGACAGGTGCGGGAAAAACGACAATTATGCAATTACTTGCTCGTTTCTATGAGGCGGATAAAGGTGATATTTTAATCGATGGAATTCCAATTCGAGAATTGCCGCGTCAAACGCTTCGTAATCAAATGGCTTTTGTTTTACAAGATCCATTTTTATTCGAAGCGACAGTGTTTGAAAATATCCGTTATGGGCGTCTAAACGCGACGGATGAAGAAGTCATTGAGGCGGCGAAAAAGGCAAATGCACATAGTTTTATTAGTCGATTGGAAAATGGGTACGATACGGTATTAACCGCGGATGGTGGAGAGATTTCACAAGGTCAAAAACAACTGCTTTCGATTGCAAGAGCGCTCGTTGCAGACCCTGTGCTTCTTTTGTTAGATGAAGCGACAAGTAGTATTGATACAGTGACAGAACTAGAAATTCAAGAAGCGTTGGAGAGATTAATGAAGGGACGCACAAGTTTTGTCATTGCCCATAGGTTGAATACGGTGCGTAAAGCGGATACCGTTTTTGTGATGGAACAAGGTAAACTCATTGAGTCGGGAAGTCAGGAGGAACTGATTGAACGCAAAGGGGTTTATTACAATTTGCTGGTTGAATCGAAAATTTAAGTTTCAACACATAAGAAAAGCTACGCATTTCCGCGTAGCTTTTGGCTCGAAACTATTTTGTTTTATGAATGCGAAGTTCAGTTCCTTCGTCAAAATTAACGTTAAGTTCAAACTTAGAGTAATCATCAATCTCATAGAACTTAAGAATGTCGTTTATTGCTTGGTCCTCGGGGGTGTCTTTTGTTAGGCGAATCTCCTTGAATAAAATGTCTAATTCATCCATTGCTTTGGCGCCTTCTACATCAATCTCGTTTAATTTATTTTTATAATCCGCATCGGCCTGTTCGGTGACATCATAACTCACATCAATTGCATCTTCTCCGTTGATGTCAATTTCAAGGTCGAAAATCGTGAAGCCAAATCCATCGCCCGATTCAATAGAACCGCCTTCAGTTTCTTTTTCTGTAGTGAGTACTGGGTCGTTTTTTGTATCATCCGCAGGTTTTTTTCCGCACGCGCCAATGACCAAGACACTTATGATTAAAATTAGACTTAAAAATTTCCACTTTCTCAATGAATCCACAACCTTTCAGTTTTTTTCATACTAGTATTTTGCCTTTATTTTGTTTTACTAAACAAAAAATGGAGAAAAGGTTGTGGGATTGTTAGGGTAAAGGGTCACCGTTTTGCAAGCAGCTTGACTATATTTCATAACTACTGTACTATTAATGTTGATTATATAATTATTAATTACGGGGACTTAGCTCAGATGGGAGAGCGCTTGCATGGCATTAATCCACTGAGACCTCAAAAACGGGGCCATAGTATAATGGGATTACATTTGCATGGCATGCAAAATATCGGAGTTCGATTCTCCGTGGCTCCATACTTAATAAAACGTCTAAACTTTGATTGGTCAAGGTTTAGACGTTTTTTCTTTTGATAAATCATAAAGTTGATTTTGGATAAACGGAAAAATGTATGCCACCTTCTAGCCATTCATATGATGCTAGGGGAGGGATACTTGGTGTACGACCGAGAAGCGGCGGTTCATTATGCGAATACTTGGTGGGATAGTTATAATCCAGCATATCCAAAATTCGATGATGACTGTACAAATTATATTTCGCAATGTTTACGGGCTGGGGGAGCGCCGATGTGGGGATCTCCGAATCGGCTGCAAGGTTGGTGGATAGGCGGGGGAACATGGAGTTTAAGTTGGTCAACGCCCCACTCGCTTCGGTGGTATTTAGGGACCTCAAAAAGGGGATTAACCGCGAAGACTGTTCAGTCAGCGGAACAATTAGATTTGGGGGATATCATCGTGTACGACTTTCAGAATGATGGCCGTTATGACCATTCAACAATCGTGACGGCAAAAGACGGGGATATGCCACTTGTGAATGCGCATACGTATAACGTTCGTCAGCGTACTTGGGACTATAAAGATTCCTATGCAAGCACACCCAATGCCCGCTATATTTTCTTTAAAATTAACGATAACTTTTCATGAAAAAATGCAGTCCGCTATAGAAGTGGACTGCATTTTAAAATCTTATTCCTTTTCAAGCCACATGACAGCAAGTGTTCCTTCTCCTGCATGAACTGCAAGAACAGAACTAAGCTCTCCAATTTCAACTTCTAAATCAGGAGCTTGCTCGGAAAGGGCATTTTCTAACTCTTTCGCTTGGTCCAGAACATTTCCGTGCATAATATAAACTTTATGGAGACCACGTGAATGTGCTTCCTTCACTTTATTCATTAAGTATTGGAAAGCTCTTCTCTCCGAACGAACCTTATCAATAACGCCGAGTTCACCTTGTTCTGAGATTTGAATAATTGGTTTTACTTTCAATAAACTGCCAAGGAAGAATTGGACGCCGCTCATCCGGCCACCTTTATACAATTGATCGAGATTACCAATTAAAATGTAGTTTTTAATAGTCCCAGCCATTTTAGTCAGTGTATCTTGAATCTCTTCTACAGTTGCCCCATTTTCGTACATATCCATTCCGTGTTCTACTAATGCAGTAGTCCCGTATGAAAGAGAAAGAGAGTCGACAAAAGTAACAGGAAACTGTGCGATTTCTGCGCCGCCTTTTGACGAAGCCAATGTTCCGCTTAACTTATCAGAAAGGTGAATCGCAATCGCTTGTTCATAATCATTTGCGATTTCTTTAAACTTTTCCGCAAACTCTCCTGCTGAAGGCTGTGATGTTTTTGGGAAATGTTCGGCATTCTTTATTTTTTCGTATAACTGAGTTGAAGTTAAATCTACACCATCAATAAATTGTTCCTCTCCGAAATGAATGTTTAACGGGACAGAGAAAAAGTCAGGGTGGTTTTGCAGTTTATTTGAAGCGTAGGCTGTACTATCTACAATCCATGCTAACGGTTTTTTCGTCACAGGTAGTTTCATCCTTTACTTTTACATTTTCTAATACTATACCACGAAAAGTAATATACGTATATTTATAGAGGAGACTAAAGTTTCATATACATGCGGGAGGTAAGATGTTTTAGTGGAATAACAATGAAAACGGGCCCTCTATAAAGGGCCCGTTTAGAGATTATTTCTTTAATTCTTCTTTTGAAAAGCTTTCTATTTCATAATAATAATCACCGATTACACGTAAACCTTGGTCAAAGTTTTCTAAATGGAAGTGTTCGTTTGGTGCATGGAAGTTTTCTGTTGAAAGTCCGAAGCCCATTAACACGACAGGTAACTCCAAAATCTCATCGAAAGCCGCAACGATTGGAATTGAACCGCCACCACGTGTATAAGCTGTTGGTACGTGATACACTTTTTCGTATGAACGACCCGCCGCTTGAATCGCTGGGTGGTCAAATGGTGTAATGAATGGTTTGCCTTTATCGAATTCAGTTACTGTCACAGTCACGCCCGCTGGCTTATGTTTTTCAATATGGGCTTGTAGTTTTTCAACGATTTCATCAGGATCTTGGTCAGGAACGAGACGACATGTAATTTTAGCACCCGCTTCGGATGGTAGAACTGTTTTAATGCCTTCACCGGAAAAACCGCCGAATAAGCCGTTAATTTCTAACGTTGGACGTGCCCAAGTTTGCTCTAAATAGGAAAATCCTTTTTCTCCGAACAATGCTGGTACATCGATTTCTTCTTTTAATGCTTCTTCATTAAAGCCAAGTGCTTTGTATGCTGCTCTTTCTTCTTCTGTTAATTCACGGACGTTGTCATAAAAGCCTTCAACCGCAATTGTGCCTTCTTTATCTCTAAATGAAGCAAGCAATTCAACGATTGCATGAAGTGGATTTTGAACGCCGCCGCCGTAAAGGCCAGAATGTAAATCGCCTTTTGCACCTTTTACGTCAATTTGCACGCCGGTAAGGCCACGTAAACCATAGCAAACTGCTGGTTGTCCAGGCCCTTGCATGCCTGTATCTGAAATGACAATAAGATCCGCTGCAAGTTTGTCTTTGTTTTCGCGAATATATTTTTCTAAGTTTGGGCTCCCGACTTCTTCTTCACCTTCGATTAAAAACTTTACGTTAACTGGAAGTTTACCGGATTGTTTCATCAAAGCTTCTACAGCTTTAATATGCATAAACACTTGTCCTTTGTCGTCGCTTGCGCCGCGTGCAAACAATTTATTGTCCCGGACTTCAGGTTCGAATGGAGGACTTTCCCATAGTTCAAGTGGATCAACCGGTTGGACATCGTAATGTCCGTAAACAAGGATTGTTGGTTTTCCTTCAGCATGTAACCAATCGCCATACACGACAGGATGTCCATCTGTTTCATCGATAGAAACATTTTCAAGACCTACAGCGTCAAATGATTGAACTAACCACTCAGCAGCTTTTTGCATATCCGCTTTATGTTCTGAAAGGGCACTAATGCTTGGGATACGTAAAAATTCATTTAATTCTTCAAGGTGCGTATCACGTTGTTCTTTAAAATATTGATCAAGTTGTTCTAAATGTGCCATTAAATTCCCTCACTTTTATAAGTTTCGACTCAAGAAATAGTATAGCAAAGAATAATTATTTTAGGCGTCGATTTAGTAATATATAACTAAAATATGGTATGCTATAAGGACTTATTGACAGATTATATGAACGATAAAGAAAACAGGAGGGTTGCCGTTTGTTTATTGCACTCGGATTTTTTTTAGTGATGTCGTTTTTCTTATCGGGAAGCGAAACGGCACTTACCGCAGTAAACAGGATGAAGGTCCAACTTCGAGCTGATCAAGGAGACATCCAATCTGCTAAATTGCTTGATCTAATTTCGAAGCCGGACCGAATGATAACCGCTATACTAATCGGTAATAATATCGCAAACATTATGCTGCCAACACTTGTGACGATGATTGCGATTGAAAATGGATGGAAAGTTGGTTTGGCGACTGGGATTTTGACGGTCATCCTTATTGTCTTTGGAGAAGTATTACCGAAAACGATAGCCGCTACGTTTGCCGATTCAATTGCATATGTAGTAGCACCTGTAATTAGGATTTTTGTGAAAGTATTAACTCCTTTTACTACGGTGCTGGCATTGTTTACAAATATATTTATCCGTATTATTTCTAAAGGGGCTGTTACAGAAGCAACTTTGACAAAAGAAGATTTAAAATCGATGGTAGACATCGCGAGCGTAGAGGGAACTTTTGAGCATGATGAAACGTTACGTATAAAAGGCATGTTAGACTTTCCAGACAAAGATGTATCGGATGTGTTAGATACACATCGGACAGACGTAATTGGTCTCCCAATTACAGCAACCTATGGTGAAGTGCGAGATACAATCTTAGAATATTTTTATACAAGGTATCCAGTTTATGAAGAAAGTATGGATGAAATTGTGGGGATATTTTATTCGAAGAAATTTATCGAATGGACATTAGAACCCGACAAGTCATTAGAAGAATACATAGACCGTGATATGCTATACGTTTTGCAATCATCTAGTGTAGAGCGGGTATTCAAAATGATGCTCATGCAGAAAAAACATATGGCCGTTGTGTTGGATGAATATGGTGGAACGCTTGGTATCGTCACGCAAGAAGATATTATAGAAGAAATGATTGGACAAGATATCGAGGACGAATCAGATATCGAGGATGAAGAGTTAATTTATGAAAAACAAGATCATTCAATTACGTGTCACGGACGACTTGAAATTGAGGATGCAGTTGAACTTCTCGGTGTAGAAATTCCAACAGAACATGATACTGTCGGAGGATTTGTCTTAGAACAATTGGGACATATACCCGAACCTGGAGAACGTTTTTCCTATGACAGTTTGCAATTTACAATTGAGGAAATGGACCGGACACGTATTTTGCGGATGACAATTAAAGTTCAACAAGAATAATTTTCGAATCTTACACATTTGTAAGGTGAGTGAAAGAGAATGCGATGGTATGTAATGTCTCGATTGCTGATAATAGGGTTAACAGCAAAAAGACGGAGGCATGAACAGATGACTATCAATTTAGATGACTTGTATGAAGAATACGGTCGCTACATCTATCACCTATGCTTAAAATTAACTCGAAATAAGGAAGAAGCGGAAGACGTCATGCAAGACGTTTGGGTAAAAGTAATCCGCTATACGGATAAATTAGATGAAATCGACCATATAAAAGGGTGGCTAACAACCATTTGCATGAACACTTTCCGCGATCGTTACCGTAAAACGGTACGGAGAAATGAACACGTTATGCAACAACCACCTACACTTGACGTTCCAATTCTTGATTTGGTTCCAAGTAATTCATTAACACCTAGTGAAATTGCGGAAAGAAACGACATTCAATATCTTGTAAGCGAAAAAATCGGACAGTTAGACGGGATTTATAAAAATACGATTGAGTATTTTTACGTTTATCAATATTCATTGAATGAAATCGCAGAAGTGATGAAAGTTTCAATTGGAACAGTAAAATCAAGGCTGTTTCGTGCAAGAAATTACTTGAAAGAAATGTTGATGGATGACCATGCAACACAAGAGTATGTGACAGCTTAGAAAAAGAGTTCAGATAAAAATCTGGACTCTTTTTCGTTATTATAAAAAAACCTCCTAATTGCTAAGTAGCATTTAGAAGGGAATCCTATTATTCTATGAATACTTTTTTGTATGTTAGTCAATTTCATAATCCAATCTTTTCGCTGCGCCGATACAATATATAGTTGAGTTAAACCGTTCTCCACTATATATTGTATCAGCTTAGCGGTTTTAGGTAATTATGAAATTGACTCATGTTAGTCAAACTGAAAAAGCTTTTCATTGAGCTCGGACAGTTTTTCTTCCATTAAACCTAAACGTTCTTCTGCTTTAGTAACTTGACGGTTTTGCCCAACAGACTCGAGCTTTTCGATGTCTCCTTGCAAATTGACGTACTCCATTTTAAGTTCTGCGATTTCTCGTTCGATTTGTTTTTTATCCATGCGAAAAACCCCTATCTCTTTTTCCTCACTATATCATATCAGAGGTTTCTTTTCCTGAACCATCGTGCGTTTCCCGTTTCGGATATTCAAGATAATATAAAATGGCTTCGCGAACCATTTCTTTGCCTTCCCCGAGATTAAGGGCTACTTGTCGCTCAATCGCTTTTTTTCGTAAAGAGTCATGCAGCAAAGGTTCCATCACAGCGTTGAGTAGGGTGGATTGCTTTACTTTTCTACCTGGGCCGAGATGTACAAATCCATGTTGTTCTTTTGGGAAATCGAGCGCCGTCTCGAATTCGTTTTGCGCGAGTACAATACAAGGAATCCCCATTACGCCAATTTCATAAGGCGTGTAGCCTGATGCACAAAGGACAATATCCGCGGTTGAAAGGAATTCGGCTACATTTTCTGGTTTCTGTTTAATAAATGTATTTCTTCTGCCGAGTGCCATCATACGCAATTCAGTTTTATCGTGCTTGTAATTCTCCCCAATCAAAACAGTTACTTTCAGTGGGATTTGAAGTTGTGATAAGTGGCGAAGTGCACGATACGATAAGTTGCTAGGGTCTTCATCCCCAAATGTAACAATCAGGTGGGGAATGGGCTCTGTCTCTTGTTTGCTCAATCCAATATGCTTAAACGATGCAATTTGCTCGTCAGCAATAAAACTCTCGGCCCCAACAACATAGTGATCAAGCGGTTTTTCATTCGTTTCTGTGTAAAGTGTTTGGATAACGAGGTCAGCCAATTTTCCCCCTTCGCCAAAATCATCAAAATGGATAACAGCTGGTACGATTTCTGCAATTTTTTCAACTTCCTCTTTTGAAGTCGAACCGCTATCGCGTAAAAGAAGATCAGGTTTAATTTTTTGTAAGACCTGAATGAGCTCAGCATTATTTTTTATTGAAATAAATTGAGAACCTTCTAAAAAGGCATCAAACTTTTGATGTGAAATAAAAATGATTTCAATTGTTTCGGGTAAAGATTGTGAAATGGTTTTCGCTCTACGTAAAGGGTATGTCCCTTTTCCGTCCGTGTCACAAACATAAATGGCTAGTTTCTTTTTTAAGTTTACGTTTATTGGAATCATCCTTCCTCGTCTTGTCGGTTTATTAGCTAATGAAAATAAGCGGAGTACTGTCAGTTTTTGGTTTATAACGAACCTCCGCTCATGCCTATCTCTTCATCGTATGGCAAGGAAAATAAAAATATGTATTTTTTGGGTTGATTGAAAAAAATAGTATGTTAAACTATCTGTATTTAATTTATTCAAAAGAATCATTCTGTTGAAAGAGTCAGTGAATTAGTTCGCGATAGGATAGAGGGTTGATAGGATGTTATCTGTTTCTTAGCCATTACAGGAAATTTGTTGATGAATAAATGTATCATGCCAAGACACTTTGAGTTTTAGGATTGGAGGATAATCCCCGTTGTTTAATTCATTACTGTTCGATTTAATGCTCGTCGTGCTTATCGGGATTTTTTCACAATGGATGGCTTGGAGATTTCGTATGCCAGCAATTGTAGTTATGTCTGTTGCAGGGTTACTCGTAGGTCCATTTTTAGGAATAATTAATCCAGAGGAAAGTATGGGGGATTTGTTTAGTCCCTTTATTACAATTGCAGTAGCGCTAATATTATTTGAAGGTAGTTTATTACTCGATTTTAAGGAAATTCGGGGTTTTAACAAGCCGGTATTACGCATTGTCACAATCGGAGCATTTATCGCATGGATAGCGGGCTCACTTGCAGCTCACTATGTTGCAGGATTATCGCTTTCTGTCGCTTTTGTGATTGGCGGTTTATTTATCGTAACAGGACCGACAGTCATTTTACCGCTTTTGCGTCAGGCAAGATTAAAGCCGCGCCCCGCCGCTATTCTAAAGTGGGAAGGGATTGTTGTTGATCCATTTGGCGCACTATTAGCTGTTTTTGCATTTGAATTTATTCGGTTTTTAAAAAGTGAAGTTACGCTAAATTCGTTTTTACTATTCTTTGCAGCATCTATTTTTGCGGTGATATTAGGGTGTGGAGTGGCATGGTTTTTCGGTCGCGCATTTGATAGGGGAGGAGTCCCAGAGTATTTAAAATCCCCGGTATTGTTTGCGGTCGTTATCTTTACATTTGTTTTGGCAGATGAAATTATGCAACAAACCGGTCTACTCGCTGTAACGGCAATGGGCATGACGATGGCGAATATGAATTTAAATTCAATTAAAGAAATTCGTCATTTTAAAGAAAATATTTCTGTTTTATTAATTTCGAGTATTTTCGTCATGTTGACGGCTTCATTAAGCTCAAAAGTTTTGCTTGCAATCTTTAACTGGAAAATTATGTTGTATGTATTAGCTATGTTGATAGTTGTTCGTCCGCTGTCGATTTGGTTATCGACGATTGGAACGGATTTATCGGTGAAAGAGAAATTTCTCATCGGTTGGATTGCGCCTCGGGGAATTGTTGCGCTAACTGTATCTGGCTACTTTGCTTCGGTACTAGGCGATCAAGGATATCGAGATGCCGATATTTTAACGGCGATAACCTTTGCGCTTGTCTTTTCGACTGTTGTTCTTCATGGATTTACAATCGGCCCACTTTCGAAAAAACTTAATTTAACAACGACGGAAGAGTCGGGCGTACTCATTGTTGGAGGAAGCCGATTTGCAGGGGAGTTAGCTAAATCTGTAAAAGAGACGGGGAATCATGTACTTATGATCGACCGAACATGGGCGAGTTTAGCGCATGCACGAAAGTATGGATTAGATAGTCATATCGGGAATATATTAACGGAACAGCAAGATTATGATTTAGATCTGACCCCGTACCGATTTATGTTGGCGATGACCCGTAATGACTCGTATAATGCACATGTTTGCGAAGACTTCGTACCGAGTCTTGGACGCGAACATCTTTATCAAACGGCGATTCATCCGAGAGAAGAGAACGCTAAGGCTATTAGTGGAGTCGGCGGGCATATACTTTTCACGCCAGCAATTACGCTTCGTGCGCTTGAGGAACGAGTAAACTCAGGTCATGTCATCCGAAAAACGATCATTACAAAACAGTATAGCTACACGCAATATTTAAGGGAACGGGATGATAAATCTATCTTGCTATACATTTTACGTCCCGACAAATCGATAGAGTTCTTCACACCTGATGTTGAATTACAAGCAGGAGCTGGGGATACAGTTGTTACATTAACTTCACCTGCGAAAACAATCGAGCGCGTAAAGGAACGGTTAGAGGAAGAGAATAGAGACACTCAAATAGAAATGAAAGAATTAGAAGACGCGTTTCATAAAATATTGTAAAAAGAAGCAGTACAAACGAGTAAATTGTTTGTACTGCTTTTTAAGATGTAGGATGATTAATTTCGCTTCAAGGTTAGCATCCAACGTTAATTAACTTTGTTCAACATCCGTAAACCGTTTAAGATGACAAGAATCGTACTTCCTTCATGACCGATAACACCAAGCGGTAAGTCAATGACTTGCATGAAGTTCGACACAATTAGCAGCGCGATAACAGCGACAGAGAAGAAAATGTTTTGTTTCACGATGCGCTGCATTTTTCGGGATAACTTTATGGAATAGGCGATTTTTGTTAAATCACTTTTCATTAATACGACATCAGCAGTTTCAAGGGCGACGTCAGTTCCTTGCCCCATTGCAATGCCAGTTGTGGCAGTTGCGAGGGCAGGCGCATCATTAATCCCGTCACCAACCATGCCGACTGAACCTTCTTCTTGAATTAACTGCTTCACATGTTCGACTTTCATTTCCGGCAAGCATTCCGCAACATAACGGTCCATGCCTGCTTCCATTGCAATCGTTTCAGCAGTACGCTCATTATCTCCCGTTAACATAATGGTACGAATGCCGACTTTATGCAATTGGTAAAGTGCAGAGACGGCTTCTTCGCGCAATGTATCTTTTGAGGCGACCGCTGCGACAATGCCTTGAGCATCTTTCATAAAAATCACTGTTTTTCCTTCCGCGGCAAGGGATTGACTAATTCCGTTTTTGAAACTTTGGCTATCCGCTCTACCGACAAATTTTGGACTTCCGACTAGAATTTCACCATTGTCCGTAAATGCTTTAATGCCATGTCCTGGAATGTCTTCAATTATCGGCTGATCATTTGTTATCGCATTTTGTTCTTGTGCATACCGAACGATTGAAAGGGCCAGTGGGTGATTCGATTGACTTTCAATCGATGCTAGTAATTGTAATGCTTCATTTTCCATCACATCATCTCGAACGATAAAATCGGTAACAACCGGTTTTCCAGTTGTCAATGTACCTGTTTTATCAAAAGCAATGGCTTTTAATGAAGCTAAATGTTCGAGGTGAACCCCACCCTTTACTAACACGCCATTTTTCGCTCCATTGGAAACGGCTGCCAACGTTGCAGGCATGATGGAGGCAACAAGCGCACAAGGGGAAGCAACAACAAGTAATACAATGGCTCGGTAAAAAGTTGTTGTCCAGTCCCAACCGAGTGCAAAGTGCGGTAAAAACATCATAATCCCAACAACGATTAGTACAATTCGAACGTAAGTCCCTTCAAATTTCTCGATAAATTGCTGGGAAGGGGACTTTTCACTTTGCGCGGATTGGACGAGCGTAATAATTTTTTGGAATAAAGTTTCGGAACTCGGCTTCGTCATTTCCATTTGAACCGCGCCGCTTAAATTCACTGTCCCTGCAAATAACTCATCGCCAATTTCTTTCGTAACAGGCACTGATTCGCCGTTAATTGCGGACATATCAATAGAAGTGGTACCTCTTAAAATTAGGCCATCCGCGGGGATTCGTTCACCTGGCTTGACAAGAAGTTTGGCGCCAACTCTTAACGTGTCAATTTTCACACTCGTTGTGGTTCCGTCTGGTTGCAAAAGCCATGCTTCTTCAGGTTGTAAAGCCATCAGTGAGGAAATTTCTTTATGACTTTTATTTAACGTATACGTTTCGAGTGCACCGCTTATTGCGAAAATAAAAATGAGAATCGCACCTTCAGCCCAGTAACCAATGATGGCAGAACCGATCGCCGCAAATATCATTAACATCTCGACGTTTAATCGTTTATCTTGAATTGTATCCTCAATGCCTTCTTTCGCTTTTGCATATCCGCCAATTAAGAAAGCGATTATATAAAAGCTTATAGATATACTTTCATGTCCAGATTTGCCAATCGTCCATGCAGATACAATTAGAATTCCCGATAACGCAGCGGCGATTAACTCGAGATGTTCAGTCCATTTGAATAAAAACCTTCTTTTTTCTGCTAATAAGGTTGTCACCGTTATCCCTCCTAATTACTTTTAATGACGTCACTCTATTTATCCATGTTAAATTCTAAATGATAATGTTTATTGATTAGATTATAATTAATATCACTTTATAATTATTATAAATTATATCACTTGGATAATGAAATGGCTACAGTTTGGTGTGAAAATAGAAATGAGGAATGACCCAGTATATTATGCGGAAAGGGGCTGTCCTCGTGAAGGGGTGCAAGGGGGCTAATAGCGGTTTAGTTCCTTCTATATAAAAAACAAGTATAATAGGGGTACAGTTAAAGATAGGAAGGAACTACTATGCATGACTAGAATACTATATTTAATTATTATCATTTCATTTCTTGATACATTTATTCAACTTCCCATTATTACACCTTATGCGTTGAGTTTAGGAGCATCACATGTGTTGGCGGCGGGCATTGTGGCCATCTATTCGTTAACAAATATGATTGGAAACATTATTGGCGGGCATTGGATTGACCGATTTGGTCGTAAAAGAATGTTATTAACCGGAATGAGTCTCGTCACACTCATTTTGTTTTTATATCCACTTGCCCAGTCAGGAGAGCAACTTTTTATTGTTAGGCTTTTACATGGTCTGGCAGGCGGGGTTTTAATTCCGGCCGCATTTGCTTATGTTGGAGATCAAACGAATAAGAAAAATCGCGGAAGAGCAATGGCGTTAACAGGTGCATGTATCGGAGTTGCTGCGATTGTAGGTCCTGCGATAGGTGGCATTATGGCTTCAAAATCACAAGTGGAATATGTCTTTTATCTTGTTGCATTTTTATTTATTCCAATCATTCTTTTAGGTTTACTCTTTATTAAAGAATCTTTTAAAGCGAGTGATAGAAGCGGTGTATCTGTTGCACATTTTTTACCTTTATTGAAAAATAAGTTGTTGCTGCAAGCATCATTAGCTGCTTTTGCATTGATGGTCAGTAATGGTACGTTGTCGTTTGCACTTCCTTTAAAGGTAGCCGATATGGGTGCGACATCCTCAACGACTGGACTTTTACTCAGTACATTTGGGATCGTGGCATTGATTGTATTCCTAACACCGATGAATAAAATGTATGATCTTTTTTCACCAGTTAAATTGGTCGTCATTGGTTTGTCTATTATTGCAAGTGTCCATATTCTACTGAACTTTACAGTGTCTACGACAGTCGGTTATGCATTAATGACGATTTACGGTGTAGGTTTTGCGTTAGTTTTCCCATCTATGAACCGAATTGTTTCAGAAGCATCCTCTAAGGTAGACCGCGGAAAAGCGTACGGTATATTTTATGCGTTTTTCTCGTTAGGCGCGGTAGTCGGTTCGTTCATGTCTGGACTTGCCGTAGAAATTACCGGTCTTCCTTTTTCATCGAGCGCAACAATTATGTTATTGATCGGTCTTTATTTATTGTATACATCTCGTAAAAGTAACTCATAGGAGGATTATCCCATAAAACATGTCCGGATATTCTTCAGTTTCTAAATAAAGTTCAATGGACCAAGCCCTTTCCTGTTAAGGTGAAAGGGCTATTATCATTTTAATATATCTAAGGATACTTAGTTGAACGATTCGTACCCTACAAAATCGTGCATGAATTGTCGGAAGGGTGAATATCCTTCTTGCTAGTATTGAGATAAGGAGGTCAGGGAATGGATTTGCTTAAGCATATGAATGTAGCGCTGCAATACATTGAAGAGAATTTGACGAATGAAATTGATGTAAAAGAAGTGGCCAAACGGGCTTATTGTACGGAATACCATTTCGCGAGAATGTTTTCATTTCTTGCAGGAATTACGTTGTCTGAATATATTCGTAGAAGGCGCCTGACGCTCGCGGGTTTTGAATTAAAGCAGAGTGGATTAAGGGTCATTGATATTGCTCTTAAATACGGTTATCAATCACCCGATTCATTCACCCGAGCATTCCAAAATCTGCATGGCATCACACCGTCTGAAGCTAGAAACAACGGTCAATCACTAAAAGCTTATCCTCGAATGACCTTCCAACTATCAATTAGCGGAGGCGACGAAATGAATTACGGAATTGAAAAGAAAGATGCGTTTCAGATTGTTGGAATTAAGAAAAGAGTCCCGATTGTTTTTCAAGGTGAAAACTCTGCAATCAATGACATGTGGAAAACGTTAACGTTGGATAAAATTGACGAGCTCAAAAAACTATCCAATATCGAACCGGAAGGGATCATACAAGCATCTACAAATTTTTCGGAAGGTCGTATGGAAGGAAAAGGTGAACTCGATCATTATATCGGCGTGGCAACAACGGAAGTATGTCCCGAAAGCTACACTGCTTTGCAAGTTCCGAGTATGACGTGGGCTGTCTTTGAATCGAGTGGCCCCTTTCCAGATACGTTGCAAACAACATGGGGAAGAATTTACGCGGAATGGTTTCCATCTTCAAATTACGAGCAAATGGAAGGACCAGAACTCTTATCGATTAAAACGAAAGACTTAACTTCATCTGCAGTGAAAAGCGAGATTTGGATTCCCGTATTGGAAAAATAATTGGCTATATGAAGGCCCTCAACTGTTGATTTCAGAGTGGGGGCTTTTTCTATTGGGGTAATCTCTTTCCCAGGTGTTATTGTTATTTCTCCTCCGAAAACTTCATTCTATACACTTTCTTTATACTTTTCTAGTCTAATTATTGATACATATCCCTTATGCTAATTGTAGCGATAACGAAAGGGTGATGATGCATGTTAGAAACCATTTTAAAAGCGACAAATGTTTCAAAAATATATGGTAAACATAAAGTGCTTGATAAAGTATCTATTGAAATTAAAAGAGGGATGATTTACGGATTAATTGGTCAAAATGGTGCGGGTAAATCAACGTTTATGCGTGCTGTTATGGGATTAATTACGATTGACGGCGGAGATATTGAATTGTTCGAAGCAACTGGCTCAAAAGGTTTGCAAAATGCTAGAAGAAGAATGGGGCAATCCATTGAAACGCCGGCACTCTATCCTGAACTGACAGCTCGAGAAAATTTACAAGTGCAAGCAGCAAATGGCGGGGTTAGTGAAAGAAAGATTGACGAATTATTACAGCTAATGAACTTGAGTCATACAGGCAAAAAGAAAGCGAAGAATTTCTCTTTAGGAATGCGTCAACGTTTGGCGATAGCTTCTACATTGATGACCAACCCTGAGTTCTTAATTTTAGACGAACCGACAAATGGTCTTGATCCATCGGGAATTGTCGAGATGCGTGAAATTATTCAGCGACTCGTGAGCGAGCATGGCATTACGGTTTTACTTTCTAGTCACTTATTGGATGAACTTTCCCAAATCGCGACACACTATGGCATTTTACATGACGGGAAAATTATTAAAGAACTATCAAAAGAAGAGCTTGCACGCGAAACTCGTCAATATATAGAGTTGGAAACGACTGACGTCCAAAAAGCAGTCGTCGTACTGGAAGAAATGGAGATTCGAGACTTCGAAGTCATCACAGGAAATGAAATAAATATCTATGAAAAGTTAGATGATGTTGCTACTATCAATCATTCGTTGGTCAAAGCAGATGTAAAAGTTTCACGAATTGGGACGACTAGACAAAAACTCGAAGACTATTTCTTACAGTTAACAGGAGGTGCGCCGAATGCTTAATCTACTTTCAGCAGAAAGAATTAAATTAAGACGAAGCAAAAAACTCATCATTGCCTTAATTATTTTATGCGTACTTCCAATTATACAAACCGTAAATAGTTACTGGAGCGTGAGTTATGGAGCTGAACTCGTTCAAAAGGTTGATACTGTAGTAAATGGTGCTACCGGTATTCTTATGATTAAGAAAAATGGATTGACAGTATTACTTGTCATGAGTGCTTTTATCAGCTTCTTTATTGGAGAAGAATTTCAACACGGAACGATCCGAAACGCATTGTCCCTAGGTCGCAGTCGTACACATTATTATGTTTCAAAACTAATTGTCGTTGCTTTAGTCTCTTTGGCTGGCGTGATTGTTATGACGATTCTTGGGATGATAGGCTTTACAATTGCATTTGGCTTTGGCGGTGTTGCTGAAATGAATCACTATGTCAGTTATGCGCTAAAAGCATTCAGTACGCTTTACATGTTGGTTTTGGCTAACGTTTCTGTATATGTAGCAATCGGTTTTATAACCAAAAATAGCAGCTTCACGTTAATATGGAGCTTTATTTACACGATTGCAACAGGATTTCTGCCTGGGATATTTCAGCAAACGACACATTTTAAACAAGTCATGTTTTGGTTTACGGAAACATTTATGTTTTATTTTAATTTTGCTACACCAGAAGATGTCGCAAGGTTTCCTGAGATGATCGTCGTCAGCCTAATCACAATTGTGCTATCATCTGCAGTAGGAATCTGGATGTTTAATCGAACAGATATAAAGTGAAACTTCATTCAGTGGGGGGCTATCCCCACTAGGAAAAGATGCAGTTCGATCTTTCCTTGTTAGTTGAACCAATCGGGCATGTACTGGCAGTTGCCCCGGTCCATTTTGGTTTTCCCCCAAGATTTGAATTGAAGGGCTTACTGCCAGTAAATGCGGGATAAAGTAGGTCGGTAGTAATGGCAACGATATTAATTATAGAAGATGATGGTGCAATACATTCGCTGATTAAAGAAGCATTAACATTACAGCGCTTTAAAACAATCAGCGCATACTCCGGGACTGAAGGGAAATTATTATACGAACAAAATCCAGTGGATATTATTCTGTTAGATTTAATGTTGCCGGGAATGGATGGGGAAGAATTATTGCGGGAAATTCGGAATGACTCAACAATCCCGGTCATCGTTATTTCCGCGAAAAATGACCAAGCGTCTAAATTAGAGCTTTTAATGAATGGAGCCGATGATTATATTACAAAACCATTTGACGTAAAAGAACTAATTGCACGGATTAATATCCAACTGCGTCATGCAGCAAAAGTTTTGCATAATGAAACGGAAGAGGTTCGTTATAAGGATATCCGGGTAAATATGGACACCCGAGAAGTGAAAATAATTGACGAAGTCATTCACTTAACTGGTCGAGAATACGCGATTCTTCTTCTGCTTCTAGAGAATCCGCAAAAAGTATTCAGCCGCGCCAATATTTATGAAAGTGTGTGGAATGAACCGTTTTTTGATAGTGACCAAACCATCAATATGCATATTAGTAATTTACGACGTAAAATGAATGCACAAGGTGCAAACTATATTAAAACAATCTGGGGCATAGGCTTCAAATTTGATTAAAGAAAGGAGCGTGAATGTAATGTGGGGATGGTTATTTGTTTTCCTGACGTTGGCGCTCCTTTTTTATATTTATTTTTTGAAACGAGAACTGCGGAAGTTGACGCGCGAAATTAAAGAGATACCTATTCGCTCAAGTTATGGCGGGAGGTTATCATTGGATTTTCGTGAGGAGGCATTGATGGAATTAGTCGATGAATTAAATCAAATGATTGATGCTTTTGAAGAAAAAAATTTCCGAGCGAAACAGATGGAGGAGAATGTGAAGTTATCCATCGCCGGGCTTTCGCATGATCTACGCACACCGCTCACGTCTGTGAATGGTTATGTTCAACTTTTACAGGAAACGATAGACGAGACGAAGCGAAAGCATTATATACAGATCATTGAACAGTCAGTAGAACGTTTAATTGCAATGACGGATTATTTTTATGATTTAGCGCGCATCGAAGCGAATGAAAAAGAGATGAAATTATCTTCCGTTTTACTTCCGAATTTAGTTGAAGAAATCTTTTTATCTTACTATGAACAAATTGCAGAACAGAACATTGAACTTCAATTTCCTGAGCAACCAGGAGACCGTCAAGTGATTGCTGATGAATTCTTATTAGCACGGGTCGTACAAAATGTGGTCCAAAATATCTTGCGTTATGCGAAAAGTAAAGCGTTTATTAGCTATGAGAAAGAAGGGGATTACATGATTCTCACAGCGAAAAACGATATCAAACCGGATAGTAAAGTGGAAGCGGAAAAGGTGTTTATGCGTTTTTATACAGAAGTGACGAGTAGGACGAACACCGAAACGAGTGGATTAGGCCTTTATTTATCTAAAAAGTTAGTGGAGAAGATGGGCGGAACATTGGATGCCGAGTTGAATGATTATTGGTTTATGCTGACCATTAAACTTCCTATTAAAGGGAATTAAAGGTGTGTCCATGCCGTGGGATAGAAAACAGCTTATTTATGCATCGATCGCTGTTCTCCTTTATAATAGCATTATGAAGAAAGGGGATTTTTGAATGTCAAAATCACTTGTATTAGCTGAAAAACCATCCGTGGCACGAGATATTGCGCGTGTGCTCGGTTGTCATAAAAATGGTAATGGTTTTATTGAAGGAACAAACTATATTGTCACATGGGCGCTTGGGCATCTTGTGACGCATGCAGATCCAGAAGGGTATGGGAAACAATATAAAGAATGGAAATTGGAGCATTTACCGATTGTGCCGGACCCATTTAAGATTGTGCCGATCCGTCAGACGACAAAACAATTAAATGCGGTAAAAGCACAGTTGCGAAGAAATGATGTGAATGAAGTTATCATTGCAACAGATGCTGGGCGCGAAGGGGAACTTGTCGCTCGTTGGATTTTAGAACAAGCGAAAAGCCGTAAGCCTGTTAAACGTTTATGGATTTCATCCGTGACGGATAAAGCGATTAAAGACGGATTCAAAAATTTAAAGCCAGGTCGTCAATATGAAAATCTATATGAAGCAGCAGTTGCTCGTGCAGAAGCGGACTGGGTTGTTGGCATTAATGCGACACGTGCGCTTACGGTGAAATATAATGCGCAATTATCAACAGGACGTGTACAAACGCCGACACTTGCGATGATTGCGGAACGTGAAAAGCAAATTAACGAATTTAAACCGAAAGCGTATTATGGTTTGCAAGCCATTACGGAAGGCGCCACATTTACGTGGGCAGATGCATCCGGTCAAACGCGTTCTTTCGATAAAGCTTTTATTGATAATAAATTGACGAAATTGGATAGTATCCACACGGGTCAAGTGACGGAAGTGAAAACCTCACCGAAATCACAACCTGCACCGCAACTATTCGATTTAACAGCACTTCAACAAGAAGCGCATCGCCGTTGGTCGTGGTCGGCAAAAGAAACATTATCAACGCTGCAAAATTTATATGAACGACATAAAGCCGTGACGTATCCGCGAACAGATTCAAAACATTTAACATCCGATATGCGTGATACGTTAATTGACCGTATTAAAGCGGTCGATATTGCACCGTTTAGAAAAGCGACGAACATGATTTTGCGTAAAGGGACACCCAAACCGCAAAAAGGTGTCATTGATGATAAGCGTGTGTCGGATCACCATGCAATTATTCCGACTGAAGAAACACCGATTTTACAAAACTTATCGGATAAGGAACAACGCTTGTATGAGTTAATTGTCAACAGATTCCTCGCTGTCTTTCTTGGTCCATTTCGTTATGATCAAGTAACAGTTGACCTTGTGATTGGTGAGGAAACGTTTAAGGCGAGAGGTCGTACTGTAACGGATGAAGGATGGAAAAAAGTATATGACTTTGATGAAGAGGATACTTCAACCTTGCCTTCATTTACAAAGGGACAAGAAGTAAAAGTCCGTGCAGTCACAATGACGGAAGGAAAGACAAATCCGCCGGCTAGATTTAACGAAGGAACGCTGTTAGCGGCAATGGAAAACCCGACGCAATTTATGCAAGGGGAGTCAAAGGCGTTAATTCAAACGATTGGTGAAACTGGTGGACTTGGTACAGTTGCAACACGTGCTGATGTGATCGAAAGGTTGTTTAAAACATTTATCATTGAGAAAAAAGGCAATGATATTTATACCACATCAAAAGGTCGTCAACTGTTAGAACTTGTACCTGAAGATTTAAAGTCACCTGCACTTACAGCTGAATGGGAACAAGGTTTAACGAAAATTGCGAATGGTCAAATGAAAAAATCCGTTTTCATGAAAGATATGATTCAATTTGCGAAAGATGCTGTTGTTGAAATAAAAAATGATGATAAAAAGTTTAGACATGATAATGTGACAGGCCGGGCTTGTCCAGACTGCGGTAAATTGCTGTTAGAAGTGAACGGAAAGCGCGGCAAAATGCATGTTTGTCAAGATAGAGAGTGCGGTTACCGACGAAGTATTTCAAGACAAACCAATGCGAGATGTCCACAATGTAAAAAACGCTTGGAACTGCGCGGAGAAGGGGAAGGACAAATCTTTGTTTGTTCGTGTGGCCATCGTGAGCGATTATCAGCGTTCGAAAAACGCCGAAAAGCTTCAGGTGGACAACGAGCGAATAAGCGAGATCTTCAAAAGTATATGAAGAAACAGGAAGAACCTGAAAATACAGCGATGGCGGACGCCCTAAAGAAGCTTTTTGATAAATAAATCTTTGGATGGATTATCGGAAGAGAAAAAATTGCGCATTGGCGAGATGTTCGTACAGAGGCGTTAACTGTACCTGAATCGACAACAGCAGATTATCAAATAGCGGTAAAGGAATCTTCTAAATTCGCCATGCTTAATGAAGGGCTACCACATTTTAGTTGGTAGCCCTTTGATCATTGAAGGGAAGGAACAATATGGGGAAATCAAATAAAACGGTCAAAACGAATGCTGTTCGAATTCTTGAACGTGAAGGAATTGACTTTACGTTAATTGAATATGACATTCATGATGATTTAATTGATGGAGTATCTGTAGCGGAAAAAACTGGACAAGCGGCGGAAACGGTCTATAAAACGCTCGTTACAAAGGCTGCAGACAAAAGTTTGTATGTGTTTTTAATTCCAGTCGCTTTGGAACTTGATTTGAAAAAAGCGGCAAAGGCAGTCGGGGTGAAAAAACTGGATATGCTACCGTTAAAAGATTTAACAAAAGAAACAGGCTATATTAGAGGAGGCTGCTCACCTGTGGGCATGAAGCGAGACTTTCCAACGATTATTGACGAATCCGCTACTTCGCTGAATAAAATTGTAGTAAGTGCCGGTAAACCGGGATTGCAAATGGCTCTTTGTCCAGCCGATCTAGTTGCCATGGCTCAAGCGAAATTCTTTGATGTCAGTAAATAATATTAGCCGTAATAATTGAAGGAAACCCGCACTGTTTACGAGTTGCATGTAAAAT
Organism: Sporosarcina ureilytica; assembly: GCF_001753205.1. Taxonomy (GTDB): domain Bacteria; phylum Bacillota; class Bacilli; order Bacillales_A; family Planococcaceae; genus Sporosarcina; species Sporosarcina ureilytica. The sequence continues at coordinate 3,307,123 of NZ_CP017560.1, read as the reverse complement.
ACAGTGCGGTTTTTTAGCGTTGCATACTTTTTTCGAAGCGTTGCAATGTTTTCGTAGAACGTAGCGTACTTTTGTGAAAACGTAGCGAGGTTTATGAAAAACGTTGTGACCTCTTGCGGCGTTGCATACTTATTCGGAAGTGTTGCAAAGTTTTCGTATAACGTTGTATACATTCGTGAAAACGCAAGGTTAATAAAAAACGTTGTGAACTTTTCGAGGCAAAGTAGTGCTCTTAATGGGGATAATCAATACCATTTGAAATTCATTTGAAAAAGCCAACTTTATCAAGCAGCGTGATTGGTAAAAGCATGTTAGAATGGAATAATGCAAAAGTCGTTCATACGAATATGTGGATGGCTTGGATATGAAAATAAATTTCAGCTAGATTGACTAGAAAGAAGGATTTATTGAATGAAGAAAACAGAAATGTGGAGATGGATTTTTTATCTCGGCGGATTAATTATCGTCGCCCTTGGAATTTCGATGACGATTAAAGGGTATAAACTGGGAATTGGCCCTTGGGATGTGTTCCACGTCGGTTTATATAAAAATTTTGGGTTAACCATCGGGACTTGGAGTATTTTAACAGGTCTCGCAATAATAGGCGGAACCGCAATCTTTATTAGAGAATGGCCTAAAATTGGTACTTGGTTAAATATGCTTCTGCTTGGGATCTTTATCGATATTTTTAATTGGTTAATTCCGGATTATGAATCACTGGTTGCACAGACAATTATCTTTGTAGTAGGTGTGGTCGTGATGGGTTACGGTGCTGGAATTTATATGTCGCCGAATATTGGTGCAGGTCCCCGGGACTCACTCATGCTCGTTTTCGTTGAAAAGTTTGGCGGCAGCATTAAAAGAATGCGAACGATGATTGAAGTTGCTGTTGCGGCAATCGGTTGGCTTCTTGGCGGTCCGGTTGGTGTTGGAACGGTTATTATCGCTTTCTTAATTGGTCAATTCGTTCACTATACATTGCCACAAGCAAAATCATTATTATTGAAAATTACAGGGAAAACTGAAGAAGAGATATTGTGGTAGGTAATACAGTTAACGCTCATTTCTGATAAGGGGGTGGGAGTTTATTTAAAGAGGAGGGCATGTCGGATGATGATTGTTAGTTTTCTGTTAATCGGTTGGATATTAAGTTGGTTTAAGTTTAATGACATGTTCATTCAAGCGGTGAAAGAGTTGTTTCGTAAAGAGATTTCAATCGCTAGCTATTATTTTGTCTTCTTTTGTATCGGAATTACAGGTGATGTGATTTTATTTTTTCAAGGTAAATACCCAATTTAATTATGGGAAATCATTTAATCTATGATTTCCCATACATCTACTATTGAATCTTTTCCTCTAACGTCTTTATCCGTTTTTCAAGCTCCTTGCATTTCTCCATTTGTTGTATAGCTAAACTCAAAGCCCCTCCGGCTAATCCAAATCATTATTTAAACCTCTTTCATAGAAACACTTGTTCTAATTATACTTGTACGTAACTATTCATCAAAAGTTTCAAGGTTCGTCAATGAATCTGTGTTTTTTTAAAAGTCGCTCGCATATGTTATTTGTATGACAAAGAAAGGATGAGCGGCATGTATGGAACGATAACGAAGTATATGGGCACGGCTTATACAGGGCTAGGAATTGCGCATAAATATGATAAGTTAGTAGCTTCCGCGACGGAAACAGTGTTTTTGAAATGTCCGCCGACGACTGCGCTGTCTGCAGTATTAAACGAAACGGCGATGCACTATATTAAACGTGGGTTTGATGTGGATAAATTTGTAAGTCCAATACAACCTGACATAACTGATGCCATTTTTATAAAGGGTCCGGATTTGCTCTTCATTCAAGCGTCACATCCGATTGCACTTGAACCAGCTGATATCGGGGGGCGCCATCGCGTCATTAGTTTTTACGATATCTATGATGAAGATAAACTGCGCGACCAAAATAAAGCCATTGTTGCAAGTCTTGGAGAAGCGGAAGCATCATTAAAAAAAGCGTTGCATGCGTTAGCGGATGCCAAGGTAATCCACGACGAATGGGAAGCGGTTAATATTAAACGAATGATGTGGAGTATGCATGAAGCGTTAATCGAAAATTTAAAAGAAGAGTTATTTGATACAATCATATTAAATAAACAATCCTCTGTTTCTCATCGGCTCATCGGTTCTTTAACCTCTGCAGGGGCTTGCGATTTTATACCGTCTATTACAAATCGCATCCAGCGACGGATGCTCATTAAAGCTCTTCCGGGTACAGGAAAGTCAACAATTATGAAGGCTTTAGGAAAAGAGGCGGAGCGTAGAGGGTTTGACGTATTGTACGGTTGGTGTGGGCTAGATCCAGAAGGCGTCGACCTTGTTCAGTTTCCAGAGTTATCCGTTTGTATATTCGATGCGACTAAACCGCATGAATATGATCCGGAACGAGATGGAGATGAAATTGTGGACTTGCTGTCAATGTGTGAAGCAAGTGAGGAAGCCGAAGCAGCGGTCGATTTAATTAGTAAAACGTATCGTGAGAAAATTCTTGACGCAACCGGGTATATGCAAGCTTATGCGCAAGCGGAAAAACAAGCAAGGATTACGATGGATTCTGCTATTAAGGATACTGTTTTTCAAGAAAAGTCAAAACGGCTCATTGGGGACATAAACTGACAGGAAGACGGGCAATATGTTAAAATGAAGTCTCATATTGCTTGAAAGGAAGATTACCTTGTCAAAAATTCTAGATAAATTTTTAGATGAAAATTTAGAAGAACTGCGTAATGCAGGTCTTTATAATGAAATCGATCCAGTTGAAGGTCCAAATGGTCCAACGATTAAAATTGGTGGAAAAGAGTTAATTAACTTATCCTCAAATAACTATTTAGGTCTTGCAACGGACGAAGATTTGAAAGTGCTTGCAAAAGAAGCAACAGATAAATACGGCGTCGGGGCTGGCGCGGTTCGAACAATTAACGGAACACTTGATATTCACGTTGAACTTGAAAAGAAAATTGCGGAGTTTAAGGGAACTGAAGCCGCGATTTCTTACCAATCGGGATTTAACTGTAATATGGCTGCGATTTCTGCGGTGATGAATAAACAAGATGCAATTCTTTCCGATGAACTTAATCACGCATCAATCATCGACGGTTGTCGACTATCTGGCGCGAAAATCATCCGTGTGAATCACCAAGATATGGACGATTTACGTGCAAAAGCAAAAGAAGCGACTGAATCTGGTGAGTATGGAAAAGTGATGTACATTACAGATGGCGTGTTTTCAATGGATGGAAACGTCGCTAACCTACCGGAAATTGTAAAAATCGCAAAGGAATTTGACCTGATCACCTATGTAGATGATGCACATGGTTCAGGTGTTATGGGCAAAGGAAAAGGAACTGTGAAGCATTTCGGTCTGGAAAAAGATATCGATATGCAAATGGGGACACTTTCAAAAGCAGTTGGTGTTGTCGGTGGCTATGTAGCTGGAAAACAAAACCTAATCGACTGGTTGAAAGTACGTTCTCGTCCATTCCTATTCTCAACAGCAGTAACACCAGCGGACGTTGCGGCTACGCAAGGTGCACTCCAAAAGATTATGGATTCTACAGAACTCCATGACAAACTTTGGGAAAACGGCGACTACTTAAAAGCGGGTCTGAAAAAACTAGGATTCGATATTGGTCAATCAGAAACACCAATTACACCATGTATCATTGGTGAAGAAAAGCTGGCGCAGAAATTCTCAAAACGACTTATGGAAGAAGGCGTTTATGCGAAGGCAATCGTATTCCCAACAGTCCCAAGAGGAACTGGGCGCGTACGAAATATGCCAACTGCTGCGCATACGAAAAAAATGTTGGATGAAGCATTGGCGATTTATGAAAAAGTAGGAAGAGAACTTGGGATTCTTAAGTAAATAAAATAGGGCATTTTAATTTGCTCTTTAAATAAAGCAGATGGAGAATGATCAATTCTCTCCATCTGCTTTTATTTTTTTGCTGATAACGTTTGATGAGTTAGTAATGCCCTGCTAACGTAGTTAACCTATATGGGAAAGTACTGAACGTTATCGCAGAAGTATGCAACGTTCATGTTAAAGTACACAACGTCCCCGCCTTAGTACACAACACAATATCAAGCATCGACAAATTCGGTCATAATTTTTTATACGATTTTCAATATCCTGGTCATTCCCGTTACCGAGTGCATAAGCATATCCAAAGATCATTTTTTGTGCGTTGTTTATATACCGGTCGGTAAGGGTGACTAATTTTGTTCGATAGATAATATGGGAAGATTATACAACCGTATAGATAGGATAGAGGACGATAATAATAAAAGTTACCCACTTCGGAATCATAGTAAAAGTATTACCAGACAGTATTCATAGACAATTGTGGATATTATTTGGGTGAGGCAGTTCTAATTGTGTTTTTAGAATGAACATTTTATAATAAGTAAAGGTTGTTAATTAAGGGTTATGTTAATCGTAAAAAAATAGTGTTCTCTCCAAATAGACAAATGACCGTGAAGTGAGGAGTCGTACAATGAAGAAAATAATGGTGACAGGTGCACTCGGACAAATTGGTTCGGAGTTAATTATGAAATTGCGCTCAGAGTACGGTGCTGACAATGTTTTAGCGACCGATATTCGTCATGTAATGTCAAATGTAACGGAATCAGGTCCCTTTGAAATTTTAGATGTAACGGATGCGAAAAGCATGCATAAAGTAGCGAAAGATTTCGGTGCTGACACGATGATGCATATGGCGGCGCTATTATCCGCGACCGCTGAGAAAAACCCAGTATTTGCGTGGAATTTAAATATGGGTGGACTCTTGAATGCGCTTGAAGTATCTCGTGAATTAAATCTACAATTCTTTACACCAAGTTCAATTGGCGCATTTGGTCCATCTACACCGAAAAAGAATACGCCGCAGGACACATTACAGCGACCAACAACTATGTACGGTGTGAATAAAGTTTCCGGTGAACTACTTTGCGATTATTATTATGAAAGATTTGGCCTAGATACGCGTGGCGTACGTTTTCCGGGATTAATTTCAAATGTTGCAAAGCCGGGTGGTGGAACGACAGATTATGCGGTGGATATTTATTACAAAGCGCTTGAAGAAGGGAAGTACACTTCTTATATTGCAGAAGGCACTTACATGGACATGATGTATATGCCGGATGCTTTACAAGCAATTGTTGATTTAATGGAGGCAGATTCTGCTAAATTAAAGCACCGAAATGCCTTTAACGTAACAGCAATGAGTTTTGAACCGAGCCAAATTGCGGCTGCCATTAAAAAGGAAATCCCGGCTTTTGAAATCGCCTATGATGTCGATCCGATTCGCCAAGCGATAGCAGATAGTTGGCCAGATTCCATTGACCCGTCAGCAGCAGTTGAAGAATGGGGTTTTAAAGCAAACTACAATCTCGATAAGATGACAGTAGATATGTTAGAAAAATTAAAAGTGAAATTGGGGAAGTAAAAAAGGATAGTCACTGTCACGATGATGTGGCTTTTTCCCTGAAAAACAAAAAAGACTGAATCCATGTGATTCCAGTCTTTTTTTGATTCGCATCAAAAGGGGGGAGTGAGCAAATCATTATTTATATTGAGAGTATCGTAGTAACAATCATTGTGATTGCTAGTACTCGGGTTACGCGTTGTTTAATTTCTAAATGCTTTGCTTTCGTTACAAGGCGAACATCTAAATTATTGCTAAGTTGTTGGTGTCCGCCTACAACCATACATAGTATACATTAAATTATCTAATTGTGCACACAATAAGAATATTAGTCGGTATTATTTAATGAAATGTGAATAATGTATGTCGTGGGCGTATTATTCTGGTTCATGAACCATCATTTAAGATGACACATCGATGTATAATTATCCCTATTAATTAAAGACAAAAAACGACCTTATAAAAATAAGGTCGAGTAAATTAACTTTAGAATAATAAATGAGCAATACCAGCAACAATCGGTAAAGCGATCAGCGTACGTAAAAGGAAAATGATCACTAAATCCAGGAAGTTTACCGGGATTTTAGAACCTAATAGTAGTCCGCCGACTTCGGCCATGAAAATTAATTGGGTAACTGAAATCGTCGCAACTACGAATAGCGTTAATTCAGACGTAATCAGTCCATTGGCCAAAATAGCAGGGAGGAACATATCCGTAAATCCTACAACCATCAGTTGTGCTGCATCCGCCGCTTGCGGAATATTTAACAGCGCAAGTATCGGTTCGAAAGGTTTTCCTAAAAATGTAAATACGGAAGTATACTCGGCTAACACAAGTGCTATCGTACCAAAAGCCATAACGACTGGAATAACACCTAACCACATATCAAGCACGTTTCTAAATCCTTCTGAAAAAGTTCGCGTGAATGAGCGATTTGCATCTGCTTTCGCCAAAGCGTTTTCTAATCCGTGTGAAATTGAATTATAACCTTCAGGAAGTTTTTCTTCGTCGCCAGTAAAAGGGCGTCCATCGATGTAAATATCTTCTTTATTTCCAAGTGGATAAATTCTCGGCATAATGAATGCTAGAATAAGCCCGGTCAAAATGACTGTTCCGTAGAAAGGTAGGAAATAGGAGCCAAGCCCTACTTCTTCAATAATGACAATAGAAAATGTAATAGAAACTACTGAAAATGTTGTTCCAATAATAGCAGCTTCTTTTTTCGTATAATAGCCTTCTTCATATTGTTTACTCGTTAATAAAACACCAATTGTTCCATCGCCAATCCAAGACGTTAATGCGTCAATTGCGGAACGGCCCGGCAGTTTGAAAAGGGGACGCATCACCTTTACCATCATTGTTCCGAAAAACTCAAGTAAACCAAAGTTTAGTAGAAGCGGTAATAGTAAACCTGCAAACAAGAAAATTGTAAAGAGAAATGTAACAAGACCGTCTTCGCTAAGTAGAAGGCCACCTGTATTTTCGTTCCAAATTGCTTCTGGTCCAATTTGAAGGACGACAAGTAGAGCAAAAATGGCCCCAATCACCCGAGTGATTACCCAGAAGAGGGAAACACTAAATAAATTCACCCAGAAATTTTCCTTTTTTCCATCTGTATTGATGAATAAAAACAAGATGGAACCAACAGCTGCAATGATTAACGCAATTGTTGCTGTCCATGGCATAATTGGTGCGACAAAACTCGATAAGATATCTGCTAGCGTCGCAATTGGTACTTTCCAATCGCCTGTAAGTTTTAAAGGAATCATGAATAAAATAATTCCCAGTATAGACGGTATTAGAAACAATAACCAGGTTGATAGATCATATTTTTTCAATTTTTTCTCTCCTAATAAAAAATAAAGTCTTTGTATATTTATACATGATATCTTATTTTAATATATTTGTAAACAGGAAATTCTAGTCTCCTTTCATGTTTTATGGTGTTGAAAAAGAATAAATAAAATCCAGGTTGAATAATTAGTGAGTGAATAGTTACCCTGTTCTGACTATGCTAATAATTATACGCGATAGCATGCTAGTAAACTACTTAAATTGGGGATTTCTACACGTGTATAATTTAAAAATTCAATTTTACCAAAATAAAAACCGTCCTATCGATTGTAATTTCAATCGATAGGACGGTTTAGATAGATGACTATTTCAGTCAATCATTCAAAATCTGCATGCCATTTATAAGAGAAGAAACGCTCATAACGTAACCACTTAATCATTTCAGGGTCGTTTTGTTTAAGTTTTGCTTCGGTTTCTTTCATCATCCAAACGGTTTGGGAAATATGGGCTTTTAATGCAGCCAATTTCTGGTCCACCGTTTCTTCTACATCGTGAATAATATCTGGCGTGCCAAGAATTTCTTTCGTATTATTTGCGAAGGCGACCGCGTAAAGTTTTGGCCTTTCCTCTTCTTTCATTCGTCGAATTGCACGAACGACAGCTCGAGCAGTTGCCTCATGATCCGGGTGAACAGAGAATCCCGGATAAAATGAAATGACAAGGGAAGGGTTTGTTTCCTCAATTACATCTTCAACAAGCTTAATCATGTCTTCATCATCTTCAAATTCAAGCGTTTTATCGCGAAGTCCCATCATTCGTAAGTCATCTAGTCCCATCGCTTCACAAGCTTTGAGCAGTTCGGCTTTACGAATTTCCGGTAATGTTTCGCGAGTAGCAAACTGGGGGTTTCCGAGATTACGACCCATCTCACCTAATGTGAGACATGCATACGTTACAGGGACGCCCATTTTGCGATAAGCTGCAATCGAACCGGAAATGCCAAACGCTTCATCGTCTGGGTGGGGAAGGATAATGAGCACGTGGCGTTCTTTTTCAATCATGTCTTTTCCTCCTTAATATGTAAAAGGTGTTTCGCTAATGTGTAAGGCTACAGAAAGCTTTCCATCCGCGTCAAGACCTGCCAATAAAAGTCGTCCTAAGTCGTCAACTTGGTAGTGTGTAATGCCTTGTGCATAGACCCAACCTGATGGCAACTTTAAACCAACTCGGTGAGGGGATTCACCCACAATTTTACCGAGTTCAAAATTGACGACGACGTTGCGAATAAACGCGCCTGCGTTTAAAAATCCCTCTTTAAAATGGCTAGCGTATGAACCATTTGTCGTTTCTAAATGGATATATACATCTTTATTTGCAAAGGATGAAATGACTTCCTGTACATGTTCCGTTTTTACAATGTCCATACAAAATCCTCCTAATAGAATAGCAATTATACTTTAGTATATCCATATGGGCTTGGTTTTGCGATTCGTCTGCTTGATTGATTTATTTTTATGCAAAAAACGGTTGAAGAATTCTCCAACCGTTTAATAGATATATGCGATTAAACCTCAGTCAATGTAATTTCAGGGGCACCGAATTTGTTTTTCGCGCCGTGGTAGACAGGGCCAACGAAATCATTCAGTTGCCAGCCATTGGCAATCGCTGCAGTGACGAATTTTTTTGCTTCGCCGATAGCGTCTTTGACCTCAAGGCCATTTGCAAGGTTTGCTGTAATTGCAGCCGCAACTGTGCAGCCAGCACCGTGGTTATAATGGTTTTCGCTTTTTTCTGCTTCGTATAGTGTGAATGCCTGTCCATCATATAATAAATCAGCAGCAGTATCAGATTTTAGCCCTTTGCCGCCTTTAATGAATACATTTTTGGCACCGTGAGCATGAATTTTCTTCGCGGCTTCTTTCATTTCCTCTAAGGATTTAGGTGTACCTGTTCCTGCCAGTTGGCCCGCTTCGAATAAATTAGGCGTGACAACAAGTGCACGAGGAAGAAGGTGTTCAATCATCGCATCAACGGTTCCAGGATTGAGGACTTCATCTTCTCCTTTACAAACCATCACGGGGTCAATCACGACTGTTGAAAGTTCTGATTCTAGGATTGCATTACCCGCTGTTTCAATTACTTCTTCAGTGCTCAACATGCCTGTCTTAATCGCATCGATACCAGTTGAAACAGCTGTTTTAATTTGAGATTTTAATACATCAATTGGAAGTGAATAAACGCTATGGCTCCAAGTTTCCGGATCCATCGTAACGACAACGGTTAACGCAGTCATGCCGTACGTGCCATGTTCTTGAAAAGTTTTCAAGTCGGCTTGAATCCCTGCGCCGCCTGATGTATCTGAGCCGGCAATTGTTAAGATCTTCTTTAATGTCATGTAGAAAACTCCTTTGTGTAATTTGTTTTCGATTTATCATACGACCTACTTCTAAGATATCATAAGTTAGAAAATCATGTTCTGTATAGATGGAATAGTAGGTGAATTCAATCGATAGAGATTTCATCCGCAGATTTAATTTTGTACAAAATATATATGATGGCCAGTGCAATCGCAATTGTCATAAGGGCACCGATTGGATGATCGTGGATGAATAAGACTATCGCAAAGACGATAATTGCAAGAACACCAATGGTGGCAAATAGATAGAAAATGAACATCCCGAACCTTTTGGAGTGTTCAGGGATTTGTTCGCCATTTTTCGCGGCGGTTGCTATGTTTCGTAGTTTTTCACGCATTTGCATATTCGACATTGGACGAGCCTCCTAAACTCAATCTTACCATGTCTTTAATGTTGTTGGAACTATCAATTTGCTATACTGTAGGAATAGGAAAGAGTTATTGTTTCTATAAGGGAGGTCGAATTATGCGAGATAAAGAGAAAATTGACGAAATTGAACGTTTATTGAAAGAGTTGAAAGCAGGCGAAGATGAAGCGGCTGTCACGGTGGAAGAAACTAGGGAACGTTCGAAACGTCCTTCGAATTTTTGGCGTGTAGGCAAGCTGTTCTTACCACTATGGAAAAAGTCATATCTCTTCACTGCTGCATTAGTTTTACTATTGGTCATTGCGTTGCCAATTGCGACGTTTTATTTTATAAAAAATGGTAGTACGTTTATGGAAGAAAAAGGGGCTTTTCTAGAAAGGGTTCAAAATTTAAATGAACTGGCGACTGCCGAAGCTTATACAAAAGTGATTATTGAAAGACAAGATAATGCGGTATTCGGTCAAAGTATCGGGCTGAATTTGCCCGGGACGAAGCGTCAATTGCTCGTCGTCATTCCTGGCTCAGTTAAAGCGGGTGTTCATTTAGGTCAGTTGAGCAAAAAGGATATTGTGATTGATGAAAAAGAGAAAACGGCAACGTTGACATTGCCACCAGCTAAGTTTTTAGGTGGGGCAGAGATTTATTTTGATGAAGTTGAGGTTTTTTCTTATGAAGGTTTATTTAGAGAAAAGGCCAATATTAAAGAAGCATATGAACTTGCTGAGGAAGCAAAACGGTTAATTATAGAAGAAACGACTGGACAAGGTGTGCTTAAAATGGCTGAGCGGAATGCTGAAAAGACACTAAAGGAAATGTTTTCTTTGGCGGGGTACGATGTGACAATCCAATTTAAGGAGTGATACAGCGTGCAAAGGAATATATTTAAAAATGATTGGGACATGTTACTTCAAGCTGAATTTGAACAGCCTTATTATCGAAAGTTAAGACAGTTTTTGAAGGAAGAGTATGCGGAAGAATCTGTGTTTCCGCCGAGAGATGACATATGGACTGCTTTTAAATTAACACCTTTTAATCAAGTGAAAGTTGTCATACTCGGACAAGATCCATACCATGGTCCGGGACAAGCGCATGGATTAAGTTTTTCCGTTAATGCAGACGTTCGAATTCCACCAAGTTTACGCAATATGTTTAAAGAATTGGCGTCTGATATGAATTGCGAAGCGCCAACGATGGGGACGTTAACTGGTTGGGCAAAACAAGGTGTGCTAATGTTAAATACGGTTTTGACTGTTCGTAAAGGGGAGGCGCATTCTCACCGGAGACAAGGGTGGGAACAGTTTACGGACGCAGTGATTCGACAGTTGTCAGCAAGGGAAAAGCCAGTTGTTTTTATTTTATGGGGGAGACCGGCCCAAGAGAAGAAGAAATTAATCGACCTATCTAAACATGCCGTTGTGGAGTCAGTTCATCCGAGTCCTTTAAGTGCACATCGGGGATTTTTTGGGAGTCAACCGTATTCAAAAACAAATCAACTGTTAACAGCTTGGGGTGAACAGCCAATTAATTGGTGTCAAACAAGTGACGTTCTGTAATTCTTGAACAAGTTGAGATAAAGTGTGAGAAAACGAGGTGTTAGAAGATGGTCAATTGTTTTCAATGTGAATCCTTTTTCGTCACATGGGATCGTCAAAATCCTCGCGGTTGTAAAGCGTATGGTTTTAAAACGCGAGAATTGCCATCGAATGTTGTAAAAAGGTCGTCTGGAATGAACTGTTTAAAATTTAGGCGAAAGAAAGGGAATGTAAAAAGATGATTTCCTATAATCGAGTGTTTGAGGAGATGGAACGTCAAATAACGAATGCAAAACATGCTGATAATCCGAGTGATATGCGTGAAGCACTTGCTGCGATTCGTTCATTAACTGAAGTGGCACTTGGCGGAAATAACGAAAATCATGATAAAATGGTCACAAAACAAATTGCAACGCCACAAGCTCAGCCAGTGCAATCGTTAAGTTCGCTTGAGGCCGCGCCGCTTGAAGAAGACGGTGCAAATGGAAGTTCGCTGTTCGATTTTTAGTGGAAAAATAAAAGCAATTAAATGAAAGTAGGTTTTATGATGCCATTTTTTATTGTTGCTGGCGCGGTCAATGCAGCCATTGCTGTTATGCTCGGTGCATTCGGTGCGCACGGATTAAAGGACAAACTGTCGGAGAGATATTTGGCGATTTGGGAAACGGCCGTACAATATCAAATGTTTCATGCGCTTGGCTTATTAGCGATTGGGATTTTAGCGAGTAGTTCGATTTGGGGAGCAAGTCCGCAACTGAATTGGGCAGGTTATTTACTGCTTGCGGGCATCATCATCTTTTCGGGAAGTTTATATGCGTTAAGTCTGTCAGGAGTTGGCGTGCTTGGTGCCATTACCCCAATTGGCGGGGTGTTATTTATTGCCGGTTGGATTTTGTTAATCATTGCTGCGGTAAAAGGATGAAATGTACGGGGAGAGCATTTTTGTTTTGATTTGCTCATGATAGCGGAAAAGAGCCTCACAACGGAAATTACAATACCATGCATGCTTAAAAGTACCCCTATTGTTAACGATTAGGGGTACTTTTAGTTTGTAAAAGGCTACTTAAATTTCTCTTTCTCCAATTGTTTGTGGGAAATACTCCATCTCTTCATAGAATTCAGCGTAATCAAAGTAAATCATCGGGAAAAGGAAATCGTGCCCACTAGACGTCTCTGTAATGATGACGTGATCCCGCCCGGCTGCCTTCACTACACCGTCAACATTTCTTACGTTCAACGTCTGTTCAAGTGTGTGTGCGAAAGAGAAATGAAAAGTACCTGGCTTTCCGATATTTAGTCGTAAAATGTTTTCAATATAAGATTGTTCACCTTGTGGCAATCCAGTTGGCCTACCGGTTGGTATTGTGACAGGCGGTGGCACCATTTGTTGTGGATTTTGATTAAAAAAATTCGGTTGTTGGAAATTTGGATTCCAGTAATATTGGACCATGTCGTCATCCTTTCACTAATCAAATACGTTTTTTATTATGCCATTCGCTTCATAAAGACGGAGAAGGCACTAGAAGAACTATTAAACCGTTGGACATACACTCACGAGAGGTGAGAAAAAACAATGTGATTTATAACGGCCTGTATTCCACTGACCGAACCACTGGGCAGGGCAGGCACCCGTAGGCATGAAAAACCATAATGCACGATTGGCAGGAGAGAAACGTTCTCCAGCCACAACACGTCTGGCAAGGAGGATATCTTCTGGTCGTGCTCGTTGATAAAAATAACCTTTCGTCGTTGCTTCAAATCCCCCCGGTCGTTGAAATACCATTTGTTCCAATGAACGGATGTCTTTAAAGTCTAGACAATCCCCAAGCACCCGATTGACCCCTACATTGCCAACCATGAGCATGCCTAGTTGGCCATCCCCCTCCGCTTCAGCACGCATTAATCGAGCAAGCAGTTCGATTTCTGCCTGATTGTACGCAATCACTGCCAAAGAAAAACCTCCTCAAGAGGAATGTATGCGCAATCTTAATAAAAAATGTCTGAAATGAACAGTGATTTTGCTAGACATAAGGAAGAGGAGGGCTTCAGTTGTGAATCTTCAATATCATTTCAGACTTCATGCCAATGTATGCATAAAAATGATAATTTAGAAGTGATGTGTTAAAAACGTATACAAAAAGTTGAAGAATGCTGGTGGCCGTAGTTCAAAGGCTGGGTAGCTCAACAGTCTCCAAAATACGTTAGAAAATAGAAAAACAGGCAGAGGAAGCATTTCCTCTACCTGCTTATTAGCGTATGTTTTTTTAAATTAAACTTCTAAAAACTTTGCGACGCGTTCGTTATCTAATCGTGTACCAACAAAGAATGAGCCAAATTCAGCATAGCGGGCACTTACTTCGTCAAAACGCATTTCATAAATAATTTTCTTGAATTGAAGTACGTCGTCTGAAAATAATGTAACGCCCCATTCGTAATCGTCGAACCCAACGGATCCCGTTATGATTTGGCGGATTTTACCTGCATAACTGCGTCCGATCATCCCGTGGTCATACATTAACTTTTTACGTTTCTCCATATTAAGCAAGTACCAGTTGTCCTCGCCGTCACGTTTTTTATCCATTGGATAGAAACAAATGTATTGACTACGTGGCAGTTCTGGGTATAAGCGTCCGCGAATGTACGGGTTTTGGTACGGGTCTTCATCAGACTCGCCAGCTAAGTAGTTCGATAATTCCACAACAGAAACGTATGAGTAGGCAGGTATTGTGAAATCTGCAATCGCAAGTTTATTAAACTCTGTTTCAAGTTCCTGTAACTCATCCATTGTCGGACGTAAAATCATAATCATAAAATCAGCTTTTTGTCCAACGACTGTATAAAAGGCATGGCTACCGATTTTTTCATCATGGGCTTGTTCTAGTTTATCGAGGTATTGATGGAACTCCTCGATAATTGTTTGACGTTCTTCTTTGGAAATCATTTTCCAAGATGTCCAATCCATTGTACGAAGGTCATGCAACGCATACCAACCATCTAATGTGATAGCTGCTTCATTCATTTGTAAGACGCTCCTTTTTATGATTTATTTCATCACGAAACAGTGTAGCATATTCCGAAAATAAAGACCTTTAAGACGCGTCGTTGTCACTAATTTGACATGAAGTGTGTTTCTTTTAACGGCCGTCGGATTGGTGTATGCTAGAAGTATGGAATAACCGGAAGGCAGGGATTTAGGATGGATTTATTCAATAAAGTGAAAGCAAATTTACAAGGACACGATAAAACAATTGTATTGCCAGAAGGAACGGATGCAAGAGTTCTACAAGCTGCGGTTCGTCTAGCAGAAGAGGGAATTGTAAAACCAATTCTTCTTGGAAGTGAAGAGGAAGTTAGAAATGCTGCAGTCGAGGCATCTGTTGATTTAAAAGATATCGAAATAATTGATCCTTTGAAGGTTACATACTTTGATGAGCTTGTTAATCATTTTGTGGAGCGTCGTGCTGGAAGAAATACGGTTGAGCAAGCACAGGAACTTCTAAAAAATGTGAATTACTTTGGTACGATGCTTGTCTACACAGGGCGTGCAGATGGTTTGGTCAGTGGTGCGATTCATTCAACAGCAGATACGGTTCGCCCTGCATTGCAAATTATTCGTACGAAACCTGGCGTATCAAAGACAAGTGGTGCGTTTATTATGATGAAAGGTGAAGAAAAACTTGTATTTGCTGATTGTGCAATCACGGTAGCACCAACATCCCAAGAACTTGCTGAAATTGCGGTTGAAAGTGCAAAAACAGCTCGATCTTTTGGCATTGATCCTCGTGTTGCAATGTTATCGTTTTCCACAAAAGGTTCAGCAGTGACAGAAGAAACAACAAAAGTGGCAGACGCAGTGAAAATCGCAAAAGAGTTAGCGCCAGAGTTGACACTTGACGGCGAGTTTCAATTCGACGCAGCTTATGTTCCTGAGGTTGCGAAAACGAAAGCACCTGAATCAGAAATTCAAGGAGATGCCAACGTATTTGTGTTTCCATCGCTTGAAGCAGGAAACATTGGCTATAAATTAACAGAGCGCCTCGGTGGATACGAAGCAATCGGGCCAATCTTACAGGGGTTGAACATGCCTGTAAATGACTTGTCACGCGGCTGTTCAGCAGACGATGTGTACAAATTAAGTTTAATGACTGCTGCTCAAAGTTTATAAAACAGGAGATAATGTTTATGTCAGCATATGAATCATTTTTACGAATCCCCGAATGGCGATTTGTAGACGAATCTATGAGTGCGCGCAGTCGCTCGGCACTCGAATCTTTTGCTGCAGATGACGCGCTTTGTCATCTTGTTGGCCAACAAATGAGCGCGCCTATTGTACGTACTTGGGTCCATGATGAGACAATCGTTCTCGGCATTCAAGATCATCGGCTACCGTATATTTCGGAAGCCGTGCGTCGGTTGGAAGAAATAGGCTACCAATCTATTGTTAGAAATTCTGGTGGATTAGCAGTTGTACTTGACCGAGGCATTTTAAACATATCTATTATACTTTCCGAAAAAGATACGGCAATTGACATACCAACGGGGTATGAGGTGATGTTAGCATTTGTTCGACTTTTATTTCCAGAGGCCGGGGAGCGCATCAAAGCTTATGAAATTGTTGGCTCTTATTGTCCAGGATCTTATGATTTAAGTATTGACGGCCGAAAATTTGCAGGCATTTCACAGCGAAGACTTCGTCATGGAATCGCCGTGCAAGTGTATCTTTGTGTCGAGGGAAGCGGCGCAGATCGGGCAACATTAATTCGAGATTTATATGAGATAGGATTACAGGGAGAAACGACAAAGTTTGAGTATCCAAATATCCGCCCTGAAGTAATGGCTTCTTTAGAGGAATTGTTAGGCATTTCATTAACAGTAAGCGACGTCGTCATCCGCACGCAAAAATTATTAAATAAATTTGCGGACGGCGTAAAATTTAGTAGCTTCCAACCTGATGAAATGGAACTGTACTCATTTTACTTACATCGGGTTTTCGAACGCAACAAGAAAATGTTGTCTCAAAAGTAAAAGGTGCCGTTTAGACCTGATTGGCTTATGACCCGAGGCGCGCATTTATTTACTAGACGTCATCAAAGCTAAATCATCAAAAAGATTAAAATAAGAAAAAACCGCCGATACTTAGTGAATCGGCGGTTCTTTTGCGACTAAGTTTCCATTTTGCTCCATTGTAAATGTTGGTGCGCTGCGAACATCATCGTCTAATGTGACGAGACGACGAGCACGATTCATAATTTGGACAAATTGTTCGTAATCGGAGCGTAGTGTAGCATTCTCTTCTTTTAAATTAGCAATTTCTTTTTCTAGTTTTTCGATCGTTTCGGTAGCTGCTTTTGCTGTTTGTCGCCAGCGAAGCGATTCAACGTCGCCACCTCCGCTATGATGGAGTCGAACGAGATAAGCGATAACAGTATCTAAGGATAATGCCGACAAAGGAATTGCAATCTTGTTTTCTTCGTGACTTCCTTGTGTAGGCGTATACAGTTGTTGTCCGCGTCTTTTAAAATCATTCCCAAGCATACGCATCGCCTGTTTACGTTCCTTTTTTGCTTCTTCTAGTTCTTCTTCATATTCTCTGCGAACAACGGCGTTCCATCTAAATCCACAAGCGGCCGCTGTACGATTGAGTGCATCGCCAACTTCTTCAAACGCACTTAATTGGGTACTACCTTCACGAACGTGCCTGAGCACTGTCTCTGCTAATAAAATATCGTTTTCTTCCAACCAAGCATCCTGCCTAATTTTCACCATTGTCTTGCCTCCTAGCCATGATAATCTCTTTCTATTGACAGTGTGTACAGTCAATCATTATTTTATTCATTCGTTAAACTCATTGTTTACTCTTTTTCTAGAATTTCTTAGCGCTGTGGCTTTCGAGATACACATTTTTTGAGTACAATAGATAGAAGCAGTTTACGGAGGTGTGAAATGGGCTATAAAAATGAAAAGCTAAAAGAAGAAAAAGTTTTTAAAGATCCCGTACACCGCTATATCCATGTACGAGATAGAGTGATTTGGGATATTATTGGCACACGTGAATTTCAAAGGCTGCGACGCATTAAGCAACTGGGCACTACGTATCTCGTTTTCCACGGTGCTGAGCATAGTCGTTTTCAACACTCGCTCGGTGTATATGAAATCGTGCGGAGAATTATTGACGATGGTTTCAGCGGAAGGCCTGAATGGGATGAGGAAGAGAGACTTGTCACGCTTTGCGCAGCATTGCTTCACGATCTAGGCCATGGCCCTTACTCACATGCATTCGAAAATGTATTCAATCTAGACCACGAACTGTTTACGCAGAAAATTCTTCTCGGAAACACCGAAGTGAATCAAGTGCTGCAACGCGTTTCGGAAAAATTCCCTCAGAAAGTTGCAGATGTCATTGGGAAAACGTATCCTGATAAACTAGTCGTTAGCCTGATTTCGAGCCAAATAGACGCAGATCGGATGGATTATTTACAGCGTGATGCTTATTATACGGGTGTTTCTTATGGCCATTTTGATATGGAGCGTATTTTACGAGTCATGCGCCCAGCAGAAGACCAGGCGGTTGTAAAATCTAGTGGTATGCATGCGGTGGAAGATTACATTATGAGTCGCTATCAAATGTACTGGCAAGTTTATTTTCATCCAGTTTCCCGTAGCGCAGAAGTTATATTAACGAAAATTCTACATCGGGCCAAGCATTTATTTGAAGCAGGTTATACATTTGGACAAGAACCTGTTCATTTTCTGACGTTTTTTAATAAAGACATTGATTTAGAAGATTATATTGCACTAGACGAAGGTGTGATCACAACGTATTTCCAAATGTGGACAAAAGAGTCCGATTGGATTTTAAGAGATTTAAGTTATCGGTTTTTAAATCGAAAACTATTTCAATACGTTGAATTTAACCCAGCCGCTGAGTATAGAAAGCTACATGAGCTTGAAAAGTTATTTAAAGAAGCTGGCATAGATCCGGAGTATTACCTAGTCGTTGATTCGTCGTCGGACTTACCGTATGACTTTTATAGACCAGGGGAGGAAAATGAACGGTTGCCTATCTTTTTAAAAATGCCTAACAGTGAATTAAGGGAGCTTTCCCGGTCATCCGATATTGTTGATGCGGTATCTGGCAAGAGACGGACTGACCATAAACTTTATTTTCCAGCGGATTTACTAGAAGAAGGTAAAGAAAAGAATCCTGTGTATAGACAGATTTTACAGATGTTGAAAAATTAGAAAGGGTGGACATTTTGCTGCAAGAACATGCAAAAATTGTTCAGTTTATTTCGCTAGCAGAAGAAGTAACTGGGCGGAAAAAGTTACAAAAAATGATTTTTATTGCAAAGAAGATGCAATTTCCATTTGCAGAGAAGTTCCAATTACATATGTATGGGCCTTATTCGGAGGAATTAACATTGCGCGTTGAAGAACTATGTGAGATGGGATTTTTGAATGAAGAATGTATGGATAAAGGTTCTTATGTACAATACAAATACAGAGTTTCGGAGGAAGGTGTAAGCTTTCTTGAAACGACAAAGCAAGAATCGAATACATTAGAAGTGTTTATTCAAGAAATGCAAAGTAAAACATCACGTTTTCTAGAGCTCGTCTCAACGCTATTATACTTTGACCATCTTTCGAAACAAGAGCAAATTGAAAAAGTGCACATCGTGAAAAATAAATTAAAGTTTTCTGATGTAGAGATGAATACCGCATTTGATTTTATTCATCACCTTGAAGGACTTGCGGCAAATTAAAACTTGGTCTCGATTGACAAAACAGATGTCGATTGAGACCAAGTTTTTTGTATGACTAAACGGGTTAGTTCTCTTCCTGATCAATCAGTCGTTTTCCAGCGACGGCATAGTCGCTTTTTTTCATTTCTTCAATAAAAACAACGACGTTTTCAGCGGGTGCCCCAGTCGTTTCAACAACTGCTGCTGTTACTCTCTCGCAAAGTGCTTTTTTCTGTTCATCCGTTCGTCCTTCAAACATTTTCACAGTGACGTATGGCATTTTCTTTCCCCACCTCCTCAATATCCAGTATACTAATGATATTATCAAAGTTGGAGGGGTAACTAAATGGGGAATGAGCAAAACAAGCAACCTAAAATGGGATTCACCATTATTAAAAACGATCCGACTGATGGCCATAAAGGTTTTGGTATCGGGTCATTGTCTTTGGAAAACGTGACGCCCGTCATCATTGATGTAGAAGAGGAAGTCGCTACGATAGAAATCGGTGCCATGCATGCAAGAAGCCCGATTGAGCGTGGGATTAAATTTCTACCGACACGTGAGGAATCTGCAAATGGAAAAAAATATTGGTTAATCTGGGTAACAATTGAATATAAAGAAGAAGGACCGTATTATGCCGGCGTGACTGCTTGTGAAATGGTGATTGACCGCTCGATTCGCCGCGGATACAAAAATTTTGTAGAGCATATGAATAAAATGGACCGTTCTATGAAAGGGCGTATTATCGTTGATGAAATGGACGAACCATCAAAAAGGGTACTTGCTGAATTTCTAGAAGGCCATAATAAAGAACTTTGGGATCGCAGTTCAGCTGAATTACACGAAGCACTGACAGTTTAAGTTCACAATTTGCTGAACGTTTATGTCGGTTAAGTTGAATGTCCACCACAAACGAAGTACACTATATAGTATAGCTTACAAATGTAAAGCTAGGACTACCATCGTGAGTAAAGTTGACAGGGCATGGTTATCAATCTAACCCAAGCACGATAACTATGCTCGTTGACTTTGCCAAAATGGTAAAAAGCCTCTTTCCGTTTTATAAGGGAAAGAGGCTTTTAAATTTTTGGGGAAAACATTATTGGAGAAGGGGAGAGCGTGAGTTCCGCACATTATTCGTTGAATTCCTCCCCCCGCCACTACGGATTCCTCACACACAAACTCAAATTCAATCAAAAAACGAAAATGGGAATAAATTAAATCCTTTGTCCTCCTTGTTTGAAGACTTCATTTGCTGAAGTGATTTGTCTGTGCATAATTTTTGTGGGACATCTTTCTCTTTGACATAGATAAGGCGTTGGCGTTCGCATTCTGCAACAGCAAGGCCGCCCGTTTCAACGTCGACAATCACACTGCTGACACCTTTTGGTGGAATGAATGGTTCAGGCGTCTTTCCACTGTGAACTTCTTCCATAAACTCAATCCATATTTTTTTCGTAGCCGCTTTGTCCTCAATTGTTTCGAGTTGTTTGCCAACGTCAAAGCCGTTCCAAACTCCGGCTGTTAGAGACGGTGTGAAGCCGATTAAATATTGGTCGGAAATGGTTGTGCCTGATTTTGCTGCATACGGTCTCGTTTGCTTTTGGCGCATAGAAAGCCCTGTTGCCGCAGAGTAATCATTGAATACTGGATCGAACATGCCTGTCATGAGATGCGTAAGAACGAAAGCATCCTGTTCGGACATGATTTGTTTCTTTTTTTGTTTTGGACGCTCGTAAATGGTTTTTCCTTCAGCATCCGTGATTGAAATGATTGTATTAGGTGTAATATCAACGCCGCCAGCAGCAACACGATTATAGGCGTTTGTTATTTCCGTTAATGTGACCTCTGTTGTACCAAGTGCGGTGGCTGGAGAAGCAGGGAAGGTGACGTTAATCCCTAGACGTTCGGCCATGCTTTGGAAGTGTTTATAACCAATATCTTCCAGTGTTTTTACAGCGTAAATATTGTCCGAAATGGCTAATGCTTGGGCAAGAGAGATAGGCTGTTCAGCAAACTTGCCATTAACGTTTGTGGGTGCATAAGTTTCACGCCCCTCGTCATATGTGAAGATTGTTTTTTCTGGCATTAAAAAAGTTAATGGGTTAAATCCATTCTCAAGTGCTGCGGCGTATAGTACGGGCTTGATGACTGATCCGGGCTGACGTTTTGCTTGCGTAGCGCGATTAAAAGGACTCTCTGTGTAATCAACCCCGCCAACAAGCGATGTAATGCCGCCGGTTGCTGGGTCTACTGATGTAAATCCGACTTGAAGGCCGTTATCCGGCATCCATTTCTCAATGACCGCTTCCGCAATTTGTTGGTGATGCGTATTTAAAGTTGTGCGGATTGTCCAGCCTCCTTCCGCAGGGTATCGGCCTTTTGTGGCAAGCACTTTTTCTGCTTCACGCCAAACTTCATCAAGAAAATAAGGGGCAATTTTTTTCTTGTTTCTCCATTCATCCGCTTTTAAAACAATATCCGTCTCCTTCGCGCGCGTTGCTTGTTCAGTTGAAATCACGCCTTGTGCCTCCATCAAAGAAATGATGAGTTCTTTTCGACGCGTTGAATTTTCAGGATAATCGATAGGCGAATAAATCGTTGGACCTTTTGCAATCGCTGTAATAACTGCGGATTCTTCTAAACTCAACTCTTTTGCGGGTTTCCCGAAATAAAAATTACTTGCCGCTTCCACGCCATACATGCCGTGTCCGAAATAAACTGTGTTTAAATAGCCTTCTAAAATGACCTCTTTATCGTAAAATCTTTCCAAGCGAAAAGCGATTAAAGCCTCATTTATTTTACGTTTCCAAGTTTTAGCGTGTGTTAAATGAAGGTTTCGCGCATACTGCTGGGTAATCGTACTTGCACCTTCCACTTTACTTCGGTTCTTAATATCTTTTAACAACGCACCTGCAATTCGCTTATAATCAAAACCATGGTGTCTATAGAAGTTTCTATCTTCAGTCGCAACAACGGCATCGATTAGAAAAGGTGAAATTTCATCCAACTCCACCCAATACCGCCGTTCTGCTGAGAAATGATCCCCGATAACTTTTCCGTCCTGGTCTAGAAAGACAGACGCTTTTGGGACGCTAAGGGAAGGAGCCCCTGTAATTTGTGCGTAGAGTAAAAGTCCGCCATAAATGGTAATCATTGCGGTAAGTGCAGTAACGGTTAATAAAGTGATACGACGAAAAAAAAGCCGTCTTTTTTTCTTTTTTACATAAACTGTCCGCTGCATAAGATCCCGTCCTGTCCATCTTAATATTCACAGTATGTAACGCAATCAACTAGATTAAACGACCTTTTTTGAAAGATTTATTCGAAATGATAATGGATATTGGAATGTCACAGAAAAGAAGGTTATAATAGATGGATATTTTCAAGAAGAGGACGGTGAACGGAATGGACTCGAAAACAGCAGGACAGACTGTACAAATCCGGCTCCATTCGTCAATTCAGCACCCTGGGCAAGATAAGGAAACGCATCAAATTGAAGCGCTAGGTCGATATGTGGAGAAAATGGGTTCATCCTATTTACAATACGAGGAAGATCAAGATGGACAGAAAATCCAAACGACGGTCAAGTTGGGAAGTGATGATGCACTCATTATGCGTTCGGGTGCAATCAAAATGCGGCTGCCTTTCTCGGTAGGTGACGACCGACAAGGTGAATATCGGAATAACCACGTGACATTTAAATTGCAGGTAAAAACAAAAGTGTTACGTTTTATTGAAGAAGAGATGAGTGGGGAATTCGAAGTAGCGTATGAATTATACGCAGAAGGTTCATTGCTAGGCACATACGAACTATCTATTACATATTCGGAGGGAATAAAATGAACATCGTTGAACAAATTCAACAAAAAGTAATCACGGCATTAGAACAAGCTGTCGTAGCGGCAAAACTTACGGAAGAAGCCCTTCCAGAAGTGAAACTAGAAACGCCAAGACATAAAGAAAATGGGGATTATGCAACAAATATCGCCATGCAACTTACAAAGCTTGCCAAAAAACCGCCGCGTGCAATTGCGGATGCCATCGTTGAAAACATTGATAAAGAAAGTGCTTCAATTGAAAAGATTGAGGTAGCGGGACCTGGGTTTATTAATATCACATTGAAAAAAGATTATTTACAAGAAGTTGTCCACACTGTACTAGATGCGGGAGAGAATTACGGACGTTCGAATGCGGGGCAAGATGAGAAAATTCAAGTGGAATTTGTATCCGCAAACCCAACTGGAGACTTACATCTTGGCCATGCGCGCGGTGCTTCCGTAGGGGATTCACTTTGCAACGTGCTTGATTTTGCAGGTTATGATGTAGAACGTGAATATTACATTAACGATGCAGGGAATCAAATTGACAACCTAGCTCGTTCTGTAGAAGCCCGTTATTTCCAAGCACTAGGTGAGGAACGTGAAATGCCAGAAGATGGCTATCACGGACAAGATATCATTGATATTGGTAAAAAACTTGCTGAAGATTATGGCGATAAATATAAACACGTATCAGACGAAGAGCGTTACGACTTCTTCCGTTCGTACGGCCTCGAATTTGAACTTGAGAAACTAAAAACAGACCTTAAAAACTTCCGTGTCGTTTTTGATAACTGGTTTTCAGAATCAACGTTGTATGGTAGCGGAAAAATTGAAAATGCACTTGAAAAACTTCGTGAAAACGGACATATCTTTGAAGAAGACGGCGCAACATGGTTCCGTTCTACAACATTCGGCGATGACAAAGACCGTGTGTTAATTAAACAAGACGGTTCATTCACGTACATCACACCGGATATCGCGTATCACGAAGATAAAATTCAACGTGGATTCGACAAGCTTATCAACATTTGGGGTGCTGACCACCACGGTTATATTCCGCGTATGAAGGCCGCAATTGAAGCGTTAGGGTATGAAAAAGATACGCTTGAAGTGATCGTTGCACAAATGGTTCATTTATACAAAGACGGCGAACGAATGATGATGAGTAAACGTACAGGAAAAGCAGTCACATTACGTGAATTAGTAGAAGAAGTTGGACTAGATGCAGTGCGTTATTTCTTCGTGATGCGTTCAGGGGATACACAAATGGACTTTGATTTAGACTTAGCTGTTTCTGAATCCAATGAAAACCCTGTTTACTATGCACAATACGCACACGCTCGAATTTCATCAATTTTACGTCAGTCAGCAGAATTAAATCTTTCAGCTTCTGCAGAAGGTGCTCATTTATTAACGGCTGAACATGAAATTGACTTATTGAAAAAGATTGGTGATTTCCCGCAAGTCGTTGCAGACGCTGCAAGAACACGTGCGCCTCACCGTATCGCAAATTACATCCAAGAACTGGCTGCAACATTCCATTCATTCTATAATGCGGAAAAAGTGTTGGACGTAGACAACCGTGAGCGATCCGAAGCACGCCTTGCACTCATTACAGCAACGCGCACAACAATCGCTAATGCTTTAAAACTCATCGGCGTATCGGCTCCGGAGAAAATGTAAGTATTTAATAAAGAAGTTTGAACTGTATCCCAATTGTTAGACATAATCTAACAATTGGAGGTGCAGTTTTTTTATGGCTGAAATTTTCGGCAAATAGTGGATGTCCGTTCAATGGGAAGTATGCAACATTTTATCGTAAGTACCCAACGCTTTAGCAAAAGAATGCAACGTTATTAAAAAAGTTCACAACGCTTTGAGAAGTATGCAACGTTTTATCGTAAGTACCCAACGCTTTATTAAAAGAATGCAACGTTATTAAAAAAGTTCACAACGCTTTGAGAAGTATGCAACATTTTATCGTAAGTACCCAACGCTTTAGTAAAAGAGTGCAACGTTATTAAAAAAGTTTGCAACGCTTTGAGAAGAATGCAACGTTTTATCGTAAGTACCCAACGCTTTATTAAAAGAATGCAACGTTATTAAAAAAGTTCGCAACACCTTTAGGAAGTCATTCAATTCGCTTAGTATGTCGCTAGCTCTTTTAAATTACTATTATCATCTTAATTCGACCTCTATCGACAATCTCAAAATTTGTAGTATACTAATAAATGAAAACAAATTACATACCAAACATAAAGGTGCTCAACGTCAGGTTGAGTTAAAAGGGAAGTCGGTTTAATTCCGACGCGGTCCCGCCACTGTAAATGAGAGCAAGTCGCCAATCGTCACTAGATTTATTCTGGGAAGGCGCGACAAGCGATGACCATGAGCCAGGAAACCTGCCTTTATGAATCACCTAGCAACCTACGAGGAATAGGAGTGGTGGAAATCGGCGTATTTTCATATGCTTGACTTTCACAACAACTCCTCCGTAGCGATACGGGGGATTTTTTGTTTGGTAGAAAGGGAGAGAAATGATGAAGAAGATTTGGAAGTTATGGCTACTTTCGATTGTTGCCGTGTTTTTACTTGCTGCTTGCGGTGGAAATGCAACAGAAGAGAAGCCAAAAGTAGATGAAACGGAAACGTCTCAAGAAGAAAATAAAGACGGATTGGCAGAAGAGGCCTATCCAATTACGTTAACGGATGCTGTTGGGAATGAAATTACGTTAGAAAAGGCGCCAGAAAAAATTGTATCCATGATCCCAAGTAATACTGAGATTTTATTTGCGCTAGATTTAGCGAATGAAATTGTTGGGGTCAGCGATTTTGATGATTATCCTGCAGAAGCAGTTGAGAAAGAAAAAATTGGTGGACAAGAGTTTAACGTAGAAGCGATTATCGCGTTAGACCCGGATATTGTATTTGGGCATGAATCTGCATTTGGATTATCTGAAGAAGGTTATCAACAAATTAGTGATGCTGGAATTCCAGTATTCGTTATTAAAAACGCAGCTGATTTTGATGAAACATATAAGACGATTGAAACGATTGGTCTACTAACTGATAAACAAGAAGAAGCTGAACAAATTATTTCTACGATGAAAGAGAAAGTGCAAGAAGTACTGACGAAACTGGATGCGGTTGAAGAAGAAAAAACTGTTTTTGTTGAAACATCACCAGCCCCAGAAATTTACACACCTGGTCAAAACACATTCATGCAAGAAATGCTTGATATGATAGGCGCAAAAAACATTGCTGATGACCAAGAAGGCTGGTTCGTAATGGAACCTGAAGAGCTCGTCGATAGAAATCCGGACGTCATTATTGTGATGTACGATTACATTGATACGGCTGTGGAAGACGTTTATGCACGTGACGGTTTTGACACCATTACTGCAATCAAAGAAAAACAAGTCATTCAAGTTGATGAAAATATTACAAGTCGTACAGGTCCACGTTTAGCTGAAGGACTTGAAGCCATTGCAAAGGCGATTTACCCTGAGGTTTTTAGTGAGTAAGTCAAGCGTCGCCTACATTGTGTCTGCCGCTACATTACTAGTAGCGGTATGGCTCGGTGTATCTATCGGAACGGTGAAAATACCGATTCAAACATTTTGGGATGGGACAGATACAAAAGCTTCAAATATTTTGTGGAAAATTAGAATGCCGCGTGTCGTACTAGCAGGGCTTGTTGGTGCTTCGTTAGCCATTTCGGGAGCAGCTTTTCAAGGCTTACTAAAAAATCCACTAGCCGATCCATATACCCTCGGAGTGTCATCCGGCGCCTCCGTAGGTGCGGTTATGACACTTTTTTTTGGTTTGTCCTTACCAATTCTCGGTACGTATACATTACCAACATTTAGTATGATAGGCGCGGCGCTCACGATGTTTTTAGTACTTGGCTTTGCCCGTCTTGTAGACCGCGCGATGAAAATGGAGACGATTATACTAACAGGTATTATTTTCGGTTCATTTCTCGGATCAGTTTTATCCCTAATGATTGCACTAACAGGTGAAGAGCTAAGGCAAATTATCAGTTGGCTCCTTGGAAGCGTGTCAATGAGGGGATGGCAATATACGATGATGATTTTGCCATTTGTCTTTGTCGGTTCCTTATTGCTGTGGCTCAATCGCCGTGAATTAAATGCGATGTTATTCGGAGAGGAGCGCGCCCACCATTTAGGCGTGAACGTGAAACGCCGTAAATTTATGATTCTAATTGGCGGATCTATATTAACGGGCTCCGCAGTAGCGGTTTCAGGCACGATAGGATTTGTCGGTTTAGTCGTGCCGCATATGACGAGACTCATGTGGGGAGCAGACCATCGCCATTTATTAACATTATCATTCATGAATGGCGCCTCTTTACTAATCATTTGTGACCTCGTTGCACGGACAATTATTTCGCCGTCAGAGTTACCGGTTGGCGTCATTACTGCATTTATCGGGGCACCGGTCTTTGCATACATCTTCTACAGACAAAGAAGGAAAGGGGCAATGTAAGATGTTGCAGGTGAATCAACTGTCAGGCGGCTATGATGATAAACAAGTCGTTAAGTCTGTTTCGTTTCATGTCCATAAAGGAGAAATCATCGGCATCCTAGGTCCGAATGGAAGTGGGAAATCGACGCTTTTAAAATTAATTTCCGGTATTTTACCAGCCACGAATGGAACCGTTGCAGTTGACGGGAAATTAACTTCACATTATTCCCAAAAAGAATTTGCACGGAAAGTCGCTGTTTTACCACAACTTCACGCACATGCTTTTTCACATACGGTGCGAGAAACGGTAGAACTCGGAAGATATCCACATCAGTCCGGATTTTTCTCGGCTTGGTCAGAAGAGGATGAACGAGCTGTTCAAGAAGCAATGAAAAGTACAACGATTACGCGTTATGAACATCAATCGATTGAACTGCTTTCTGGCGGAGAACAACAGCGCGTTTTCGTTGCACAAGCATTGGCACAAGAGGCACCAATTTTATTATTAGATGAACCGACAAACCATTTAGATATCGCACATCAGCAACAATTGCTCGATACGATTCGCTCCCAAGCAGTTGAAAAAGGATTAACGGTTATATCCGTTTTCCATGATATTAATTTAGCGGCCTTATATTGCGATCGATTGTTATTAATGGATGATGGTGAAATTGCGCGTATCGGTTTACCGCAAGATGTTGTGAAGGAAGAAGCAATCGACACGGTTTATCAGGCACGAGTGACAACACAACCACATCCTGAACGCCCGAAACCACAAATTACTTTGCTTCCTACATTAACCGGGGAGTTGCCTATCCCTAAAATAACGAAAGACAGTTTTATTGTCTCTTCTGAACAAGTCGTGCTGCAATCGACAACAGCGTTAAAAACATTATCCTCTGCAGTCCACAATGCAGGTATGGGTTGGTATCGAACATTTGTCAATCGACATGTTGATAAAAATTACAATGTCGATAATGTGCAAAATGAAATGGAAATGTATCTCGAATCACAACATTTTTCATTAACCGAAACG
The DNA here is from genome assembly GCF_001753205.1 of Sporosarcina ureilytica. GTDB lineage: Bacteria > Bacillota > Bacilli > Bacillales_A > Planococcaceae > Sporosarcina > Sporosarcina ureilytica. The sequence goes on along the minus strand of NZ_CP017560.1, from coordinate 3,278,448 downwards.
GTCGGTATGATGACAGCAGCGAAGACGGAATTCGTGGAAATTGAATCGTATGAAGGGGATTTTGGTACAGTGCTCGTTGCAGTAACAGCGGGACTTGGGAACGCGGTTGACGTGTCAGAAGTCTATCGCCGCGATGAACATAAAGTGGTTGGCACGATAAATACATGGGTCATTGTGAATGGCTGTTTATCAGATGAGGCATTTATTCAAGCGTTAATGACGGCAACTGAAGCAAAAGCGAAAGCCCTCCAAATTGAAAAAGTTCAAGATCCTGTATCCAAAACCATTGCGACAGGCACTTCGACGGATAGCTTGCTCATTGCGGCTACCCAAGAAGGAGAAGCACTCCCGTATGCGGGGCCAATTACGCCGCTTGGGAAATTAATTGCAAAAGGCGTGTTTGAATGTACGGTCCGCGCCATTCAAGCTTATAAAAAAGAAAAAGGTGTTTCAATGTGATCCCAGCTCATTTTTTAGCCATTGCAATCGGCTTTTTCCTTGATAGACTCATTGGAGATCCACCAAATTGGCCGCATCCAGTGCGTTGGATCGGTCAGTTTATTTCATATATGACCGATATTTTAAATAAAGGACGCTTCCGCACACTAAAAGGTGCATGCTTATTATTAGTTACTGTTTCGCTCGTCTTTATCGTTGTTTTTATGATTGTTATGTTAAGTTATGAAGTACATATTTTTGTAGGGATTGCTGTGGAAGGCGTTTTGATTGCTATTGGACTTGCCCAAAAAAGTTTGCGTGATGCTTCTCTCGAGGTTTATGAACCGTTAGCGGGTGGAGATTTGAAGGAAGCACGCCATAAACTTTCCCACATTGTCGGAAGAGACACCGACCGCTTGAATGAGCGAGAAATTGCGCAAGCGACAGTAGAAACGGTGTCAGAAAATACAGCTGACGGGATCACTTCTCCAATGTTTTGGGCGTTTTTATTTGGTGCCCCCGGATTATGGCTGTATAAAGCGGTAAACACATTGGACTCAATGGTTGGCTACCGGAATGAGCGATACAAAGCGTTCGGAAAATTTTCGGCAAGAACAGATGATGTTTTGAACTTTATTCCTGCACGTCTCACAGGATTTATGATCATTTGTTATGCGCCGAATCGTGGTGGCATTTCATTTTTCAAGCGATTGGCTGGCTGGGTACGCGATGCGCGTCGTCATGCGAGTCCGAATAGCGGTTATATGGAAGCTGCAACGGCTTGGCAATTAGGGATTCAATTGGGTGGTGCGTCTACGTATCGGGGCGTAATGTCAAAACGTCCAACAATTGGACCGAGCGAGAAAAGCTTAAACGCAAAACATATTAAAGAAGCGATTTTTGAAATGCATTTTATATCCTTTCTATTTTGGTTTACGATCACGACGATTGGGGTGTTTATTCATGCAATTACCTGAACATGGGGCAAATCCGCATCACCTCTACGAAAGATTAGACATGCCGCAACCTAAAACGGTGCTAGATTTTAGTGAGAATGTAAATCCGTTCGGGATGCCAGAGCGTGTTGTGCATGAATGGCCGATATTACTGTCGAAAATGACGGCTTATCCAGATCCGATAGGAGAACCTTTTTTGTCGGCAACCACTCGTTTTCATCAAGTGAAAAAGGATTCTGTTTTCGTTGGGAATGGCGCAGCAGAACTACTTGCTCTACTCGCGGAAAGATATCGCGGGAAAAGAGCGGTTATTGTTCATCCGACATTTTCCGAATACGAATCTACTTTGCGTGTAAAAGACGTTCAAATTAAACGCATTGTACTGTCTGGAGAAAGTGGCTTTCAATTGCCGATAGAAGCTATCCAGCATGCAATGGGAAAAGCGGATGTCCTTTATTTATGTACACCGAATAATCCAACAGGCATATTGCCTACGCGCGTTGAAATTACCGAACTCATTCGCTACGGTGAAAAAGTCGATTGTGAGATTATTTTGGATGAAGCCTTTATTGATTTTGTTGATGAAACATTGTCGTTCATTCCAGATATCGAATCGTACACAAATCTCATCATTGTTCGTTCGATGACGAAAATGTATGCCATTCCAGGCATCCGGCTCGGGTATGTCATTGCACATCCTTCCGTCATTTCACAAATTAAGAAGTTTGCGCCGCACTGGAATGTTAATGGAATTGCCGCTTCGATTGGAGAAATTTGTTTAAAAGAAAAGGCTTTTGTTGAGAAGTCCGTGATGCATAGTGCACGTGAAAGGGAAAAGTTAGCCGGTTTTTTACTGGCACATGAATGTATTGTGACGGAATCTGTTGCGAATTTTTTATCGTTTAAATTAAATGGCGATAGAAGTGCACGCCAGCTTTACGTATATTTATTGAAACGCGGCATTGTGTTACGCCATTCAGAAAACTTTCTAGGAATGGACGGGAACTGGTTGCGGGTTGGTGTGAAAAGTGAAGCGGATATGCATGTGTTAAAAGAGGAGTTAGCCAAATGGTTCGCGGACAATTAACATTTATTAGCGGCGGTGTCCGAAGTGGGAAAAGTGCTTATGCGGAAAGGCTTTTGACCGATGCAAGTCAGAGGAAACATGGGCGACTCGTCTATATTGCGTCTGGTACGCCGACGGATGAAGAAATGAGTGAACGGATTCAAAAGCATCAAGATGACCGTGCTGATTTTAATTGGACAACGATTGAACAACCGATCGATTTTGGACAAGTTTTGCCGTTCATTCAAACAGGCGATTACATATTATGGGACTGTTTGACGACTTGGTTGGCGAATGAATTGTATGCAGGATACGAAACAGGCACCCCTTGCGTAAATCGACCTGATTGCATGGAACAAAAAGTTGAGGACCTCATTGATCGTATCGATGCCATATTAAAAAAAGCATCGCATCTTGTAATTGTTTCCAATGAAGTCCTTCATGAGGTTGCGCCAAATGAAGTGGAGACGGAAAAGTATCGCGCATGGATTGGTGAAATCCACCAAAAAATTGTAGCTAAATCACAAACTGCAATTGAAATGGAAAGTGGGATACCGATCTTTTGGAAAGGGGAGAGGGGATGATGAATGGCTTAATCGTCTTAGGAACTGCTTCAGACTCAGGAAAGTCGATGATTTGTACAGCGCTCTGCCGTATTTTGGCAGATGAACAAGTTCAAGTCGCACCATTCAAATCTCAAAATTTATCTCCTTTCACAGTCACGCTTGAAAATGGGATTGAAATCAGCAGAGCGCAGTATATTCAAGCTTTGGCGGCCAGAACAAAACCAACTCTCTATATGAATCCAATTATGTTAAAGCCTAGTTCTCCAATGCATACGGAAGTTAGTATATTAGGGGGCCACTTCGGTGTTAGAGATGGTTTTGCCTATCGGGATATGTTTTTTGATCAAGCAGTCGGCGCAATTCGTCATTCGCTTAAAAAGTTATCCGAAAAATACGAGACCGTCATCATTGAAGGTGCTGGAAGTCCGGCGGAAGTAAATCTAAACGACCGGGAAGTCGTCAATATGCGTGTTGCGGAAATGGCAGATGTTCCCGCGTTGTTATTGGCAGATATTGACCGCGGTGGTGCCATTGCGTCTATAGTTGGCACGCTTCAACTATTAGCACCTGAGCATCGCGCGCGAGTGAAAGGCATTATTGTGAATAAATTTCATGGAGACATTGCGTTTTTTCAGGATGGCATTGAATTTATTGAATCGTATACAGGGATTCCGGTCGTTGGAGTTATTCCTTTTAAAGAGGACCACGGAATAGAAGAGGAAGATATGGATAGACCCGTTTCAAATTCACCTGCACATATTGATAGATACGATGCGTGGGCAGAACATGTGAAATGTCATTTGAATTGGCCATTGGTGAAAGAAATCATTGCGCAAGGAGTCTCGCGATGAACGGTATTTTATTGGCATTACAATTTTTCACGGTGCTTCCGATTCATAAAGAAATTCCGCTAAATCGAAAAGAAGTCACGATGATGTATTGCGCACTTCCGTTTATTGGCGGGGCAATTGGATTAACGATGTACGGTGTTTATGAAATAGCAGCGAATATTTTACAGTTTGGTCCATTGTTAACAGCGGTCCTCGTTGTTCTGACGTGGATTGGTTTGACAGGCGGTCTCCATGTAGATGGCTGGGCAGATACGGCGGATGCATTTTTCTCTTATCGGACACGAGAAAAACGTCTGGGAATATTAGAAGACCCGCGTCTCGGCGCGTTCGGGGCAATGGCACTTGTTCTGTTAATGATCATGAAAATCGCTTTGATTCATGAAGTGATCCTGCAGGATATGGGAGCAGTGTATCTTTTTATGATGATTCCTTTTTTAGCGAGAGCGGGATTGAATATTTGCTTTTCCACGCTTAGGCCTGCTAAAAGTACAGGCATTGCGCATTTCTTTCGGGAGAAACTTGCGCCAACTGTTGTGATAGTCGTTACGGTATTCAGTAGCATGCTGATTTTATTCGCTTATTATTATGGTACAAATCAATGGCTTCCGCCTGTTATACTCGCCGGAAGTATTGCAGCAGCGATTTTTTTATTCCGCCGCTGGGCGATGAAGCACTTCCACGGCATGACGGGTGATTTAGCAGGTGCTTTTATCGAAGGAATGGAGGCGTTATTATGGCTCATCGTGTTGTGCTTACTTTAATTCGCCACTTACCGACGGCTGGTAATATAAAGCGTCAATATATCGGTTGGACGGATGAGTCGATTGTGGAAAATGAGATCAATGAGTTGCCGTGGCAACCCTCCGTCGTGTATGGAAGCGATTTACGACGTTGCCAAGAAAGTGCCCATCTCTATTTTCCAAAGGCGACTTATCAAAGTGATCATCGTTTTCGAGAAAGTAATTTTGGCGATTGGGAAGGAAAAACGTATGAATTGTTGAAAAGGGACAGTGCGTATCGTTCTTGGATTAATTCCCCATATCGTTGCCAACCGCCAAATGGTGAAAGTTTAGCAGAAGTGAAAGCACGTGTTTTACAAGCAATTTATGATTTGCCTAGCGGGGAAGAGGACTATTTTATCGTGACGCACGGCGGACCGATTCGAATTTTATTGACGGAGTTTGCGCCGGAACAAAACGATTTTTGGTCATGGATAATTCCTCATCAATCTGTTTGGCAACTTCGGTGGGATTGCGAACAAGATTTAAGGGAGGGGAAACGATGCGCGTCGTTATCGGCGGTGCCCATAACGGGAAACGGGCTTACGTAAACAGTTATTTAGAAGCGCAAAAGTTAAGCGGTTTTAAATGGTATGAAGGTACAATTCCGCCGATTGGCAGCAGTCCTGTCGTCGTTGCAGGTTTAGAAGACTGGTTGCGATGTGCTGATTTAGATGAGGAAGAAGCAATCCAAGTTGTGATGAATTCACTAGAAAACCGTTCGGCAATCGTCATATTAACAGATATTGGTCGCGGAATTGTGCCAATCGATAAGAATGAGCGGCAATTACGAGACAGTTGCGGGCGGTTGTATCAGAAACTCGTTGCGGAAGCAGAAGAAGTCATACAAGTTTGGTATGGGATTCCAAAAAAGATAAAAGGAAGGGGAAATGGAAGATGAAAATTTATACGAAAACAGGGGATAAAGGAAAAACAAGTTTAATAGGGGGGCGCGTTAGTAAAGATAGTTTGCGCGTTGAAGCTTACGGCACGATGGATGAGTTGAATTCATTTGTTGGGAAAGCAATGACAGAACTCGATGCAGAAAAATTTAAAGACATACTTGAAGATCTTGAAGCGATACAAAATGAATTATTCGACGGTGGCGGGGATTTATCGAATGTGATGAAAGAGCGCCATTATAAATTAACAGAAGAACCAATTGAAGTGTTGGAAAAGCGTATCGATGAGTTGATGGATGAAGCACCGCCACTTGAAAAGTTTATTTTACCTGGAGGTTCACCAGCATCCGCAACACTCCATATCGCGAGAACAGTGGCGAGGCGTGCGGAACGTCGAACAGTCACGTTAATGAATGAGGAAGAAGATGTACCAACAGTTGTCGTTCGTTATTTAAACCGCTTATCCGATTATTTATTCGTCGCGGCACGGATTGTGAATGCTCGTTTACAAGTCCCAGATAATGAATATGTGCGAAGTGCCAAAGTGTTTCGTACAAATGAAATGAAAAAAGGTGAATAATTCGTGAGGCTGAAACAACTTACGTTAGCGGCGATGTTTGCAGCTTTATGTGCAATTGGGGGACTACTGAAAATCCCACTTGGCATTGGGTCGACTGCGTTAGATTCCACTCCAGCATTAGTGGCATCGGCATTTTTACCGCCTATCTATGCAGGAATGACAGCTTTAATCGGACATAGTGCTTCGGCTTTATACGCAGGTTTTCCATTAGGTCCTTTTCATCTGCTAATCGCGCTTGAAATGTTAGCGATTATTTATGTTTTTGCACGTTTGCATCAGGCGGAGTATCAAGTTAGTAAATGGGTGTTTTTTATCGTCGCGAATGGTTTGCTTGCACCGTTACCGTTTTACTTTCTCATTTCACCGAGTTTTTATGTTGGGGTTGTGCCCGGAATTTTGATAGCCACGATTTTTAATGCGGTGATTGCAGCGGTTGTTCTTCCGGTTGTACAAAATGTTTGGCGCGAACGTCTTGGTGTTTTACGATGAGAAATGCGTTGTTGGTGGATAAAAACATCATTGTCACAACGGATAATTCAGGCGGAATTGGTGAGAAAGAACAAGATATTGTCTCGGCAACTGATCGATTAACTGCGTATTATTCGGCCCGTGTTACGCTACTGGAACAATGGGCGGCAAATGCGGAACCTTTTACGACGCTCATTCATAATTTTAGCGGTCATGAAAGTTGGGGAAAGTACGTTCAAGGTGTAAAGGATTTATTTCAAGAAGCAGGGGTGCCATGCCCGCAAATTAGCGGTAGTACGGAAACGAATATGGAACTTGTTCAATCCGCGGTTGCTGTGACGATGATTGGGAAACGGGAAGAGCACGTTTCGATGCCAGATGGACAGTGGTTTACGTATGGAGCCCCACTTGTCGGCGAAGAAGTGCTTGTACATGCGGATGAAGTCGCGTCGATACGTCGAATTAAGCAAGCGTTGGATGATCAAATGATTTATCGAGTATGGCCGGTAGGCTCCCAAGGGATTTTGCATGAAATGCGTCGCTTGATGAACGATGATGACTTGAATGCTGAGTCTGAATTGGATCTACGTAAAACTGCGGGACCGTCTACGGTTGTCTTAGTTGAAATTCCATTGGAGAAGAGCTTAGCCGCGGAAAAGTTATTTGGAAATCTATTACGAAAAATTGATTTTAAATAAATGGGCAAGCCGTTTTCATGATTACGGATGAAAACGGCTTTTTTATATGGGGAATTGCTTGGTTGTTGGCCAGGAGGGGGTGTAATTGCTTTTAAGCTATTGCGTCTTGTTGCGAATTAAGGATTTCTTAAGTTTTACGCAATGCTTTGGTGAAAGCGTGCAACGTTATCGGTAAAGTTCATAACGTTCATTGAGGTACGCAAGTTTTTAGTAAAGTTCATAACGCTTCGTCGAAAGTATGCAACGTTATCGGTAAAGTTTACAACGCTCATTGAAGTACGCAACGTTCTTGTAAAAGTCCACAACGCTCCGTCGAAAGTATGCAACGTTATTAGTAAAGTTCATAACGTTCATTGAAGTACGCAACGTTCTTGTAAAAGTCCACAACGCTCCGTCAAAAGTATGCAACGTTATTAGTAAAGTTCACAACGTTCATGAACACCGCTTCTAGGTAGCTAACTCTGTCCTCTATCACGCCAAACTCTCTTAAGGTGGATTTAAATCTAGTTGAAACATCCGTTTTATTACAGAAAAAACAAAAAACTAGTTGACTGAATGCTCATTCATAAATATACTGAAAATAGAGTATCGACAGAAGAGTGTTTATCCACTAAACTATTCGTAACGTTAAAACAAGGAAGGGGAGAGGAAATTGAGTCCATTATTAGTCGTTAACTGGATTTTGTTTCTAGGAGTGACGGCGTACGCCCTTGCGCTTTTTACCTATTTGATAAGGACAAGAATACAATTTATTAAACTAGGTCGAAAAGAAGAGTTTGATGAAAGCGTCAAGGAACGTCTGCGCAACATTTGGGTGTATGTGTTTGGGCAAAAGAAACTATTAAAAGACAAAAAGAGTGGAATTATTCACGTTTTGTTCTTCTATGGTTTTATTCTCGTACAATTTGGGGCAATTGATTTAATTTGGAAGGGGTTAAAGCCGGGGTCTCATCTACCGCTTGGCCCAGTATACGGGGCGTTTACTTTTTTCCAAGAGATTGTTGTATTAACGATTTTAGTGGCGGTTGTATGGGCATTCCACCGTCGTTACGTTGAAAAGCTTGTTCGTCTAAAAAGGGGTTGGCAGTCGGGACTTGTTCTGATTTTCATTGGCGGATTAATGCTTTCGACACTTTTATCAAATGGAATGAATATTATATGGCAAGGTAAAGGATTAACTTGGACTGAACCGGTTGCATCAACGATTGCAGCAGTGTTTAGTTTTCTGCCTGAAGTAGGAGCAGCAACAATCTTCTTCGTCGGCTGGTGGGTGCATTTATTAATCCTATTAACATTCCTCATCTACGTGCCGCAGTCTAAGCATGCGCACTTAATTGCAGGACCTGTGAATACGTATTTTCACCGTCTGGACAATGCGGGGACATTGAAGCCAATCGATTTCTCAGCAATGGAAGAAATGGATGATGACGATGAAATGCCAGCGCTTGGTGTTGGGAAGATTACAGATTTCACACAACTTCAAATGATTGATTTTTACGCTTGTGTTGAATGCGGGCGTTGTACAAATATGTGTCCGGCGGCCGGAACAGGAAAAATGTTATCGCCGATGGACTTAATTACAAAACTACGTGACCACTTAACAAATCACGGTGCACTTGTCACAAAGCAACAACCATGGGTGCCTACACCTATGTTTAAGCAATCACCAGGAAACCAAATTGCCCTAGCAGCTGGTGCTGAAGGTGCAGTAATAGAGGATATTTATAGCCCATCCCTTATCGGTGATGTCATTACTGAAGAAGAAATTTGGGCTTGTACGACATGTCGTAACTGTGAAGACCAATGTCCGGTTATGAACGAACATGTTGATAAAATTATTGACCTTCGTCGTCATCTCGTGATGACAGAAGGAAAGATGGATCCAGATGCACAGCGCGCAATGACGAATATTGAGCGTCAAGGAAATCCATGGGGACTCAACCGTAAGGAAAAAGAAAACTGGAGAGATGCACGTCCGGAATTACATATTCCAACGGTGAAAGAAGTGAAAAAAGCTGGCGAAGAATTCGAATACTTATTCTGGGTCGGTTCAATGGGGGCTTTTGATAATCGTTCACAAAAAATCGCATTGTCATTCGCACATCTGATGAACAAAGCCGGTGTCAAATTTGCAATTTTAGGAAATAAAGAGAAAAACTCTGGAGATACACCGAGAAGACTTGGAAACGAGTTTTTATTCCAAGAACTGGCGGAATCAAATATTAAAGAGTTTGAAAAAGCAGGCGTCACGAAGATTGTTACAGTTGACCCGCATGCTTACAACATCTTTAAAAATGAATACCCTGATTTTGGTTTTGAAGCAGAAGTCATTCACCACACGGAAATGTTATATGACCTTGTGAAAAATGGCGTTTTAACACCAGAACATGCAATTGACGAAACAATTACATTCCATGACTCTTGTTACTTAGGTCGTTACAACGAAGTTTATGACCCGCCGCGTGAGATTTTGAAAGCGATTCCGGGCGTAGAATTAATCGAGATGAAGCGAAACCGCGAAGACGGCATGTGCTGTGGAGCGGGCGGAGGACTCATGTGGATGGAAGAAGATACAGGTCATCGCGTCAACGTTGCGCGTACAGAACAGGCACTCGAAGTAAGTCCAGGCATTATTTCTTCTGGATGTCCATATTGTTTAACGATGTTGTCTGATGGAACGAAAGCAGTTGAAGTTGAAGACAAAGTCGGAACATATGATATTGCGGAATTGCTTGAGCGTTCAATTTTTGGAGAAGACTTCGAGCCGGCAGTAGAAGAAGTAGAAACAGTTTCACAATAAAAGCTAGCCGTAAAATGTATTGCGACAATTTTAAATATAATATATACTGAATTTAATGAGAAAAGAAAGATTGATAGAAAAGGGAGCCTGCAACTCCCTTTTTCCGACAATGGGTATTGAGCGAGCGTTCGGTCGCATATCGTAACTTATAAATGAAAACGCTATCAAAGTGAAGGGAGAGAAACACATGAATAGAACAGTCATAGTAGATGGGGCACGTACACCGTTTGGACGTTTTGGAGGTGCATTGTCAACGCTTTCCGCTAGTGAATTGGGGGGCGTAGCAATTCAAGAAGCATTATCCCGTGCTGGTGTAAAAAATGACGAGGTCGACGAGGTCATTATCGGCACTGTTTTACAAGCGGGACAAGGACAAATTCCTTCTCGACAAGCAGCAACGAAGGCAGGTCTTCCTTGGAACGTAAAAACAGAAACGATTAATAAGGTTTGTGCTTCTGGCATGCGGAGCGTTACGCTGGGCGATCAATTGATTCGTCTTGGGGACGAAGAGGTTATCGTTGCAGGTGGAATGGAGTCCATGTCAAACGCGCCTTATTATTTACCGAAAGGCCGATTTGGTTTGAAGATGGGGGATGCGCCATTAGTTGACGGGATGATTTACGATGGCTTATCTTGTGCATTTTCGCCGGACCGCGTCCATATGGGGACGTACGGAAACGAAACGGCAGATGCGTATACGTTAACACGTGAGCAGCAAGATGAATGGGCTTTACGCAGTCACAAGCTTGCAGTAGAAGCGGTTGACAAAGGTCTTTTTGAAAAAGAAATTGTCGCAGTTGAAATTCCACAACGAAAAGGCAATCCAGTAGTAGTGGATGTTGACGAAGCGCCTAGACGAGATACCTCTCTTGATGTACTCGCTAAGCTACGTCCAGCTTTTGGAAAAGACGGCACGATTACAGCAGGAAATGCGCCGGGTGTCAATGACGGAGCGTGTGCACTTGTTTTGATGAATGAAGATCGCGCTAAGAAAGAAGGAAAGACACCACTCGCTTACATTGTCGGGCATGCGGAAGTGGCAATCGAACCTAAAAACTTTCCACAAACACCTGGACTAGTGATTAATAAACTACTTGAGAAAACTGGGAAGACATTAGAGGAAATTGATTTATTCGAAATTAACGAAGCGTTTGCGGCAGTTGCGCTCGCAAGCTCTCAAATTGCGAAATTAGACGCGGATAAAGTGAATGTTAACGGCGGGGCGGTTGCACTTGGTCATCCAATTGGTGCAAGTGGTGCACGTATTATTTTAACGCTCGCGTATGAACTAAAACGTCGTGGTGGGGGCATTGGTATTGCATCGATTTGCTCTGGGGGCGGACAAGGCGATGCGATTATGATTGAAGTACCGAAAAATTAAAAGCTGAAATGCCTGTCCAGCGCGGGAGACTTTAAGAGAAAGCGTCTTTTGCTTTTCTCTTAAAGTTTAAGCGCCTTGAGCAGCTAGGCATTGAAGCTAGACAACAAGCGTGAGATGGGGGCGAACACAATGGAAATTAAAAAAGTAATGGTAATCGGTGCCGGACAAATGGGTGGGGGAATTGCACAAGTATGTGCCCAGGCTGGTTATGATGTCATTTTAAATGATATTCAAGAAGAATCTTTCAACAAAGGATTGGCGGTCATAACGAAAAATCTTGCAAGAAATGTTGAAAGAGGCCGTATGTCTGAAGGTGACAAGGAAGCCGTTCTCAGTCGGATTACAAAGTCGCTTGATTTATCAGATGCGAAGAATGCAGATATCGTGATTGAAGCAGCGGTTGAAAATATGGAAATAAAACGTTCAATCTTTGCACAATTAGATGAAATTGCGCCAGCACATACAATTCTCGCAACAAACACATCTTCACTGCCAATTACTGAAATTGCTGCAGCAACGAATCGACCTGAAAAAGTGATTGGTATGCACTTTATGAATCCAGTCCCAGTGATGAAACTGGTTGAAATTATTCGCGGACTCGCAACGGCAGATGAAGTCTATCAAGCGGTTGAGGATATGACGAACGCTTTATCAAAAGTACCTGTTGAAGTAAATGACTTTCCTGGATTCGTCGCAAACCGCGTATTAATGCCGATGATTAACGAAGCGGTTTATACGCTATACGAAGGGGTTGCAACGAAGGAAGCGATTGATGAAGTGATGAAGCTCGGGATGAATCATCCGATGGGGCCACTTCAACTTGCAGACTTTATCGGACTCGATACGTGCCTTTATATTATGGAAACATTACATGAAGGATTTGGCGACTCGAAATATCGTCCTTGTCCACTACTCAGAAAATACGTGAAAGCAGGCTGGCTCGGCAAGAAATCTGGGCGCGGTTTTTACGAATACAACTAAGACCAATCTGGAATGTAAAAGGGGTTCGAGTGAAAATGGACTTACAACTTACGGAAGAACAACAAATGATGCAGCAAATGGTTCGAAACTTTGCGAAAGCAGAAATTGAACCATTTATTCCACAAATGGAAGCAGGCGAGTTCCCACATGACATTTTAAAGAAAATGGGAGAGCTCGGACTGATGGGGATGACAGTTCCAGAGGCGTACGGCGGCGCAAATATGGATTTCTTATCGTATATTTTAGCAATTGAAGAATTGTCTAAAGTGAGCGCGGTCATGGGTGTCATCTTATCGGTACACACTTCAGTAGGAATCAATCCAATTATGCAATTTGGGAATGAAGAACAAAAGAATCGCTATTTACCGAAAATGGCTAGCGGAGAATATTTAGGTGCTTTCTGTTTGACAGAGTCTACATCGGGATCTGATGCAGGTTCTTTAAGAACACGAGCTGCCAAAGAAGGCGATGCTTACATATTAAATGGTTCGAAAATGTTTATTACAAACGGAGGAGAAGCAGACGTTTATATCGTCTTTGCTTCTACAGATAGTGCTAAAAAAACATACGGCATCACAGCGTTCATTGTCGATAAAGATACACCAGGTTTAATCATCGGAAAAGATGAACAAAAAATGGGTTTACACGGTTCACGGACGGTAGAACTCGCATTTGAGAATATGCGTGTGCCTGTTGAAAATCGTCTCGGGGGAGAAGGGGAAGGATTCAAAATCGCGATGGCCAACTTGGATGTCGGCCGAATCGGCATTGCCGCGCAAGCGCTTGGAATCGCGGGCGCATCCCTTGAAGCAGCGACTGCGTATGCAAAAGAACGAGAGCAATTTGGCAAACCAATTTCAGCGCAACAGGGTATTGGCTTTAAATTGGCAGATATGGCAACTGGGGTTGAGGCAGCCAAACTACTCGTTTACCGCGCTGCTCTACTCAAGGAAGAAGGAAAACCGTGTGGACAACAAGCTTCGATGGCCAAACTATTTGCTTCGAAAACAGCCGTTGATAATTCCATTGAAGCCATTCAAGTGTTTGGCGGTTACGGCTATACAGAGGATTATCCAGTTGAACGCTATTTCCGGGATGCGAAAGTTACTGAAATTTATGAGGGTACGAGCGAAATTCAACGTATTGTGATTTCTAAACACTTGCTAAGGTGACAGTCACCCACACAATTCAGGTTTAATTCACAATATTTAGAATGGTTTAGAAGTCGTGTGAGTGACTGGTACCAAAACACCAAAACAACTATAAGGTGGGGGAAGAAATGAATTTTAATTTATCCGAAGAACATGAAATGATTCGTAAAATGGTACGTGATTTTGCAGAAAACGAAGTAGGGCCATCTGCGGCGGAACGTGATGAAGAAGAACGTTTTGATATGGAGTTATTCGAGAAAATGGCGGAGCTTGGATTAACGGGGATTCCATGGCCAGAAGAGTACGGTGGGATTGGCAGTGACTATTTAGCGTACGTAATTGCGGTAGAGGAACTGTCACGTGTTTGTGCGTCGATAGGTGTTACGTTATCTGCACATACATCACTTGCAGGCTGGCCTGTATATAAGTTTGGAACAGAAGAGCAGAAGCAAAAGTACTTACGTCCGATGGCTGAAGGGACAAAGATTGGTGCATATGGATTAACAGAACCAGCTTCAGGTTCAGATGCAGGCGCGATGAGAACGACTGCCAAGCTTGACGGAGATGAATACGTTTTAAATGGTTCAAAAATCTTCATTACAAACGGCGGCATTGCAGATATTTATATCGTCTTTGCTGTGACGGATCAAAGCGGAAAACGTCCAGAAACGACTGCATTTATCATTGAAAAGGACTTCCCAGGATTCTCTGTAGGGAAGAAAGAAAAGAAACTAGGTATTCGTTCATCTCCTACGACAGAAATTATGTTTGAAAATTGCCGCGTGCCGAAAGAAAACATGCTTGGCGATTTGGGAGAAGGCTTTAAAATCGCGATGCAAACATTGGACGGCGGGAGAAACGGCATTGCCGCTCAAGCAGTAGGTATTGCACAAGGCGCACTTGATGCATCTGTAGAATATGCGAAAGAACGTGAGCAGTTCGGAAAACCGATTGCGGCCAACCAAGGAATTGGTTTCAAACTTGCCGATATGGCGACAGCGACAGAAGCTTCGAGGCTATTAACTTACCAAGCGGCTTGGTTAGAATCACATAATCAGCCTTATGGAAAAGCGTCCGCAATGGCAAAGTTAATGGCGGGAGATACAGCAATGAAAGTAACAACGGAGGCAGTTCAAGTGTTTGGTGGCTATGGATATACAAAAGATTATCCAGTAGAACGCTTTATGCGCGATGCGAAAATCACACAAATCTACGAAGGAACGCAAGAAATTCAAAGGCTTGTGATCTCCCGAATGCTTACGAAATAAGGGGAGTGTCAGATGACTAAAAAGCGAGAAGTAGAATCATCCGTTAAAGATGAAAATCTTATTGAAATGAGACGGCAACAGATGGTTCAAGGTGCGATAAAGCTATTTAAAGAAAAAGGTTTTCATCGAACGACTACGAGAGAAATTGCAAGAGAAGCTGGATTTAGTATCGGGACGTTATATGAATATATTCGCACAAAGGAAGATATTTTATTTCTCGTATGTGACAGTATTTACGATGAAGTGCAAAATCGTTTATCAACGCTAGCGACGGGAGAAGGAACCGTTGCCGGTTTAAAATCTGCCATTCACCAATACTATCAACTTATCGATGATATGACGGATGAATATGTCGTCATGTACCAAGAATCCAAATCATTGCCAAAAGATGCACTGCAATATGTATTAAAAAAAGAACTCGAAATGGTTGCACTTTTTGAAGGTATTCTACAAACATGCATAGAGTCGGGCGAACTTCGCATGACTCAAGAAGAAGCGCCATTAGCCGCACATCATATCGTCGTTCAGGGACAAATGTGGGCATTCCGCAGATGGGCCTTGAATAAACACTATACAATCGAAAAGTATATTGAGATACAGCAAAATCAGTTGTTAAGAGGGATTGTTGGGGGAATTGGGTGATTCCAGTTTTGTTTTTGGAAAGAGTGATGGGGATTAGTTTTAAGTAATATTTGGATTAAATAAGGTATTTCGTTGATTGTAGTGGAGGGCGGCGACTCCTGTGGGATTAGCAGGGAAAAAGGTAGTTCACTTTTTCCTAGGTAAGACCCCGCAGGGAAAGCCGTAACGAAGAACGGCTTTTGCGACCGAAAAGCGTTAGCGTTTGGGAGCACAGATATATACGGATGTATAATTTTGCAAAGACCACAAAATTATACAAATCGCAATCTGTGTTTTGCGATTGGCTCACCGCCAGCCCCACGGAAAGCGTCCGCCCGGAACGGAAATCAACCTTGTTAGGATTTGACTTTCATGTACCAACCAAAATAAACAAAGGGGTGTTTATATATAAAATGGCAACAGTAGAAATTTACAAACCAAAACACCATGTACGTATGGTGACGGCATCGAGCCTATTTGACGGACACGATGCATCCATCAATATTATGCGCCGTATTTTACAAGCAAGCGGTGCGGAAATTATTCACCTTGGACATAACCGCTCAGTGGAAGAAGTCGTCAACGCGGCCATCCAGGAAAACGTTCAAGCAATCGCGATGTCCTCCTACCAAGGCGGACACGTCGAATACTTCAAATATATGTATGATTTACTGAAAGAAAAAGGGGCGTCACATATTCGCATTTATGCGGGAGGCGGTGGTGTGATCATTCCTAGGGAAATTAAGGAGCTCCATGATTACGGCATTGCTTGGGTATTCTCACCTGAAGACGGTCGTAAACTAGGTCTTCAAGGGATGATCAACCAAATGATGGAAGAATGTGATTTTGACCCAGCTCAACAATTTAAGGTAGAAGACGTTGAGAAAGTAAGTGCAACGTCACCTAAAATCCTTGCGCAATTAATTACGTACGTAGAAGAAAATTACGAACAGAAAAATGATGAAACAAAAGCGATTCTTGAAAAAGCGCGCGAACTATCAAAGGGCACACCAATCTTTGGAATTACAGGTACTGGCGGAGCAGGAAAGAGTTCCTTGACAGATGAATTGATTCGCAGATTTCTTCATGAATTACCTGATAAAAAAGTTGCGATTCTCTCAATTGACCCTACGAAACAAAAGACTGGGGGAGCTTTACTCGGTGACCGAATTCGCATGAACTCCATTTTCAATGAGCGTGTCTTTATGCGAAGCTTAGCAACGCGCGGTTCCCGTTCTGAACTTTCCGGAGCAATTAACGACGTATTAGATATCGTAAAAGTAGCTGGTTTCGATTTAATCATTGTCGAAACAAGTGGTATCGGTCAAGGGGATGCAGATATTGCGGACATTGCCGATGCATCCATGTATGTCATGACGAGTGAATTTGGAGCACCGACACAGCTTGAGAAGATTGATATGATTGATTATGCAGACTTAATTGCGATTAATAAATTTGAACGAAAAGGTTCAGAAGATGCGATGAGTCAAGTACAGAAACAGTACCAGCGCAGCCGTCTTCTTTGGGATAAAGACCTAAGTACAATGCCGGTTTACGGCACAATTGCAAGCCAGTTTAACGATAAAGGAACGAATGCACTTTTTGCAGCGATCGTTGGTGTCTTGAATGAAAAATGTAATCTCGATTGGACGACTTCTTACGACCAGCTCGTGAAAACAGAAAAACAAAATGTGATTATCCCAACAGAACGAATCCATTATTTACGTGAAATTTCAACGGTTGTCCGTGAATATCACAAAAAGTCCAAAGTACAAGAAGAGCTTGCACGAAAATATTTTCAACTGGAAGGTTCTATTCAAGCTTTACAAGAACAATCATCAGAAAATGCGCTAATTACAACATTACAGTCACTCGCGGACAGCGTTTATGAAGAATTAACTGCGGAATCAAAACGTATATTGAAAAACTGGGAAACGTTAAAAGAAAACTATGCTGGTGATGAATTTGTCACGAAAATTAGGGACCGTGAAATCAAAACGCTCCTCCAAACGACATCATTATCCGGCTTGAAAATCCCGAAAATTGCTTTACCGAAATTTAAAGATTACGGGGAGATTTTACGCTGGGTATACCGCGAAAACGTTCCAGGTTCATTCCCATATACAGCAGGCGTATTCCCGTTCAAACGAGAAGGAGAAGATCCGAAACGTCAATTTGCTGGAGAAGGAACACCAGAAAGAACAAATCGCCGTTTCCACTATTTATCGAAAGACGATGATGCAAAACGACTTTCTACTGCGTTTGACTCAGTGACACTTTACGGTGAAAATCCTGATGAAAGACCGGATATTTTCGGGAAAATTGGAGAGTCCGGTGTAAACGTTTGTACACTTGACGACATGAAAAAATTGTACGACGGCTTCGATTTATGTGCACCTGCTACATCCGTTTCAATGACAATTAATGGCCCTGCGCCGATTATTTTAGCGATGTTTATGAATACGGCAATTGACCAACAAATTCGGATTAAAGAAGAAGAACTCGGTCGCCCGCTTACTGTAGAAGAGTTTACAGAAGTGAAAGAAGGCACATTGCAAGTCGTTCGCGGAACGGTTCAAGCCGATATTTTGAAAGAAGACCAAGGACAAAATACATGCATTTTCTCAACGGAGTTTGCGCTTCGACTAATGGGAGATATTCAGCAATACTTTATTGACCAAAAGGTGAGAAACTACTATTCTGTTTCAATTTCTGGTTATCATATTGCGGAAGCGGGCGCGAACCCAATTTCACAGCTTGCATTCACGCTTGCAAATGGATTCACGTATGTAGAATATTATTTAAGCCGCGGCATGAATATCGATGACTTTGCACCGAACTTATCATTCTTCTTCTCAAATGGATTGGACCCGGAATATACCGTAATTGGCCGTGTGGCACGACGTATTTGGGCAGTTGCAATGAGAGAAAAATACGGAGCAAATGAGCGTAGTCAAAAATTAAAATATCACGTTCAAACATCAGGTCGAAGCTTACACGCGCAAGAAATCGACTTTAATGATATTCGCACAACATTACAAGCATTACTCGCATTGCAAGATAACTGTAATTCATTGCACACAAATGCTTATGATGAAGCCATTACAACGCCAACGGAAGAATCTGTTCGTCGCGCAATGGCCATTCAAATGATTATTACGAAAGAATACGGCTTAGCGAAAAACGAAAATCCATTACAAGGATCATTCATCGTTGAGGAATTAACAGACCTTGTTGAAGAAGCAGTCCTTCAAGAGTTCGACCGTCTGAATGATCGCGGCGGCGTTCTTGGTGCAATGGAAACGCAATATCAACGCGGAAAAATTCAAGAAGAATCAATGTACTACGAGATGAAAAAGCATTCCGGAGAATTGCCAATCATCGGCGTAAACACGTACTTGAATCCGAATCCGCCTTCGGAAGAGGATATTGACAATATGGAACTAGCAAGAGCGACTAAAGAAGAAAAAGAATCGCAAATTATTAACTTGCGTAAATTCCAAAAATCGCATGCAGACAAAACAGACGAAGCTTTACAACGACTGAAAGAAGTCGCTGTATCCAATGGCAATATTTTTGAAGAATTAATGGAAACTGTAAAAGTTGCGAGTCTCGGTCAAATAACAAACGCTCTCTATGAAGTAGGCGGACAGTACAGACGGAATATGTAAAGAATCTTAACTGTAGACAAAGTTTGTGTAAACTTTGTCTACAGTTATTTTACGAATGTTGTTTTCTGCGGGGAGATGGCTATGTGACTGCATAATATGTCGATAACTCGGGACTAAAGAAGTACTCTTTATTTGTGGATTTTTCCCAATTAGTATGGGAGAATGAATTACAAGTCGGGAGAAAACATATACTATAGCAGAAAGGAAGAGATGCGAACGTGAAATGGTATCATCACTTAATAATCATTAGTGCACTCGTCCTTTTTACCGTGTTTTTTTACCAAGACGGGTTTGGTTCAATTCCTTTTTTAATCGCTGCAGCTTATTTGGCAGTCATTTTTTGTAAAGAAGTGAAGCGATTAAAAAAAAATCGTAAAATGCAGTGATTTATATGTAGAATCAATTTCAGAACGGCTTTATTATGAAATAATCTCCGTACAGTAAACTTTACGTATAATATCGCTTATGGTATAGTAAACTAACGAATACTACGACAATTTAATTTAAAAGAAGTGGACTAGTGAGCACTGGTCTTTTTTTGTAGTTTTTTAAAAGAAAGATAAAATCATGAAAAAACTAGCTTATAGATGAATGAATTGTATATAATGTTGACTATAGTAGGTTAGTGAGAGAGGACGTGCATGTTTAAGTGGATATCCGTAATATGACGAGAGAACAATTAGCGGAAGAATCAATGATTGACATTGCCTACGCAGTGCTGGCAGAAGGTGGAGAGTCTTTAACGTTAAGACAATTAATGGACGAGGTTCGTAAACTAAACGGTGTGACAGTTCGTGCCATGGCTGAAAAATTACCAAGAGTCAATACGGACATTAATATTGACGGACGTTTCCTTTCAATTGACGATATTCGTTGGGGTCTTCGTGAATGGTATCCAGTCGATCAGCTTGAGGCTGAATCTGCACCAGTCGTACGCGCGCGTAGAAAGAAAAAATCATCCGATGACGATGATGAAGATGAAGATTACGTAGAAGTCGACGAGGATGGCTTCGACATTATTGACGAAGAAGAAGATGATGAGGATATCGATGAAGATGTCGATGAGGATATTGAAGAAGAGGAAGAAGACATCGACGTTGAACTTCTAGAAGAAGATGAAGATGAAGTGATACCGGAAGATATCGTCTTAGACGATGATGAAGAAGACGAGGACGAAGACGAAGAGTACGATGAGTACGAAGATGAAAAGTGAGTATTAATACTTGACATCAAAGATTTTTCAATATAAGATTCTACTGGGCTCCTTAAACAAGGACATATGAATTTTGCATATCCGCTCCTACTGCTAATTGTTGCAGCTGGGGCGTTTTTTTTATTTAATAATAGTAAAAACGGAGGAGTTAACATGACAAAGTATATTTTTGTAACTGGTGGCGTTGTATCATCGCTCGGAAAAGGAATTACAGCGGCATCACTCGGACGATTATTGAAAAATCGTGGCTTACAAGTAACGATTCAAAAGTTTGACCCTTATATTAACGTCGATCCTGGAACAATGAGTCCGTATCAGCATGGTGAAGTTTTCGTAACAGAAGACGGTGCAGAAACAGACTTAGATCTAGGGCATTACGAGCGTTTTATCGACATTAAGTTGAATAAATATTCAAACGTAACGATGGGGAAAGTATATTCTGCCGTTTTGAAAAAAGAACGTCGCGGTGATTATAATGGAGCAACGGTACAAGTTATTCCTCATATTACAAACGAAATAAAAGAACGCATCATTGCTTCTGGGAAAGAGACCAATGCCGATGTAGTCATTACTGAAATCGGAGGGAGTGTGGGGGATATTGAATCCTTACCGATTTTAGAAGCGATTCGTCAAATGAAAACAGATTATGATAAACACGATGTCATGTATGTTCACTGTACACTCGTTCCATATATGAAAGCTGCGGGCGAATTAAAAACAAAGCCAACGCAACATAGCGTAAAAGAATTACGTGGACTTGGTATTCAACCAGACATTATCGTTGTACGTTCGGAACAGCCAGTGCCACAAGAAATGAAAGAAAAAATTGCGTTATTTTGTAGCGTAAGAGCAGAAGAAGTCATTGAAGCAGTTGATGCAGACACACTATACAAAATTCCGCTGATGATTAAAGAACAAAAAATGGACGAAATCGTTGTCGACCATCTTCGCCTGGACGTGGAAGAGGCGGATGTAACAGAGCTGGAAAATCTTGCGAATCTTGTAGGATCATTGAAGCATACAGTGGAAATTGGCCTTGTTGGGAAATACGTGGAACTTCCAGATGCTTATATTTCAGCTGTTGAAGCACTTTCTCATGCAGGATATCGACATGATACCGAGGTCAAAGTGAGATGGATCGATTCGGAAGAGGTCACTGCTGAAAATGCGGCTGAATTATTAAAAGGCCTTGGCGGCATTGTTGTACCGGGTGGATTTGGTGATCGTGGGATTGAAGGGAAAATTGAAGCAATCACGTACGCGCGTGAAAATAATATTCCTTTCTTCGGTATCTCACTTGGAATGCAATTGGCAACAGTTGAATATGCACGTAACGTATTAGGATTAACGAAAGCTCATTCAACGGAGTTTGATGAACATACACCGCATGCCATTATTGACTTATCACTTGCGAAAAAAGACATTGGTGGGAATGGCGTACCGATGCGTCTAGGTCTGTTCCCTTGTAAAGTGCAAGAAGGAACAAAAGCTTATGAAGCATACGGCGAACCTTTAATTTATGAGCGTCACCGTCATCGCTATGAGTTTAATAATGAATACCGCGAGCAATTGGAAAAAGCGGGTATGGTATTTTCGGGAATTAGCCCAGATGGTTTGTTGGTCGAAATGATTGAATTGAAAGATCATCCATTTTTCATGGGTTGTCAATTCCATCCAGAATTTGCTTCAAGACCAACTCGCCCGCAAGCATTGTTCAGTGAGTTCGTGAAAGTTTCTCTAGAAACCAGTTTAAATCAATAATAAAAACAGCCATCGTATAATACGCGATGGCTGTTTTTGTTTTGTAGAATTATTCGTCCATTAACATTTCATCATAAGCAATTTTAACAGCTTCATAAATAAATAAAGCTGCCAACGCATGAGGTTGGAAAATACGCTCACCATTTTCTCCTGGTAAGAGCCCACGCGTTAAGCTAGTTGAAATATAAGTTGTTGCTAAATCAAACAGTTCATTTTCCTCTGTTTTTTCTGGCGTTACAACGGCGAATGGAATAAATTCAGCTGCTAAAGAACGGGCAAGTTCAAGTGCTTGTAGATGCTCCGATGAACGAGTGAAAATCCATACACGGTCTGCGTGTCCAATTGCCATCTCTGGCTTATATTGGACAGCACCAATGAAAGGTTCTGCACTATTCATTGCGACTAGTCGAACTGCATCCAGTTCATCAAAACCAGCTATAATGACACGACCTTCACCGATCGTTGCTTGGGCGAGAAGTCGTGCGGTTTCTTCAATTGCTTCTTCGTTATTTTTTGCTATACGGTCTAATAATCCGCTAAGCTGTGTCGTCAACATTTTCATGAAAAACACCTCGAGTTTATTATAAATGAGTCAGCTCTAAATGCAAAAAAGAAAAATTCATTTGAGTCAATTTCATAATTACCTAAAACCGCTAAGCTGATAGAATATATAGTTGAGAACGGTTTAACTCAACAGAGGCAATTTCATAATTGCCCAAACTATATATTGTATCGGCGCAGCGAAAAGATTGAATTATGAAATTGATTAATTTCAAAAAAATAAAGGGAAATCGTCTTGAATGTCAAATTAGTATAAAATGGTACAATTAATTGAGGGGTGGTTTGGTGAAAAACGTACTAATTGTAGATGACCAACAGGGTATACGGCTTCTGTTGAAAGAACTGTTTAAAAAAGAAGGTTATGGGACGAAATTAGCTGCAAATGGGGGAGAAGCACTTCAACAAGTAAAACAGGAACAACCCGATTGTATCTTGTTAGACATGAAAATGCCTGGAATGGATGGAATTGATGTTTTGAAGCAACTTAAAAGAGAGTGGCCGGAAATCCCTGTCATTATGATGACAGCCTATGAAGAATTGAAGTTGATCGAACAAGCACTTGAAATAGGTGCTGAAAAATATTTTACTAAACCATTTGATATTTTTGAAGTGAGAGATGCGGTCAATTTATTATTTGCAAGCTGATAGCTAGGCAGTGGTAAACACTGCCTTGTTTTGTTATGATAATAGGAGAAATAATAATACGAAAAATACTTTTTGTTTTATAATATCTCTGGTAGGAATTATAATCTGTTTAGATGACTCAGGGGAGGATTTTAAAATGGCACTTGTTTCAATGAAAGAAATGATGATTAAAGGCAAAAAAGAAGGATATGCAATCGGTCAGTTTAACTTAAATAATTTGGAGTATACACAAGCGATTTTACAGGCGGCTGAAGAAGAAAAATCACCTGTTATCTTAGGGGTTTCTGAAGGTGCTGCACGTTATATGGGTGGGTTTACAACAGTTGTCAATATGGTAAAAGGTTTAATGCATGATTTCGGGACAACAGTACCTGTGGCTATTCACTTAGACCACGGTTCAAGCTTTGAAAAATGTAAGGAAGCGATTGATGCAGGTTTCTCTTCAGTGATGATTGACGCTTCTTCAAAACCATTAGAAGAAAACATTGAAATTACGAAAAAAGTTGTAGAATATGCACATGCGCACGGCGTTTCAGTTGAAGCTGAATTAGGCGTTGTTGGTGGACAAGAAGACGACGTGATTGCGGATAAAGTGATTTACGCAGACCCAGCTGAGTGTAAAGTGTTAGTTGAACAAACAAACATTGACTGTCTTGCACCAGCACTAGGTTCAGTTCACGGTCCTTACAAAGGCGAACCGAATCTTGGATTTGAAGAAATGGAAATTATCTCAAGTCAATCGGATCTTCCGCTTGTATTACACGGTGGTACAGGTATTCCGTTAAAAGATATTCAACGTGCGATTTCTCTTGGAACAGCAAAAATTAACGTAAATACTGAGAACCAAATCGAAGGTACAAAAGCAGTTCGCCAAGTACTTGCTGAAGATACAGAAGTCTACGATCCGCGAAAATACCTTGGGCCAATGAAAGAAGCGATTAAAGCATCAGTAATTGCTAAAATGCGCGAAATCGGTAGCTCACAAAAAGCATAAAATTTGAGAAATAGAAGAAGATAACCATTATACGGATGGCGTTAGCTCCTTCCTATTACTTTCATTATAAGAATATTCCTGAAGCAATATAAATATCTCGGGCATAGGCGTTACTTTAGTGAGCATGCTTCGAATGTTTGGAATACAGGAGACAATTCTATAGAAGACAATGCGTTATACATTTTAGATAAATCAAATTGGCTCTGTTTTATGTATTTTAGGCAAGCATTTTGATTTGATTGTAAGGATACTTTTTATTAATTAGGAGGAAAAAGTATGAAGTTTTTTATTGACACGGCTAATTTTGAAGAAATTAAAGAAGCGCATAGTTGGGGGATTATCTCAGGTGTGACAACGAATCCTTCGTTAGTTGCAAAAGAAGATGTTCCTTTTCATGATAGATTACGTGAAATTACAGAACTTGTAGATGGTTCTGTTAGTGCAGAGGTTATCGCATTAGACGCGGAAGGTATGATTAAAGAAGGACGCGAACTTGCGGCAATTGCACCAAATATTACGGTTAAATTGCCAATGACACCAGAAGGGTTAAAGGCGTGTTCGGTATTTGCAAAAGAAGGCATTAAAACAAATGTTACGTTAATTTTCAGTGCAAACCAAGCACTACTAGCTGCACGAGCAGGCGCTACATATGTCTCTCCATTCCTTGGAAGATTGGATGATATTGGGCAAGATGGCATGACGCTAGTGAGCACAATTGCGGACATTTTTGTTCATCATAATATTAAAACTGAGATTATTGCAGCTTCAATTCGTAATCCACTTCATATTACAGATGCAGCACTTCACGGAGCACATATCGCAACGACACCATTTAATGTATTAAAACAACTATTCAACCATCCGTTGACAGATAAAGGAATCGAAGCATTTCTTGCGGATTGGGAAGGTCGAAAAAGCAAGTGAGTTTAAAGGACATGGAAGTCTATAAAATCAAAGGTGGAAAACGATTACAAGGAACGATTAAAGTGAGTGGTGCTAAAAATAGTGCAGTGGCTTTAATTCCTGCCTCGATTTTGGCAAGCACTCCAGTGACAATTGAAGGTTTGCCTGAGATTTCAGATGTCCTAACTTTACAATCGCTACTTGAAGATGTCGGTGGAGCAGTCACATTTGAAAACGGTGAAATGACAATTGATCCATCTAATATTGTCTCTATGCCGATGCCGAATGGGAATGTGAAAAAATTGCGCGCATCCTATTATTTAATGGGCGCAATGCTGGGCAGGTTTAAAAATGCTGTTATCGGACTTCCGGGTGGCTGCCATCTAGGACCGCGCCCAATTGATCAGCATATAAAGGGATTCGAAGCACTTGGTGCGAAAGTAACGAATGAGCATGGTGCGATTTATTTGCGTGCTGAAGAATTACGTGGTGCTAAAATTTATTTGGACGTCGCAAGTGTAGGTGCAACGATTAATATTATGCTTGCTGCAGTTTTAGCAAAAGGGAAAACGACGATTGAAAATGCAGCAAAAGAACCGGAAATTATTGATGTAGCTACATTGTTATCCAATATGGGGGCAAACATTAAAGGTGCTGGTACAAACGTCATTCGTATTGAAGGTGTAGAGGAACTTCACGGTACCCGACATACGATTATTCCCGACCGCATCGAAGCGGGGACGTTTATGATTATGGCTGCCGCTATTGGCGATGGCGTAACGATAGATAATGTAATCCCTTTTCACGTAGAAGCGCTGACGGCTAAGCTTCGAGAAATGGGTGTAGAAGTAATTGAAGAAGACGAGCGTGTGATCATCCCGAAAGCAGCAGAAGCGTTACATAGCGTGGATGTGAAAACCCTTGTCTATCCTGGTTTTCCGACAGACTTACAACAACCTTTTTCAGTGTTATTAACACAAGCGACTGGCACGTCTGTCATTACGGATACGATTTATTCTGCAAGATTTAAACAAATTGATGAAATCGGTAGAATGAATGCTACGGCTCGAGTTGAAGGGCGAACGGCAATTATCACGGGGCCTAGTGAGTTACAAGCTGCAAGTGTTCGGGCAACTGATTTGCGTGCAGGTGCAGCGCTTGTTCTAGCTGGATTACTAGCAGACGGTGAGACTGAAATTAGGGAAATTCAACACATTGAGCGAGGCTATAGCTCGTTAATAAAAAAATTACGTGGTATTGGTGCAGATATCCGTAAAGAAATCATTACAGAAGAAGCAACAGTGCGGGAATAGTTTCGCTATGACCCATTAAATCTCTATGACAAAATAAAGAAGATTATAGTTTGTGAATGTATCCAAAATACGGGAGGAACATATACATGGAACGCAGTTTATCGATGGAATTAGTACGGGTTACCGAAGCGGCGGGTGTTGCAGCTGCAAGATGGATGGGACGCGGATTGAAAAATGAAGCGGACGGAGCAGCTACTTCAGCCATGCGGATGGTTTTTGATACAATTCCAATGCAAGGAACCGTAGTCATTGGTGAAGGAGAAATGGACGAAGCACCAATGCTGTATATCGGAGAGGAACTCGGTATGGGAAATGGCCCAGCAGTTGATGTTGCAGTTGACCCTTTAGAAGGAACAAGTATCGTTGCTTCTGGTGGTTGGAACGCTCTGGCTGTTCTAGCAATTGCAGACCGAGGGAACCTGCTTCACGCCCCGGATATGTATATGGATAAGATTGCCGTCGGCCCTGAAGCTGTCGGGAAAGTACACATCGATGCATCGATTAAAGAGAATTTGCAAGCTGTTGCGAAAGCGAAAAACAAAGATATCGAAGACGTTGTCGCGACTGTTTTAAATCGACCGCGTCATGAACAGATAATTGAAGAAATTCGACAGGCAGGCGCGCGCATTAAATTAATTAACGACGGTGATGTCGCTGGTGCAATTAATACCGCATTTGGTGAAACCGGAGTAGACATTTTATTTGGACTCGGTGGTGCACCGGAAGGCGTTATCTCTGCGGTTGGATTAAAATGTCTTGGTGGAGAAATTCAAGGTAGACTTGTACCATCCAATGACGCTGAAGCCGAAAGATGTAAAAGAATGGGGATTGATGTGAATCAAGTCCTTTACATGGATGATTTTGTAAAAGGTGACGACGCCATATTTGCCGCTACTGGTGTAACAGACGGAGAATTACTTCGTGGCGTGAGATTCACAGGAGCATACAGTGAAACACACTCACTCGTTATGCGTTCCAAATCAGGTACAATTCGATTTGTGGAAGGTCGCCACAGTATGAAGAAAAAACCTCTACTTGTTATGCAAGAATAAAACAATCCTGCACAGCCTTCTGTTATGGAATCTTTTTTGTAACAGAAGGTATAAGTGCATAGCTACGATGCTTACCCTTAAACTATTCAAAACAAAACCTCGTGAGTTAATTTCATAATGGCTAGTTATAGTAAAATATCCAAACATTCGAAAATGGAAGATTGTAATCAATCGTTCATGTGGTCCGATTTTCGTGTTGAACGGAAATGAACTGCAAATTAGATGTTTATGTAATGTTTATTTTCTAGTTTAAATGTGCAAGTTTTAATGAATATCATTTGAAATTGATTCACAAATTCTTTACCCCCATAAAATTAAAAGAGTGGTGCCGAAAAAATGACAACATTAACAATGTCAGCGCTAGAAAATATGACTTTAAAAGAGTTATACGAGCATGCGCGACAATTTAAAATATCCTATTATGCTAAAATGACGAAAAAGGAACTGATTTTTGCAATCTTGAAGCAGCGTGCCGAACAGGAAGGGTTCTTCTTTATGGACGGTGTGCTAGAAATTATACAATCGGAAGGATACGGATTTTTACGTCCAATCAATTATTCTTCGAGTTCTGAGGACATTTATATTTCCGCATCTCAAATCCGCCGTTTTGATTTAAGAAATGGAGATAAAGTTGCAGGGAAAGTGAGACCGCCAAAAGAATCAGAACGTTACTACGGTTTATTACAAGTAGAAGCAGTAAACGGAGAAAACCCGGATGATGCACGAAATCGAGTTCATTTCCCAGCCTTAACACCGCTTTATCCGGATCGTCAAATTAAATTAGAAACAAGTCCAACGAAACTATCTACTAGAATTATGGACCTCGTTGCTCCTGTTGGTTTCGGCCAACGTGGACTAATTGTTGCCCCGCCTAAAGCAGGTAAAACAATGCTATTAAAAGAAATTGCCAACTCAATCACAACCAACCATCCTGAAACAGAACTTATCGTATTACTCATTGATGAACGACCAGAAGAAGTGACGGATATCGAAAGGTCAGTCAATGCGGATGTCGTCAGTTCGACATTTGACGAATTACCGGAAAACCATATTAAAGTTGCAGAGCTTGTTTTGGAGCGTGCAATGCGACTTGTCGAACATAAAAAAGATGTCGTCATTTTGATGGATTCCATTACGAGACTTGCGCGTGCTTACAACCTGGTCATTCCACCAAGTGGTCGAACGTTATCAGGGGGAATTGACCCAGCTGCATTCCACCGTCCAAAACGATTCTTCGGTGCAGCACGTAATTTAGAAGAGGGCGGTAGTTTAACAATCTTAGCGACGGCACTCGTTGAAACGGGATCTCGTATGGATGAAGTCATTTATGAAGAATTTAAAGGGACTGGAAACCAAGAACTTCACTTAGACCGTCATCTTGCGGAGCGCCGTATATTCCCGGCACTCGATATTCGACGATCTGGTACAAGAAAAGAAGAGTTACTCATTCCGAAAGATCAGCTCGATAAATTATGGGCCATTCGAAAAACATTTTCAGATGCGCCTGACTTTGTGGAGCGTTTCTTGAAAAAGCTACGCCAAGCTAAAACGAATGAAGAATTTTTCGAAAAGCTCAATACCGAAATGAAGGCACATCGTAACGGTAAAGGGTTATTATAAAAAGAAAAGCGTGATTTACTCTTGTTTGAGTAGGTTGCGCTTTTTTAGATTAGAAGTCTGTAATAAATGAGTCTATATGACGTGAGAGCGTAAAATCTAATTGAAAGGTTGCACATTAGAGGTGGATTTGTTATAATTTTTGAGGTATCGTAAAAACGATCTGCTGCATATACGGCTGGCTTATTCGGGTCGTGTAAGGCATCAGTCTTATAAAAAATTCTGTTCCAGATGGTTCAGAGCGAGAGGAGCGAGATTGATGAAGGCAGGAATTCATCCAGAATACAAACAAGCAACAGTTAATTGTTCATGTGGAAACACATTCGAAACAGGTTCTGTAAAAGAGGACATCCGTGTTGAAGTTTGTTCAGAATGTCACCCATTCTACACTGGACGCCAAAAATTTGCTGCAGCGGACGGCCGTGTCGACCGTTTCAACAAAAAATATGGCCTCAAAGAAGAAGGACGCGACGAAGAATAATAGCTTCACTGAAAATACCCGTCTAGGTGTGAATCGCACCGGGCGGGTATTTTCTGTTCATTGTCAAAATGGGAAAACTCAAACTAATTTAGAACGTCTAGAATATTTCAAGTTACACATCCTTTCTTTGCGGGGATTCATTTGTTTTATTGCAAAGAATAGGGGAAGCTTTTTTGTTATACAGATTGGTTAACAATCTTGTTTGGATTTTATTATGCAATTATGCATTTACATATTTATTAGGAAAGGTGAGAGCAGGATGTACGCAACAGTTCAAGGAGGATGGATTGAAGTCATTTGCGGTAGTATGTTTTCTGGAAAATCTGAAGAACTTATTCGTCGAATTAAACGTGCGCAATTTGCAAAACAACAAATTGCCGTATTTAAACCAGAAATCGATAATCGGTACAGCAATGAAGCGGTAGTGAGCCATAATGGAACAAAAGTGATCGCCATTCCCGTCGCAAGTTCAGCTCATATTAAGGAGTTCAATAAAGAGGGTTATGACATCATCGCGATAGATGAAGCACAATTTTTCGATGATGAAATCGTTGAGACGGTCATGGAACTTGCTGACGAAGGATTCCGCGTTATCCTCGCAGGGCTTGATCAAGATTTTCGAGGAGAACCCTTTGGTCCGATGCCACGACTTATGGCAGTTGCTGAACTCGTCACAAAATTACAAGCTGTATGTACAGTGTGTGGGTCGCCAGCAAGTCGAACGCAGCGCCTAATTAACGGTGTTCCAGCTGGTTATGATGATCCAGTAATACTAGTCGGTGCTTCTGAAGCGTACGAAGCAAGATGCCGCCAACATCATGAAGTCCCAAAAGGTATTTCTGTTGCAGCTACTTTAAATAAATAATCGCGTGCCGCCCATTCACTTGATTGAATGGGTTTTTTCAATTTTGACGGCAATGTGCGGACTTTGAAATGGATATTAGCAATGTTAATGGGAAAGAATGCAGTACTGTGGTGAAAGTACGCAACGTTTCAGGAAAAGTATGCAACGTTTTCCGAAGTACGCAACGCTGTCATGAAAGTACACAACGTTTCCGTAAAAGCTTGCAACGGAATCCATCATTTCCGTCATAATGGAGAAAAAACTGTATTTACTCGTGAAATTACCGTACAATAAACATACAAATCAGTGTTAGAATGAGGTGCCTACTATGTTTGAACGACTTCAAATTGTGGAAGATCGATATGAACAATTGAACGAATTGCTGAGCGATCCGGAAATCGTCAGTGATGCAACAAAACTTCGTGATTATTCAAAGGAGCAATCAGGTTTACAGGAGACAGTTGATGTATTCCGTGAATATAAAAGAGTGATTGAAGAGCGAAATAGCGCAAAGAGTTTACTTGAAGAGTCACTGGATGATGACATGAAAGAACTCGTGACGCTTGAGGTTACTGAACTAGAAGAACAAATTGAACCGCTTGAAGAAAAGCTCAAAATTTTACTCATTCCGAAAGACCCGAATGATGATAAAAACGTCATCATGGAAGTCCGGGGTGCTGCAGGTGGAGATGAAGCGGCTTTATTTGCGGGGAATCTTTACAGAATGTATAGCCGCTATGCGGAAATGAACAACTGGAAAATAGAAGTCATTGATTCATCGCCAACTGAATTAGGCGGTTTTAAAGAAATTATCTTCATGATTACTGGGAATGGTGCTTATTCAAGATTAAAATTTGAAAACGGCGCGCATCGTGTTCAAAGAGTTCCTGAAACTGAGTCAGGCGGAAGAACGCATACGTCAACGGCTACGGTAGCATGTTTACCGGAAGCGGAAGATGTCGACATTGAAATTCTTCGTGAAGATTTAAAAATCGATACGTATCGTTCAAGTGGTGCAGGTGGTCAGCACGTAAACACAACAGACTCTGCCGTTCGTATTACCCACTTACCAACTGGAATTGTTGTCTCCATGCAGGATGAGAAATCGCAAATTAAAAACCGTGAAAAAGCGATGAAGGTATTAAAAGCGCGTGTCTATGATGCAGCACAACAAGAAGCGCAAGCGGAATATGCTGCGACCCGTAAATCTGCTGTTGGAACCGGGGATCGTTCGGAGAGAATTCGGACCTATAACTACCCGCAAAACCGTGTAACTGATCACCGCATTGGATTAACCATTCAAAAGCTTGATCAAATCATTGACGGTAATCTCGATGAAATCATCGATGCGCTTATTATTGAAGATCAAGCCCATCGGCTAGAAAGTTTAAATACGAATGACTGAACGTATTTATGAGGCCCAAAATAGGGCTTTTTCTTTATTAGAAGAAAAAGGATTAGATACAGGCAGCGTTAGAATCTTAATGGAATATGTGACGGGGCATTCTCATGCATCGCTTTTGGCGAATATGAGAACGCCTCTTACTGAGGAACAACAACGTAATTTTTGGCGAAAAGTTGATGAACTACTTGAAGGTAAGCCAGTTCAATATGTAATCGGTCATGAAATTTTTTATGGTCGAAAGTATAACGTAAATGAACATGTATTAATTCCACGGCCTGAAACGGAAGAGTTAATCGTAGAAGCGCTCGAGCGAATGAAACGCCTGTTTCACAAACCGGATCTCTCAATCGCGGATATTGGAACTGGAAGCGGTGCGATTGCGATTACGATGAAATTGGAAAGTCCTGAAGCACGGGTAACTGCAACGGACATTAGTGAACCTGCATTGCAAGTTGCGAAACAGAATGCAACCGAGCTCAAAGCGGCAATTCATTTTAAAGAAGGCGACTTATCAGTGCCAATTGCGAATCAGACATGGGATGTCGTGTTATCGAATCCGCCTTATATTGCACGAAGTGAAGCGTCTGAAATGACGGACACCGTTTTAGATTATGAACCACACAGTGCTTTATTTGCGGAGGAAGATGGGCTTTATTGTTATCGAAAGTTAGCAGAGCAACTTCCAAAACTGATGAATAAACCTGGGTTGATTGGTGTGGAAATTGGGCATGCGCAAGGAAAAGCTGTGTACAATTTATTTGCCGAATCGTTTCCGAATGCTGTCATAGAGATGGTTAAAGATATCAACGGAAAAAATCGAATGCTATTTTGTGAGATTCGTGAATAAAACTTGTAATCCGTGGTAACAATGTTTGTAGGAGGAGATAGACATGTTACCAGATTACGAGATTACAAAAACTAACCAACCAAAACATAAATTCATTACATTTCTAGAATTTGTACTCATTCTAATTATTTTTCAATCCGCCATTATGCTATTGACTGGTGGAGAAAATGAAGAAGCCATTCAATTTCGGATTTTAGCGCATTCAAATACAGAAAAAGACCAGCTAGAAAAACGGGAAATTCAACAAGAAATTGCACCACTTATTCAACATGCGGTTGCAACCTCTAACTCAAATGATGAGCTTGTGGATAAGTTTAAACAATTAGAACCGGAAATTATTGATATTGCGAACAAGATTGTTCAAAACAAATCGATTTCATTAGAGAGAAAAGATGCCATCATTCCACCGAAAAGATCGGGATTTTATATTCAACCACAAGCGACGTATGATGCATATATATTAACAATTGGAAGTGGACGTGGGGATAATTTCTGGTGTTCGTTGTTCCCAAATGTCTGTTTTCCAGAAAATGAAGAAAAACAAGAAAAAGAAGAAGAAAAAGTAACTTTTTTTGTATGGGAGTGGATAAAAGGGCTCTTTTCATAAAGTTACTCACAGGAAAATGTGGATAAGTCATATGAATTGTGTATAAAGGGGATTTATCGGATGAAAACTATCGTTACAACAGTGGATAACTCTATGGATAACGAACGAGAATATCAACAAGCTGTGGATATGTTGGCGGCGGGAGAAGTTGTCGCGTTTCCAACTGAAACTGTCTATGGCTTGGGAGGGGTTGCGACCGACGAAAAAGCGGTTGAGAAAATATTTAAAGCGAAAGGGAGACCCTCAGACAACCCGTTGATTGTACATATTGGCACACAAGAAGAAGTGGCACAGTACGCTAAAAATATTTCGCTAGAAGCGGAGCAACTTATGGATGCTTTTTGGCCAGGCCCGTTAACATTAGTGTTTGAGCAACTTCCACAAGTCGTAGCCCCGAACGTTACACCGGGAGTCACAACGGTTGGGATTCGTATGCCGGATCATCCTGTGGCGCTTCGTTTACTTCGTACATTAAAATTACCGCTTGCAGCGCCGAGTGCGAATCGAAGTGGAAAACCAAGCCCGACTGAAGCGAAGCATGTTGAAAAGGATTTAAAAGGACGCATTCCACTCATTTTGGATGGTGGACAAACCGGCGTAGGGCTTGAATCTACGGTGATCGATATGACTTCAACGCCTCCTGTTATTTTAAGACCAGGCGGCATTACGAGAGAAATGATTGAATCCGTCATTGGACTTGTTGAAACATCGCATGAACTTAAAAAGGAAGAGGCTCCGCGCTCGCCAGGTATGAAATATGCCCACTATGCACCAGAGGCCCCACTTTTTATTATCGAAGCAAATGAGGAAAAAATTAGAGAAGCAGTAACAGCTATTCAAGAAGAAGGTCAAAAGGTGGCGGTCATCGGTCCGAATAATTTAATGACGACAGCTGCTGATTGGTATTTTGCAATCGGTTCTAATAAAAACGTAGAAGAAATGGCGGCGAATTTATACAAAGCGCTTAGACAATGCGATGCAACCGAAGCGGATCTCATCCTTGCGGTAGAGACGGATTTGGAAGGTGTCGGGGAAGCGTTTATGAATCGGCTAGTAAAGGCCGCTGATGGTAGACGATATCATGCTTAACTAGAATATGTGAAAAATTCTCTGCATACGATAGAAGGACGTTATGCAGGGAGGTTTTACTGTGGAAGAGTTGTTTGCGGCTAGCGTTACAACGCTTGATATTATCGTAGTTTATGTCTTGCTTCGCGTGAAGGGGAGAAGACTGGTACTTGCTTTGTGGACTGGATTTCTCAATGTCATGCTCCCGTTACTTGGTTTTATGATGGGAGAATTATCAGCAACGATCTTTGCTGATTGGAGTGTACTGTTATCAGGTGTGATCTTAAGTCTTATCGGGTTACATATGCTATTGCAAGATAATAATGAGCAATCGACGATGATTAAGTTACATCCTGCATTTATCGCGTTTGTTGTCAGTATAGATGCCTTTTCTGTAAGTGTTACATTCGGAATGTTACAGTTAAATAAATTACTATATATTATGGCCTCTGGAATTTTTGCTTTCGTTTTCTCGCTTACAGCACTTTATTTTCAAAAGAAACTTGGGGTTAAAAATGGAAATCGGATAAGACAATTTGCAGGGGTATCATTGCTCATTATGGGGATTTTGTCATGCATTCGTTGAAATTACCGATGTCTTTTTCTGTGGAAATCAGTTATTCTAGTAAAGAAGGGGATTTATATGAATATTTATTTAATTTGCACTGGAAATACTTGTAGAAGTCCGATGGGGGAAGCAATCTTACGGTCAAAAAATATGGAAGGTGTCCATGTACGGTCTGCTGGCATTCATGCAATGGACGGCATACCGATTGCAGAAAATGCGAAAACCCTTATCGAAAGAGCGGACATGCCTTATACTGCGACTTCAAAAAACATTACAGCTGAGGATGTTGAGTGGGCGGATTTTATATTGACAATGACTGTCGCGCATAAACGGATGCTGCATACTTTATTTCCAGACGAAGTAGATAAAATCCACACGTTAAAAGGGTTTTTAGAGCTTGGTGGAAATGAAGATGTTCATGATCCGTTTGGCGGAAATCTTGATACATATAATCAAACGTTCACAGAACTATCAAAACTCATGGAAGTCCTCGAATGTAAAATTACAAAGGGATGATAGTGTGCGAAAAATTAAGCGGAAAAATGGGTTGCGAAAGAAGTTAATTATATTTGTAACCATTCTCGCTGCGGTCACTTATACGACAAGCGGATTATTTATTAATGTGATTCAACCGAAATTCTTCCCGAATTTAGCGCCTTTTTGGTTTTCAATCATTACATTCGGATTAGGAATCTTTTGGTCAGGGGTTTTAGCTGGCTTATTTAGCACGATTTTAACAAAACCTTTACAGCAACTGGAAGAGGCTGCGATTGAAGTAGCTGAAGGAAATATTGGCGTAGATATTCAATTGCCACGTTCGTCTGATGAAATTCGCTCAGTTGCAGAAGCATTCCAACAAATGGTGTACAGTTTACGGAAAATAGTTGAACAAATTGAAACCAACTTTGAAAAGACAGCAGTAACGATAGAGAACTTATCTGCAGGAACGGGTGCAGCCACAGCTCAAGCCGATGTTGTCGCTTCAACCATTATGGAAATCTCTGCAGGAGCGGAAGAATCAGCTGTGGCGATTCAAGAAACAGCGGAAGCGATGGAAGATATTCGTTTACTTGCTGTAGAAGTGAATAATAGGGCAGGACACTCTTCAGACCGATCGAAAGAAATGTTAGCAGAACTTAACACAACCATCGACGTTTTTAGTGAGCTCGTAACAGGGATTCGTGCCATGTCTGGGAAGAGCGAATCGTTACTTGGAACAATCCGTCAACTTGATCATAATGCAAACGAGATTGGAGAGATTGTCCAACTCGTTGGGAACATTGCGAAACAGACGAATTTACTCGCGCTAAATGCTTCAATTGAGGCGGCAAGAGCTGGTGAACATGGTGCTGGATTTGCGGTTGTTGCAGAAGAGGTACGTATTCTTGCGGATGAAAGTGCTAGAGCCGTGCAAGGAATTGCTCAACTCGTATCTACGATTCAAACGGACGTCTCAAAGGTTGTTGTGGAAATTGAGGAACAAGTAAAAACAGCGGCGCAAGAAGCGGATCGTGCGACTGAAACGGGCGCCAACGTAGAAGCAATGACAGATAAAGTGCATAGTATGGCGGAATCGGTTGTAGAAATTACCGAATTCGTAGAGCATCAGCTGAAGAACATTGAAACGACCGCACGTCAATCGCAGGAAGTGGCAGCGATTGCGGAAGAAACATCAGCTGGCGCACAAGAAGTACGAGCCACCACAGAAGAACAAGTTCATTCCATTGAACAAGCCGATGAAATGGCGGCCCAATTAAGAGAGCAATCAAGAGAGTTATATGAAGTGATTAATCAATTTGAACGGACTTAAGTTGATTTCCTGTAGTTGATTTCAAAATTAACCTAACTACAGGAAATCAACTTTCTTTATTATCATTATTTTATGAAGTTAAATCGAATCATTAGTGAATTCAAGCACGCGAATAGCATACACTAAGCGAACCTTAGTCCTGTTCTTTGAGGCTGTTTTTTTAACGATATAAGTGGTAAAATGAATTTAATCAATTTTATAATTGCATATTGAAAGCCGAACGTTTATGATTAAGATGATTCTATTGTTCGTTAGTTGACTGTTCCGATTCGATGATTGGAGCGGAAATCAACACGAAGAATAGCTCTTACGATTAAACCTAGTGTCAAAACATCATAGAAACCGTCTTCATAAAGCGGAAAATGACTTCGTTCGGATTTCGAGACTAATTTCTTTATTGTGAAATTGACTCAATTATGAATAAATTAGAAGGAAGGTAGCTCAATGAAAATTGCAATATCTTCGGATCATGGCGGCAATAAGCTGCGTCAAGAAATTATTCAGTTACTGGAAGAACGTGGCGTAGAATATGAAGATTTTGGGCCTAAAACTGATGAATCGGTAGACTATCCGGACTATGCATCACCTGTTAGTGATGGTGTAGCGACTGGACAATTTGAGCGTGGCATTTTAATTTGTGGAACTGGCATCGGTATGTCTATCGCCGCAAATAAAGTGAAAGGCGTTCGCTGCGCACTTGTGCATGACGTCTTTAGTGCAAAAGCGACGAGAGAGCATAATGACACGAATGTACTTGCGATGGGTGAACGTGTAATTGGTGCGGGACTTGCGCGAGAAATTGTCGCTACATGGCTAGATACAGACTTTGAAGGTGGGCGCCACGCGCGTCGTCTTGAGAAATTACAAAAACTAGAAAACTGAAACGGTTGGAGGGAGAAATAGTGGAAGCTCAAAATTTATGGAAGCTCCAGCTAGAGGAGCTGTTGTCCGAAATCGCTGAGCAAACAAAATTTGAACGCGGAGGATTTTTCGTCGTCGGCTGTTCAACTTCCGAAGTTGCAGGAAAAAGAATTGGTACATCAGGCGCATTTGAAATTGGTGAAATGTTGTATGAACCGTTAAAAAACTTTGCGGACAAGCACGGACTATACCTTGCATTTCAAGGTTGTGAGCATATTAATAGAGCGCTCACGATTGAACGAATTGCTGCAAAGCACCACCAGTTAGAACTGGTTACGGTTATACCGACTGTCAATGCGGGTGGTTCTATGTCAGCGTACGCTTATGGGCAAATGACTGATCCTGTTGTGGTTGAAGAAATTCAAGCGCAAGCAGGCATTGATATTGGTCAAACACTTATTGGCATGCATTTGAAAAAAGTTGCAGTACCGGTACGAACTTCTATTGAAAAAATTGGAGAAGCTGTCGTGACAATTGCGACGACCCGACCGAAGCTTATCGGTGGCGTCCGCGCAGTTTACGAAATAAATTAAAAGCTGAAACACCTGGTTAGATGCGACAGGTATAAGACGAATCGGCGACGTGGCGTACTTTGCCGCATAGCCGAATTGACTTATATCCCGAGCGTCTAGGTGTTGAAGCTAGACTAAAAAATAATGTTGATAAAGGGGAATAACTAATGGACCATGTAAAAATTCAAGAACTTTCTGCAGAACTAAATCAAGTAAAAACGGGAGATAAAGCTGTATATGATGCAATTATGGCAGAGAAAGATCGACAACAATCCCATATTGAACTGATTGCTTCAGAAAACTTTGTAACAGAAGCGGTAATGGAAGCGCAAGGTTCAGTATTGACGAATAAATATGCAGAAGGATATCCAGGCAGACGTTATTACGGCGGATGTGAGCATGTTGACGTTGTTGAAAATATTGCACGCGACCGTCTGAAAGAGATTTTCGGTGCAGAATACGCGAACGTTCAACCACACTCGGGTGCGCAAGCGAATATGGCTGTTTACTTCACTGTACTTAAGCCAGGTGACACAGTGCTTGGGATGAACTTATCACATGGTGGTCACTTAACGCACGGTAGCCCAGTCAACTTCTCCGGAGAACTATACAACTTCATTGAATACGGTGTGAGTCAAGAAAACGAGCAAATCGATTATGAAGATGTTCGTCAAAAAGCACTTGAGCATAAGCCGAAAATGATTGTTGCAGGTGCAAGTGCATACCCACGTGAAATCGACTTTGCGAAATTCCGTGAAATTGCAGATGAAGTCGGCGCTTATTTATTCGTTGACATGGCACACATTGCAGGCCTTGTCGCAGTTGGAGAGCATCCAAACCCGGTTCCACATGCACATTTCGTAACGTCAACGACACATAAAACATTACGTGGTCCACGAGGCGGAATGATTTTAACAACAGAAGAGTTCGGTCGTAAAATTGATAAATCAATTTTCCCTGGTATTCAAGGTGGTCCATTGATGCATGTCATCGCAGCGAAAGCTGTTGCTTTTGGCGAAGCGCAAAAACCTGAGTTCAAAGCATATATCCAGCAAGTGAAGAAGAATGCGAAAGTACTAGGAGAGGCACTTGTAGCAGAAGGGATTGACATCGTTTCAGGCGGAACAGACAACCACCTTCTACTATTAAACCTTAAATCCCTAGGCATTACTGGAAAAGTCGCGGAAGAAGTTTTGGATGAAGTCGGCATCACAGTAAATAAAAATACAATTCCATTCGATACGGAAAGTCCATTCGTAACATCTGGTATTCGAATCGGAACACCAGCAGTTACGTCAAGAGGATTTAAAGAAGAAGAAATGAAAGAAATTGCTTCAATTATGGCATACCTTCTGAAAAACGTTGAAGATGAAAATGTTAAAAAAGAAGCACTTGAACGCGTAAAAGCAATTACAGACAAGTTCCCACTTTATCAATAATAAAACAAAAATTTCAGGCGCCGCTCAGCCCGGGCAGGCATAAGCAATCCAACGACTTGATGTTTTTGCGACATAGTTGAGCTGCCTATGACCTGAGAGGTTGGCGCCTGAAGCTAGCTATAACAAAACCCTAAAAGTAAGCCACTTTCCATTTATTAGTGAAAGTGGCTTGTTTTTTGTTTATACTAGTACTTAATAATTGTTTCGTAGTAAAGGGGGAATGAGAACCATGAACTATTTATCGGAGGATGAGGAGAAAGTAAGATTACGAGATTGGCTTATTCGTTTTGCAAGCCGTTTTGAAATGGGGTTTATCGTAACTGATCCGGCTGATGACGATGCAATCGTATTTGTAAATAAAGCATTTACCAATATTACCGGCTACACATTTGAAGAGGTGCAAGGCAGAAATTTACGTTTCCTACATGGCGAAGGCACAGATTTGTCGTTAATTCAAAAGATTGATCGTCAACTTCAAAACGGCCATCCGGTAATTGAGGAATTACAACAGTATAAAAAAGATGGGACTCCGTTTTGGAGTGAACTTGTCATCCAACCCCTCCTCAATGAAGAGGGAAAGGTTCTTTTTAATACATCATTTGTTATCGACGTGTCAACGCGGAAGAAAAATGAATCGATCCTTAAGTTACATGAACGTATGTTTATAGGTGTTAATGAAGGGAAAAGCTTGGGAGACCTTTTGCAAGTTGTGTGGGAAGCGATTAGTGCTTTTATACCGCACGGCGGTGGGGGTGCGTATTTATGTGAAAAAGAGGAAAATGAATGGACAGTTCTGAAGTCAACTGCTCTACCGGATTCGCTCATTAAAGGAATCGAAAATAAGGTTGACTTTGATCCGACATTCTCACAATACAACACTGTATTTATCAATGAACTTCCACCGAGTCATGAACATGATTACGTGGAAGTTTGGGCATTGCCAATTTTTAGTTTGGACGGAAAAGTGACTGAGTTGTTTACCGTATTCGTAAAAGAAAAGCATTTATTAACAGAAGAACTTGTCGAGTATTTTAAGAAGTTATTGCCAACGATTCAAATGACAAAAACATTTTTCGAACAAAAACGCCAACTTGAATGGCTGGCTTATTCTGACTCTACGACTGACTTACCCAATAGGCATAGCATGATACATATTTTAAATAAAAAAAACGATGAAAATATCAATTATTTCGTAGCAGCAATCCAACCTGCAGAATACATCACGATTATTGACCTTTATGGACGTGACGAAGCGGATAATTTGTTTGTGCAACTTGCAAAACGTATTAAAAAACTAGGAAGAGGAAAAGATAGTATTGTTGGAAGAGTATCTAGTGACTCCCTAGCTTTTATCAATGATTTGAAGGACAGTAAAGAAGTAGATGACTTTGCGTATCGACTCCGAAGTATTACGGCTGAACCATTTAAAGTGGCTGGAAGAGAAATGTTTATTACTTTAAAAGCCGGTTTCGCGCTGTCAACAGAAGATTTTGATGCAGACGAAATGCTACGCCGAGCAGACGCAGCATTAACGAATGCAAATGGCAAAAACGGCTTGGCGATTTCATTTTATAAAGATTTGAGAAATGAAGAAGCTGTAAAGGAAATGACCATTGTGAATGAATTGTTTAAAGCAATCGCAACGAATGAAATTAACATTCACTTACAACCAAAAGTACAGTTAACGACGGGAGAAATTATCGGATTTGAAGCATTGGCACGTTGGTATTCAAAGGAACTTGGTCATGTACCGCCAAATGATTTTATTCCGCTTGCAGAAAGAGTTGGCAAGATAATCGATTTGGAAAAGGTTATTTTCAAACAAGTGTTCAACTGGCTTTCTAATCGTCAGCGCTCAGGAAAGAAAATGTATCAAGTAGCCGTAAACGTTTCGGTAGATCACTTCTTTCATACGTCATTTGTCCGAATGCTCCAGCGGCTCTCGGCAGAGTACGAGATTGCGCCGCGTTATTTGAGGCTTGAAATGACGGAAAGTATTGGACTTGTTGACTTTACAAATGCAAAGCATGTTTTTAGAGAATTACATGATGCAGGTTTTGAAGTGTCGATTGATGATTTCGGCGTAGGTTATTCTTCACTCAGCTATTTGCCGCAACTTCAAGTAAGTGAGCTTAAAATTGATCGAAGCTTCATAAATGCAATTTCCGATCAAGATACGCACGCAGTTGTCACGACAATTATTCAGCTGGCATCGAATTTAAAGTTGGCAACGGTTGCGGAAGGAATTGAAGAGGCGTATCAAGTAGACGCTTTGTTAGCATTAGGTTGTAAAATTGGACAAGGTTATTATTTCCATAAACCAATGCCTCTCGATGAAGTTGATTTATTGCTTGAATAAACCTTTGGCAATCCATTTTATCGTTTCAATTTATTTGTAAATCAGATTCATAAAGTCTAACTTATATCGCCATAATAGTAATTGGGGAACGTGTTCTCAAACACCTCGTTATTTGGATGTGAACCCCGTACTTCGTCACGGCTTTTCCAGTAGGAATCGTATGCGTGGAAAACCTTGTGAGAACGCAATGAAGAGCGGGTTGATATTGTGCTAAATGAAACCAGTTTAAGTAATTTATTTAAAACAGTTTATAATCTTTAGTGCTAGAATAATTTCATTCTGCTATACTAAACTGGATATTTTAAAAGGAGTGAATGAATATGCCAAAAATTCAAGTGCTAGACCACCCATTAATTCAACACAAATTGACTTACATACGTGATATAAATA
Source organism: Sporosarcina ureilytica (assembly GCF_001753205.1). Lineage (GTDB taxonomy): Bacteria > Bacillota > Bacilli > Bacillales_A > Planococcaceae > Sporosarcina > Sporosarcina ureilytica. Next base: position 3,235,961 of record NZ_CP017560.1, on the reverse strand, counting down.
CAGGAACGAAAGAGTTTCGTGAACTGGTTGATGAAGTTGCAACATTAATGGCTTATGAGATTACACGCGACTTGCCGTTAACTGAAAAAGAAATTGAGACACCAATCGGTAAAGGAACGTCCGATGTTCTTGCGGGGAAAAAACTAGGGATTATTCCGATTTTACGTGCTGGACTCGGCATGGTAGAAGGAATTCTAAACTTAATTCCAGCGGCGAAAGTCGGTCACGTCGGGCTGTATCGTGATCCAGAGACGTTTGAGCCTGTCGAATACTATGTGAAATTGCCGAAAGACGTTTCAGAGCGTGATTTAATCCTAGTTGACCCTATGCTTGCAACGGGCGGCTCAGCAATTGAAGCTGTGAATTCTTTGAAAAAACGCGGTGCGAAGAGTATCCGTTTTATGTGTTTAATTGCGGCACCAGAAGGGGTAAAAGCAATGACAGATGCTCATCCGGACGTGGATATTTATATTGCTGCACTTGATGAAAAGCTTGATGAAAATGGCTATATCGTTCCAGGCCTTGGTGACGCAGGCGATAGACTGTTTGGAACTAAATAAGAGGAGAGATAGCATTGTCAAAAAAGTGGAAAGTAATGACGATATTTGGCACTCGACCAGAAGCGATTAAAATGGCACCACTCGTACTTGAGTTAAACAAGCATAGTGACGACATTGAATCGATTGTAACGGTTACTGCCCAGCATCGTGAAATGCTTGACCAAGTGCTCGCAACATTCGACATCAAGCCAGACTACGATTTAAATATTATGAAAGACAGGCAAACTTTAATCGACGTTGCAACGAGAGGGCTTGAAGGACTCGATAAGATTATGAAAGACGCACAGCCTGATATTGTGCTTGTGCACGGCGACACAGCTACAACGTTTATCGGAAGCCTGGCTGCATTTTATAATAAAGTTGCAGTTGGTCACGTCGAGGCCGGCCTACGTACTTGGGATAAATACTCACCATATCCTGAAGAGATGAATCGCCAATTAACAGGTGTCATTGCAGACCTTCATTTTTCACCGACTGATAAATCAGCACAGAACTTATTGAATGAAGGAAAAGACAAAGACACGATTTATATTACAGGTAACACAGCTATTGACGCACTTCATACAACGGTCCGCGAAGAATATTCCCACCCAGTTTTAGAAGAATTGGGTAGTGACAAGTTAATTTTATTAACAGCACATCGCCGTGAAAACCTTGGCGAACCAATGCGTAATATGTTTAATGCGATTAACAGATTGCTTGAGAAACATGATGATATTCAAGTGGTGTATCCAGTACATATGAATCCGGTTGTGCGCGAACTTGCGAATGAAATATTAGGTGATAATCACCGCGTTCATCTCATTGAACCATTGGAAGTGGTCGATTTTCATAACTTTGCGGCAGCATCTCATATTATCTTGACAGACTCAGGCGGCATCCAAGAAGAAGCGCCATCTCTAGGTAAACCAGTCATTGTTCTGCGCGATACGACAGAACGCCCAGAAGGAATCGAGGCGGGAACGCTAAAACTAGCGGGAACAGACGAAGAGGTTATCTTCTCTTTAACGGACGAACTACTTATGAACGAGGATGCTTACAATAAAATGGCCCAAGCTTCAAATCCATACGGCGATGGACATGCATCCGAACGAATTGTAAAAGCCTTAAAAGAGTATCTATCGTCTACACGACCTTAAAAACAACTTGTGAATGTAATAGGAAAAAAAGTGAACCAATCGAACACATCGTTGTTTGATTGGTTCACTGATTATTCAAACAAAAAATAACGTTCGGTTTAATAAGAAGTGCCGAATTGTATTAAATTGTATAAAAGAGTAATTAAATGGATACGCTATGAGACATTCAATTTGATTTTTGTCGGATGTTTGACAAAAACCGACGAATAAGAAAAAAAAGCCGGGAATCAATTGACATCATTTTTCGCCTACTGTATGATTACAAAGGGTAACAATGATAGTGTTCCATGCATATGAAACTTCAAAAGAAATTCGTTGCATAGAAGACTTATTATTTCACCGAACGCTTGATGTGGATAGGGTTTTTTAAGCCTATTATACATATCAAAAACGGCCGTCCATTCGCAACTTAAACAGGTTCCACCTTTTTCGGAGTCTTCGCTGGTTATAAGGCTGGACAGCGAAGCGGGAACCACCCCGTACATCCTTGAAGTTAATGCTTTACCCAAATCCAGAAATGAGAAGCAGGAGAATCCATGATTATGCAAAATTTGCAGGAAATTCATAGTAGACAGCGTAGAGCAACCTATTTTATTCTTGCTTTATTCGTCCTCGGTTGGGGGTTTACTGAATGGAATACAGTTTTTGCTGGACTTATTTTAGGGACATTGTTTGGCTTGTATAATTTCTGGATACTCGTTCGCAAATCAAAGCAATTTGAACGTGCGTTCGTGGAGGGGAAAAGACGGATTTCAATTGGAAGTGCGTTGCGTTTCGCATCTGGTATTGCGGCAGCGGCAATTGCAACTGCGATGCCGGAGCAGTTCGACCTGATCGGTACGGTAATTGGCTTTGCCATTCCGTATGCTCTTCTAGTAGTTGAGCGGATCATTTACCACGTAAGACAGCAGTAAAGATTTTTCAAAGTAAGGATAAAAGCTTTCAAATAATGCATTACATTAAAATGATTGAAATGAAATCTTACTATATATTGAAAAGTCGAATTCCGAATGAATGAGGGAGGTGAATGAATCATGGACCATGGACATCCAATGCGAGAGTTTATGGGGATGACATTCAATCTATCGAACATCATGATGCTTCTCATAACTTGTATCATTGTATTCCTAATTGGAATTCTGGCAACACGTAATCTGCAGGTTAAGCCAACGGGAATGCAAAACTTCTTCGAATGGATCATGGATTTCGTTAAAGGGATCATCAAGAGTAACATGGATTGGAAAACAGGTGGAAGATTCCATATACTTGGAATCACACTCATTCTTTTCCTATTTGTCTCAAACGTACTCGGATTGCCACTAGCAGTTATCGTTGACAACGAACTATGGTGGAAATCACCGACAGCCGATCCAATGATTACGATGACACTCGCAGCAATGGTTATTATCTTAACCCATTATTATGGCATTAAGATGAAAGGTATAAGTGGATACGGTAAAGACTTTCTTAAACCGTTACCTTTCTTATTCCTACTAAACATCATTGCAGAATTTGCAAGTACATTAACACTTGGTTTACGTCTTTATGGAAACATTTACGCTGGTGAAGTGCTTATCGCGCTAATCGCTGGATTAGGTGCTTCAAGCATTTTTGGATTTATTGGAGCAATCGTACCAGGAATTGCCTGGATGGGCTTCTCTATATTCGTAGGTGGAATCCAGTCATTTATTTTCGTTATGTTAACGATGGTCTATATGACTAACAAAGTTAGAATGGACTAGTCAACATATATAACCCGAAACAAGGGAAACAAAAAAACAAGAAAATTTAGGAGGAAGTATTATTATGGGTCTAATAGCAGCAGCAATCGCAATTGGTCTTGGGGCACTAGGAGCAGGTCTAGGTGCAGCTCAAGTTGTAGCAAAAACACAAGAAGGGATCGCACGTCAACCAGAAGCACGTGGATTCTTACAAACAAACATGTTCATTGGGGTAGCATTAGTTGAGGTTGTTCCGATTTTCGCAGCTGTTGTTGCGTTCATCGTAATGAACCGATAATTAAATGAAAAGATAGGGGATTTATCTTCATAATCCTCTTTTCAAAATGGCGAAGAAATGAAACAGTATTCCTTCGCCATTGCTTTATGGCAAGAAAAGCTGAAGGCGCTGGTCAGATGCGACAAGCATAAGGCGAATCAACGCAGTGGTTTTTTTGCCACGGAGTTGATTTGACTTATGACTCGAGCATCTAGCGCCTGAAGCTAGCCATTAAGAAAAGCTAAAGTTGGACAGTAAAATCAAGTTTCAAACATTATATAATCCATATGTTAAAGAGTAATAAGCTCTTGAAGGGAGTGAAACAATCGTGTTTTTGGATACCTTCCACCTCTTAGCCGCAAATGCAGCTGATGCAGGTTTTTTGGAAAAACTTAACGGTAGATTAAACCTTGGGGATATCATTGTAACAGTCGCGTTATTCACGATTCTCTTGGTGCTATTAAAGAAATATGCATGGGGTCCGCTTATGGGCATTATGGATCAACGTGCAGAAATGATTGCAAATGAAATTGAACAGGCTGAAAAAAGTCGTGTTGAATCAGCAGAACTTCTTGAAGAGCAACGTAAATTATTAAAAGACGCACGTACAGATGCGCAAGCGATTGTTGAAAATGCTCGTGAACAAGGCGAGAGCCAACGCGAGGAAATCGTTAAAGCAGCACGTAACGAAGTATCTCGTCTTAAAGAAGAAGCAACACTTGAAATTGCTTCTGAAAGAGAAAAAGCTGTACAAGCAGTTCGAGAAGAATTCGTATCACTTTCCGTTCTTGCAGCGTCTAAAGTACTTGGGAAAGAAGTTTCCGAGGAAGATAACCGCGCATTGATCGAGGAGACGATTGCGAAAGCGGGCGATGGGCAATGAGTAAATCTATCGTAGCAAATCGTTACGCACTCGCATTGTTTAAAACAGCACAAGAAAATGGTCAAATCGACATTATTCAGCAAGAATTGCTTGAAATAAAGCAAGTGTTCCAAACAAATCAGGAACTTGAAGAGTTGCTTCAAAATCCTAGATTATCAATCGCGAAGAAGAAAGAATTACTTGCAGAGCTATTCAATGGTGCAAATCAATTCGTGCAAAATTTGCTTTTTATTTTGCTTGAAAAGAACAGAATGGAAGAAATTCTTAATTTTGTTGATGAGTTCGTAATGATTGCGAACGATGCAGCAGGAGTAGCTGATGCAAAAGTATATTCAACGCGTGCATTAACTGTTAAAGAAACCGCGGCAATTTCATCGACATTTGCTGCGAAAATCGGCAAACAGTCATTGCGTATTGAAAACATCATTGATCCAAGCCTAATCGGTGGCATTCGCCTCCAAATTGGCAACAGAATTTATGATAGTAGTTTAAGCGGCAAACTAAACCGTTTACAAAGAGATCTAATTGGATCTTAAATTTGAAATTTGAGAGGTGACCTATTCATGAGCATCAAAGCTGAAGAAATCAGCGTTCTTATAAAACAACAGATTGAAAATTATCAATCTGAGATGGAAGTTAGCGACGTTGGTACAGTTATCACAGTTGGTGACGGTATCGCTCGTGCTCATGGTCTGGACAATGTCATGGCTGGAGAGCTATTAGAGTTCTCTAACGGTGTTATGGGAATGGCTCAAAACCTAGAAGGAAACAACGTAGGTATCGTTATCCTTGGCCCATACACAGACATTAAAGAAGGCGATGAAGTACGTCGTACAGGCCGTATTATGGAAGTACCAGTTGGTGAACAACTAATTGGTCGTGTTGTGAATCCACTAGGACAACCAGTGGACGGACTTGGTCCAATTGAAACAACAAAATCACGTCCTATTGAAAGCCCAGCACAAGGGGTTATGGCACGTAAATCAGTTCACGAACCACTTCAAACAGGTATCAAAGCGATTGACGCACTTGTTCCAATCGGACGTGGACAGCGTGAGTTAATTATCGGTGACCGTCAAACTGGTAAAACAACAGTTGCGATTGACGCGATTTTGAACCAAGCAAACGAAGATATGATTTGTATTTACGTTGCAATCGGTCAAAAAGAGTCAACGGTTCGTGGTGTTGTTGAAACACTTCGCAGAAACGGAGCGCTAGACTACACAATCGTTGTTACAGCATCTGCTTCTGAGCCAGCACCATTACTTTACCTAGCACCATATGCAGGTATTACAATGGCTGAAGACTTTATGTTCGATGGTAAGCATGTTCTAATCGTTTATGATGACCTATCTAAACAAGCAGCAGCATACCGTGAACTTTCACTATTACTTCGCCGTCCGCCGGGCCGTGAAGCATACCCAGGTGACGTTTTCTACTTGCACTCCCGTCTACTCGAGCGTGCAGCTAAGCTAAACGACTCACTTGGCGGCGGTTCTATTACTGCACTTCCATTCGTTGAAACACAAGCGGGAGATATTTCTGCTTATATTCCAACAAACGTAATCTCGATTACGGATGGACAAATTTTCTTACAATCTGACCTCTTCTTCTCAGGCGTTCGTCCTGCGATTAACCCGGGACTTTCAGTTTCTCGTGTTGGAGGATCAGCTCAAATTAAAGCGATGAAGAAAGTTGCGGGGACGCTACGTCTTGACCTAGCTGCATTCCGTGAACTTGAGGCATTTGCACAGTTCGGTTCTGACCTTGATGCGGCAACGCAAGCAAAACTAGACCGTGGTGTGCGTACAGTTGAAATTCTAAAGCAAGACCTAAATAAACCAGTACCAGTTGAAATTCAAGTTACTGCACTTTATGCATTAACTCGTGGATTCTTAGATGATGTTCCTGTTGCAGACATTCTACGTTTTGAATCAGAAATTGCAACTTGGTTAGAATCAAACCACACAAATGTTTTAGAAACGATTCGTACGACAAAAGACCTTCCTTCTGATGAAGAGATGGCAGCGGCGATTAACGATTTCAAAAAGACATTCGCGAAATCTGAGTAATCTTACAGGTTCCAACTCTAAGTAATACTCATTTTTAGTAGTGGCGATTGGAGGGAGTTCAGTCTCCCTTCTGAATCAAGTTAATCAGTTCGAAACATATTGTTTATTCTAAAACAAAAAAGGTGGTGAATAACCAATGGGATCATTACGCGAAATTGAAACGCGCATAAATTCGACGAAGAAAACGAGTCAAATTACACGTGCGATGCAAATGGTTTCCGCTTCTAAACTGAACCGTGCAGAACTGAATGCGAAAGCTTTCGTTCCGTATATGGAAAAAGTACAAGAAGTAGCAGCTTCTATCGCTGCTGGAACAGATACAGAACACCCAATGTTAGTGAGCCGTCCTGTTAATAAGACTGCCTATATCGTCATTACGGCTGACCGTGGTCTTTGTGGAGGCTATAACAGTAATATGATTCGAAAAGTAGCGAACGTCATTGCAGAACGTCATGCATCATTAGATGATGTAGTCATTTTTGCTATTGGACGCAAAGGTTATGAATTCTTCTCGAAGCGTGGCTATAACGTAATTGACAGTGTTATCGGTATTTCCGATCACCCGTCCTTTGCGGAAATTAAAGATATCGCTAGTAAGGCTGTTGGTATGTTCACAGATGGTACGTATGATGAACTTTATATGTACTACACGCATTATGAGAGTGCGATTTCCCACATCGTAACAGAGGAAAAAGTACTGCCGCTAACGGATATTGCAACAGAAGATACGGCGCTCACTTCTTATGAATTCGAGCCATCAGGCGAAGCGATTCTAGAAGTATTGTTACCGCAATACGCGGAAAGTCTTATCTTTGGTGCATTACTCGATAGTAAAGCAAGTGAACATGCTTCAAGTATGACAGCAATGAAAAATGCAACTGACAACGCAGGCGAGTTAATTGATGATTTAACGCTTCAATTTAACCGTGCACGTCAAGCTGCAATTACACAAGAAATTACTGAAATTATCGGTGGGGTAGCGGCACTCGAATAATACGAGACGCCCCCCATTATGAATAAAAAAGTTCTTTTAACGAAGGATTTAAACGGGATATAGTAAGACAGGAGGAAAAAACATGAACAAAGGACATGTTCTTCAAGTAATGGGTCCGGTTGTAGACGTTAAGTTCGAAAACGGCCAGTTGCCTGAAATTTACAACGCACTGACTGTTGAAATTGAACGTCCAGGTGCAGAACCTGAACTGTTGACACTTGAAGTTGCAATTCACTTAGGTGACGATGCAGTTCGTACAATTGCAATGTCTTCAACAGATGGATTACAACGTGGTTCTGAAGTAACAGACAAAGGTGCTGCGATTTCTGTTCCAGTTGGCGACATTACATTAGGACGCGTATTTAACGTACTTGGTGACACGATTGACCTAGCCGATGAAATTCCGGCATCAGAACGTCGTGACCCAATTCACCGTTCAGCACCACAATTTGAAGATCTTTCAACAGAAGTTGAAATTTTAGAAACAGGTATTAAAGTTGTAGACTTACTAGCTCCTTATATTAAAGGTGGTAAAATCGGTCTCTTCGGTGGTGCCGGTGTAGGTAAAACAGTTCTAATCCAAGAATTAATTAACAACATTGCTCAAGAACACGGTGGTATTTCGGTATTCGCTGGTGTTGGAGAGCGTACACGTGAAGGTAACGACCTTTTCTACGAAATGACAGATTCAGGCGTTATTGAGAAAACGGCAATGGTCTTCGGTCAAATGAACGAACCACCAGGTGCACGTATGCGTGTAGCATTATCAGGTTTGACAATGGCAGAATACTTCCGTGACGAACAAGGTCAAGACGTACTTCTATTCATTGACAACATTTACCGTTATACACAAGCAGGTTCTGAAGTTTCGGCACTACTTGGCCGTATGCCTTCAGCGGTTGGTTACCAGCCGACACTTGCAACTGAAATGGGACAGTTACAAGAGCGTATTACATCAACAAATAAAGGTTCTGTAACATCAATTCAAGCAATCTACGTACCAGCGGATGACTACACTGACCCAGCGCCAGCAACAACATTCGCTCACTTAGATGCAACAACAAACCTAGAGCGTAAACTTTCTGAAATGGGGATTTACCCAGCAGTTGACCCGCTCGCTTCTTCATCACGTGCACTAAGTGCCGAAATCGTTGGAGAAGAACATTACAATGTTGCACGTGAAGTACAAGGTACACTACAACGTTACGCAGAACTTCAAGATATTATCGCAATCCTAGGTATGGATGAGCTAAGCGATGAAGATAAGCTTGTCGTTGGACGCGCACGTCGTATCCAGTTCTTCTTATCCCAAAACTTCCACGTTGCTGAACAGTTCACTGGACAAAAAGGTTCATACGTTCCAGTAGCTGAAACAGTAAAAGGATTTAAAGAAATTCTCGAAGGTAAATACGACCATCTTCCAGAAGATGCATTCCGTCTAGTTGGACGCATCGAAGAAGTTATCGAGAAAGCAAAAGGTATGGGTGTAGAAGCCTAACTTAGCCAGCAGGACTCAATCCCTGCCGAATCAAATAAAAGCTTCGGGCGGTGTGGAAAGCGACAAAGCATTTCAAACTGCCGAAGCCTATTTGATTAGAAGGGACCAGGAGGGGAAAATTATATGAAGACATTACAAGTCAATATCGTCACTCCCGACGGCCCTGTTCTTGAAACTGAAGCGGATATGGTTATCGCAACGACTGAAGCTGGAGAACTCGGTATTCTTCCCGATCATATCGCGATGGTTGCACCGCTTAAAATCGGTGGGCTTCGTGTGAATAAAGGTAACTCAACTGAAGTTGTCGCAGTTCACGGCGGTTTCATCGAAGTTCGTCCAGAAGTTGTCACTGTTCTTGCGGCGGCTGCAGAGACTGCTGATACGATTGATTTAGCGCGTGCTAAAATAGCAGAGAGCCGAGCGAAGGCAAAATTGCAATCAGAGAAAGACGCTAAAGAATTGCGTCTCGCTGAACTAGAATTGCAACGTGCGATCAACAGGATTAGAGTAGGCGAAGGTAATTTTTAACTCATTTAGCAGGGCGCATTTCCTTAGCTAATTAAAGTTAAAGTGTCGGGGTCATGCGATTGCATGATGATACAATTCATTCTTACGGACAGGGGAGCATATCATCTTCTGTCCGTTTTTTTGAAGAGAAAAAATTCATGTCCTATGAAGTGATGATATGTTTTTGAAAAACGAGCACTTCTTTGTTTAAAAAAGGTTGAAGGTGGTAAATGAATGAGCAGTATGTTTGGGTTTCAACCGTTGTTAGCGATTTTTTCACACATTTTTTTTATTGGCGTTTCTTTTTATGCATTACAAGCAATTATGCCAGAAAAAATTATACGTAAGCACCGAGTATTTCAAGCACAAATATTATTTATTTTTTTAAGTATTATGATGGGTTGGAGCGTATCAAATTTCTTTCTTGAGATATCCTATTGGTCAGGAAGGTTGCCAACGCTTTTTCAATAAATGAAAGAGATTGTTCATTTTTTTGAACGCTTTTTCTTCAAATGAAATATATTGATATGAATAAGTACAGTCTGTGGGCATTACTTGTTATCGCCACATGTATAATGGGCAATTATGTAGGAACTATACACGTGGCGATGACAGGTAACCGGCCAAATAAAGTTTACTGTTAATCCTATAGGGAATAAACAGTACAAACCGTGCAAGAATGACGAATATTGACACGAATTGCTAAAAGAATACATACCATATAGTACATCTTTCGTAAGTCGAACATAGGTCTAAAAATTCTTGTGAAGTGTGTAAAAAAGCTGTACAATAAGAGAGATTTGGAAAAAAGAAAATCAACTTAAATGCACATTTAAATATACATTATGGAGTTACAACTTAGAGTCGGAGGGACTATGAAATGGATAAAATTATTATTAAGGGCGGGCGTAAGCTTTCGGGTAATGTCCGCGTTGAAGGGGCAAAAAACGCTGTGTTGCCGGTATTGGCAGCCGCTTTACTAGCTTCTGAAGGAAAGAACGTAATTCGCGACGTACCAAACCTTTCAGATGTAAACACAATTAGCGCAGTATTGAAAAGTTTAAATGCTAAAGTAGAAGCAGATGCAGACAATAATGAAGTGACAATCGATTCAGAAGACACGCTGTTTAGCGAGGCACAATTTGAATATGTACGTAAAATGAGAGCGTCAATTCTTGTAATGGGACCACTACTTGCACGTAACGGTTTTGCACGAGTTGCTTTACCGGGTGGATGTGCAATTGGTTCTCGTCCGATTGACCAACATTTAAAAGGGTTCGAAGCAATGGGCGCCGAAATTACATTCGGGCACGGTTTTGTAGAAGCAAAAGCTGAAAATGGTCTAAAAGGTGCGAAAATTTATTTAGATTTCCCAAGTGTTGGTGCAACGGAAAACATTATGACAGCAGCGGCGCTTGCGAAAGGCACAACAATTATTGAAAACGCAGCAAAAGAGCCTGAAATTGTAAACTTAGCAAACTTTATTAACGAAATGGGCGGAAAAGTCGTCGGTGCTGGAACAGACTCAATTCGTATAGAAGGTGTATCTAAACTATATGGTACGACACACCACATTATACCTGACCGTATCGAAACAGGAACTTTCATGGTGGCAGCTGCAATTACAGGCGGAGACATCATCATTGAAAACGCAGTTCCTGAGCATAACGCTGCACTCATTTCAAAAATGGGTGAAATGGGCGTTAATATTGTTGAAGTTGATGAAGGTGTTCGTGTTTACGCGGAATACCCACTTAAATCTGTCGACTTAAAAACGATGCCGCATCCAGGTTTCCCAACAGATATGCAATCACAAATGATGGCGCTCATGTTAACGGCAACTGGCACAGGTGTGATTACTGAAACAGTTTTCGAAAACCGTTTTATGCACGTGGAAGAATTCCGCCGCATGAACGGCAATGTGAAAATTGAAGGTCGTTCTGTTGTATTAGAAGGTCCATCAAAATTACAAGGTGCTGAAGTAGCTGCAACGGATCTTCGTGCTGCTGCCGCGTTAATTCTTGCTGGATTAGCTGCAGAAGGTGTAACGCGTGTAACAGAATTATCGCACTTAGATCGCGGTTACGTTAATTTCCATCAAAAATTAGAAGCACTTGGCGCAGAAATTGAACGTGTTTCTTCAGAAGTAAAAGAAGGAAAAAAGTTCACACTTTCCAACTAATATGAATGATTCCCTTCTTCTTTTGTAACGAGCACTGTGTATAAAATGATTCAACATCATAATTGAAACAATTTATTTCGTATACTTTTTTGTGTCATATCCTACCAAATAAAATATCGCAAATACTAAAGAATAAGGTCGGCTTATTCCATAGTCTATGCATTACAAAGCTATCGTCTTGTACGATAGCTTTTTTAAATGATAGGAAAACTTTACTTCTGAAAAAACTACTTTATAAGTCTGTACAATAATTTTGTTTTTATACATTAATTTTCACAATTAACGTTAACTAAAATAATCAATCTCCTAAAAATGTTGATTTCCGTTCTGGGCGGACGCTTTCCGTGGGGCCGGCGGTAAGCCAAGCGAACAACGAAGAATGAGCTTTGCCGTATTTCTGCATGGTTTTGGCAGAAATTAAGGCATCCTCTTAGATATTCCTGCTCATAACGCTTCGCTTTTACTCGCAAAAGCCGTTCTATGTTACGGCTTTGGCTAATCCCACCGGAGTCGCCGCCCTCCACTCCAATCAACGAAGATACCATTATACAAAAACATTCAAGTATATAATTATGATAAATGTGAAATTGACCAATAATAAATGAATAAAGTTTCTACATTTTCATATACTCGACTATGAGAAAATTATGGATTGCACTTTCAATATTTGTTCTATTATTATTTTTCTTTCCGTTACTAATCATTAAAGAATCCCCAAAGCCCCAAGTTGACCATAAAGAAAAGGAGGAGGGGTACTGTCCGTTTGAAATTACCGTTCAAGGGGTGGACGAGCCTTTCACGCTAGAAGAATACGTAAAAGGGGTCGTTGCTGCTGAAATGCCAATATCCTTCCATGAAGAAGCATTGAAAGCCCAGGCGCTTGCAGCACGTACATATGCCCTTAGAACAACGGAGAAAGGAGTAAAACCAATCGCTAAAGACGTTTCTGCTCAAGTTTTTTATACAGAAGCAGAGCGAAAGAAAAATTGGGGAAAAGAATTTAAGAAAAACGAAAAGAAAATTGACGCAGCCGTTCGTGCGACAGCAGGCGAAGTCATCGTCTACGAAGATGAGATTATTTCTGCGATGTTTTTTTCGACATCAAATGGAAAAACGGAAACAGCTAAAAATTTCAGTGGGACAGACATCCCCTATTTACAAAGTGTTGCTAGTGATGGGGAAGAAGAATTAACGCCTGCGTATAAAGAAGAAACTCAACTCTCTCTAGCCAAATGGAATGAAAGACTCGGAATGAATTGGGATGCATCGATGTTTGAATCCCTTCAATTAATTCGAAATTCATCGGGGCGCGTTCAAAAGATGGTCTCGGATGGCTTTGAAAAAGAAGGAAGAGAAATTCGAGAGCTTCTTGGCTTACGTTCAACGGACTTCGATATTGCTTTTGACGTTACCAATAATCTTGTGCTCATTGATACGGTCGGCTATGGGCATGGTGTCGGGATGAGTCAATACGGGGCTGAGGCATTTGCCCAGCAAGGTTTAAAGGCAGATGAAATTATTGCGCACTATTATTTAGACACCGAAATAAAAAAAATATTAATAAATGATCCTGAATGTTTAAAAATACCTTAACTTGCAAAGAATGCAAGTGAGGTGATGACTATGAGAGAAGAAAAAAAATCTCCTTCTCAAAAGGACAAACAAACACAGAAGAAAAATTGGCTTTGGCCAGCCGTGTATTCGGGAATCGCAATTGTTTTCGTAGGGATGATTTGGGGCTATAGCGCACTAGTAAAAAAGGATAGTCCAGAATTAACAGACGGAGCAATGGGTGGTAATGATAACGGTGAATTGGTGGTAGAAACAAACGCGTCAAAAGAAGTACTAAAGTATCCATTTTCAGAAGAGTTGCTAGACAACGTCGCAATCTTGCAGAACTATTATGATTTGGAAGCGGAAGAATCCGTACAGGAGAACTCATTACTTGTATTCAATCAAACATACGAAACAAACACAGGGGTCTCCATTTCGATAGACGACCAACCTTTTGAAGTAGTTGCCGCAGCAACGGGAGTCGTTGAAGAAGTCGTTACAGATGTCTTCCAAGGCGATGAAGTAATCATTACTCATGCTGATGGTATGAAAACGGTTTACGGCTCTCTATCTGGTGTTCTCGTGAAAAAAGGTGAAGAAGTAACACAAGGGGAGCCATTAGGAAATGCTTCTGCAAATGAATGGAACCCGAATGCTGGGACCCATCTACACTTCCAAGTCCTTGTAAATGATGAACCTGTCAATCCGGGATCTTACCTAGGTTTCTAGAGCTTTTCTTGAAGAATTCTTAGTGCTTACTGACTCTTGTTCATAAAAGGTTCATTGCATTGTTAATTCCAAACTGCTAAAACGCATCGCCAAAGTAGAAGAATGATATCGATTACGCGCATACCGACCTTTCCTGTTGCATACAGTAGAAGAAGACTTTAAAGCTGACAGGAAAGGAAGAGGGCGTGCACGAGCAAATACGGAGGCGATGCGTGCGCCTCGGAGAACTGCTGCTTGAAACTGAGGTTACGGTACGAGCATTGGCGAAGGCGACAGGCTATTCAAAAAGCACAGTACACAAAGACCTGACAGAACGTTTGCCGAATGTAGATGCATCACTGTCAGAAGAAGTTGCAAAAATTCTCGCCTACCATAAATCAGTTCGACATTTACGAGGTGGCGAAGCAACTAGGATTAAATGGATCAATGAAATGAAGAAGAACGAAGAAGAAGAGGCAAGTAAGTAAAAAAGCGACATCGCATATTGCGGGTCGCTTTTTTTACGCTAAATAGTAGGAAGGGAATCAATTTAGTTCTTTAAGATGAAATGCTGAATGAGTTAGCGGAATCGTTTTGATAAGTCATTAAGATTATCCGTCTGCTAAAAAAGTAACGGAATTGGTCTATCAAAGTCAAAATAATAGCTGGAAAATAGTTCTTTCGGATATTCTTTTAATGGTAACTATGGTAAAATTAAATATTAAGAGTGTTTATTTTTTGTGGAAGAATAATGAAAATTCGAACTGATTTAATCCAAATGTTGAGAGGATACAGTTAGAAATGGGCGCTACTAATGCCCGTGCTTGTATTTAATATAGATAGAGGCGCGCCTGATGTTTGTGTTTTTAGACCTAGATAAACACAGTGCGGATAAGAACTTTAATCGTCACTTCGCCTGTCGCATCTACGCATTTATTTAGAATAAGCCATTGATTAGGTGGAAGGGGAAACAGGAATCATGTTTGCAAAAGATATCGGAATAGACCTTGGTACGGCAAACGTTTTAATGCACGTAAAAGGAAAAGGGATCGTGCTTAACGAACCGTCAGTCGTTGCAATTGAAAAACAAACAAATAAAGTACTTGCTGTCGGTGAAGAAGCTTGGAAAATGGTAGGGAGAACGCCAGGAAATATCGTTGCAATCCGGCCGATGAAAGACGGAGTCATTGCAGATTTTCATGTAACCGAAGCAATGTTAAGCCATTTTATCGCTAAAATAGATGTAAAAGGATTTTTCTCTAAACCTCGCATACTCGTCTGTTGCCCGACGAATATCACAAGTGTTGAACAAAAAGCGATTCGTGAAGCGGCGGAAAAAGCAGGCGGTAAGAAGATTTATTTAGAAGAAGAACCAAAAGTAGCTGCAATTGGCGCGGGCATGGATATTTTTCAACCGAGCGGCAATATGGTGATTGATATTGGCGGCGGAACAACGGATGTCGCTGTATTATCCATGGGAGATATTGTGACCTCGCAATCGATTAATGTCGCTGGGAATACATTCGACCATGAAATTATTCAATATATTAAACGAACGCATAAACTGCTCATCGGTGAACGTACTGCCGAGAGAATTAAAGTAGAAGTGAGTACTGTTTTCCCTGGTTCACGTCATGAACAATTGGATATACGAGGACGCGACATGGTTTCTGGCCTGCCACGAACAATCACAGTGAAGTCAACGGAAATTGAAGAAGCCTTACAAGAGTCTGCTTATATGATTGTACAAGCGGCAAAAAATGTGCTTGAAAAAACACCACCTGAACTTTCAGCTGATATTATTGATCGAGGCATCTTTTTAACTGGCGGGGGCGCTTTAATGCATGGAATTGATCAGTTGCTCGCAGAGGAATTAAAAGTACCTGTATTTATTGCAGAAAATCCGCTTGATTGTGTTGCAATTGGAACGAGCTTACTTTTGGAAAATATTAAAAAGTGAAGATTAACAAAATGGAGTTGAAATTATGTTTCGCGGTTTCTATACAGTTGCATCTGGAATGCTTGCCCAACAACGCAAAACAGAAATGTTAACGAACAATATGGCAAATGTAAATACGCCAGGTTTTAAGGCGGAACAGTCTTCAATCCGCTCTTTTCCTGAAATGTTAATGTCTAGTGTGCAATCAACCCACATCCCATCAGAAAATGGGTTCAATATGAAAGGGATTGCAACGTTTGGACCACTTTCAACAGGGGTATATATGAAAGAAACAATGCCATTGTTTATTCAAGGCCAACTGCAAGAAACGGAATTAACAACAGACGTTGCACTCGTTGATGGATTCTTGCCAGTAGATGAAGAAACTGGCATTCAAGGTGCAGTTTTCTTTACGTTGGAAAATGATGCGGGTGGGACATACTATACGCGAAACGGAAACTTTGCCCTTGATGCAAATGGATTTTTAACGTCTTCTTCGGGATATTACGTGCTGGATTCGGAGGGCAACCGCATAGCGCTTCAAGGTGATGACTTTCGTGTTACCGAATCTGGTGTTATTATGGAAGATGATAATGATGTTGCGACACTCGGTATTTCATTCGCGGCCAGACCTGATGCGCTGATGAAGCAGGGAGACGGTTTATTCGTGACGGAAACCGGTGAAAACTTAGTTGCAGTGAATACGATACCCAATGCGACATATTCCATTCAACAAGGATTTGTAGAAAGGTCTAACGTCGATGCCGGTCGTACCATGACGGATTTGCTCACTGCTTACCGTGCCTTTGAAGCGAATCAAAAAGTTTTGCAAGCGTATGATCGTAGTATGGAAAAAGCAGTAAATGAAGTTGGACGCGTATAAATAAATGCTTTTGATTCAAGCATTTACGCGAAATAAGGAGAATGTAAGTTAATGATACGGACGATGATTACAGCAACGAATACGATGAATCAACTCCAGCATCAATTTGATATTATTGGAAATAACCTTGCAAACTCTTCGACGCATGGGTTTAAAGCAAGCCAAGCAAGCTTTCAGGAATTGTTATACGAACAATTTACAAACGACAAAGCTGACCGTGCACCGCGGCAATCGCCGGTAGGTATTCGTTACGGCACTGGAGCGAAAATTGCGCAAACGCAAATGAATTGGAAAATGGGGTCACTGCAATCGACCGAACGGCAGTTAGACTTCGCCTTGACGACACCAAAACAGTATTTTAATGTCATTATGCCGACAGAAGGTGGAGAGGAAACTGTTTATACACGACAAGGTTCCTTTTACATCACACCGATTGAAGGTGGGCAGTTGATGTTAGTGAATGACGATGGCAATCCGATTGCAAATGCACAAGGTATGCCGATCCTATTTAATGATGATGTTGCTGATTATCATGTTCAACCGGGTGGCATACTAGAAGTGACAGGTAACGATGGCACTGTAACTAGAATCGAGCTAGGTATCACTGTCATTGAACGCCCTAACTTAATGGAACATCTTTCAGGAACTTATATTGGCTTACCGCGAAATTTGGCGGAATTAGGCGTAACAGAGGATGATGTTTTCACGAACCTCCAAGGCGCTGATAGAAATCTTATTGGTTTACAAAACGGGGTCCTCGAAACGTCTAACGTTCATTATGAAAAAGAAATGACAGATCTTATCAATGTTCAGCGAAATTATCAATTTAATGCGCGTGCTGTCACGCTAGCTGATCAAATGCTTGGTCTTATTAACGGCATCCGATAAGCTTCATAGGGAGTATTGAACAATGAATGAAGAAAACAAGCAAGATGTAGTAGCTAAAAATGTTGAAGCTACGCAAGAAAAGCAGAAATCGAAATTTGGATCACGTATAGAACGCCTAAAATTAAAGAAAAAAAAGCGAGATGAAAAGCAAGAAAGTAATGAGAAAAACGTGAGATGGGTTCAAATTCGGTTAATTCCGATTTGGTTACGAA
Source organism: Sporosarcina ureilytica (assembly GCF_001753205.1). Lineage (GTDB taxonomy): Bacteria > Bacillota > Bacilli > Bacillales_A > Planococcaceae > Sporosarcina > Sporosarcina ureilytica. Next base: position 3,217,944 of record NZ_CP017560.1, on the reverse strand, counting down.
TTATTCTCGTTCTCTTATTGCTTGTAGTCGTTGCGTCAATTGGACTCTATATGGGGTATAGCGTCATAGGCGATGGTGCTCCAGGTGATGTTTTCAAAAAGGCAACATGGACGCATATTACAGATATTATTAAAGGTATAGAATAAAGATACATAACGAGCAGGAGGAAGAACATGCTAACAGCAGAGCAAATTCAAGCAATTTTACCGCATCGTTATCCTTTTTTAATGATTGACAGAATTCTTGAAGTTGAAGAAGGAAAAAGAGCAGTCGGTTTAAAAAATGTTACGATAAATGAAGAGTTTTTCAACGGTCACTTCCCAGGATACCCAGTTATGCCTGGTGTACTCATTGTGGAGGCATTAGCACAGGTTGGAGCAGTTGCTTTATTACAAAAAGAAGAAAATAAAGGCCGTCTTGCGTTTTTTACAGGCATTGACAAATGTCGATTTAAAAAGCAAGTAACACCTGGAGATACACTTCGCTTGGAAGTAGAAATTACTCGACTACGTGGACCAATGGGGAAAGGACAAGCCAAAGCTACAGTAGATGGCGAACTCGTTTGTGAAACTGAAATTATGTTTGCGCTAGGTCCTGTGAGTCCAGCAAGTGAATAAGGTTCACATCAAAGGCAAAACTAGAATAAAGCGTGGATTTTGTAATGATTATCGCGCTTTTACGGTAGGAGGTTAAGGAAAAGATGTATAATGATCTTTCTCCCAACTTAAAAAGCAGTATCACAAGGTCGATTACACAAACCTTCGAACAATATATGGAAAGTATTGGGTGGAGTGAATCGAAGTTTAGGATAGAAGATTTTATCTCAAGTTGGAGAGAATATATTACAACAAGAGCCCTTTGGTACTCTGAAATCTCGGATACTATAAAAGCAAATCCTGAATTTCATGAACAGCTTGCCACACGAATTAACGAGGTTATGAATCGAATTCTTGAAGATCCGCCTACGGATGAACAAATTGCAAGGATTCAAATCATGCAAGAAAAACTGAATACGCATTATACGTATGATTGTAAAGCGGAAGCTTCATATGTGGAACGTTTATTAAAAAAACGTTTAGAAATGCAATAAAATAACAACAGGATTTACGGATAGTTCCCAACTTTTCGAGCAACCTAGTTAGTATCATGCAACTATGTGTGATAGTCGGCTTGTGGAAAGGAGGGAATTTTTCATGTTGAAAAAAGCAATACCGTTCATTCTTATGTCGGGATTAGCTTTAGGTGCTTGTACGAATAACGGTGGGAATAACGGTGCGCTTCCTAATAACAACGAGACACCGATGCAAGACAACTTAAACAACCGTGATCAAAATTGGACGCCAGACGTACAAGATGATCGTCGTGGTGGTTCAGATTTAGATGGCATCGATAACAATAATCGTGATAACGGCGGCGTTATAAATGACGATCGACTGAACAATAACAATAACAATGATAACATGTTCAGAGATGAAAACGGTAACAACAATAACAACAATAACAACAATAACCAATAACCGCTGACCGCAAGCCGCGACAAACCGTGTAAAACGGTTAAAGTGTAGATAAAGTCTTTTGTCGACTTTGTCTACACTTTTTTAAGTAGATGTCACCGTTTACTATCAGGCATTTTTAACCGGAAGAAATGAAATAATTCCTAATCGTTGATAACTGTCGAGAAAAATGTTTATAAAAACAAAGTAAATGTGGGTAAATGATAACCATGTGTGGATAAGTTGTGGATAATGTTAATGACTTATGGATAACTTAGAATTGTTAATTAATTCTGTGGGTATTTTTTTAGATAAATAAAAAAACAGACCATCCACAAATGATCTGTTGTGCGTTTTACTCTTTTGTTAATTCTTCATTCGGTCGGTCTTTTTTCAAACGGGGGCGAGAACGCATATCTGATTCAAATTTTTCAAGGAGCTCTTGGCCACTCATTCCTTCATCTATCAGTTGTTCTAAAAGCTGTTCTGCGTATTGTGAACGAGCTCGTTTTAGGCGACCTTTCATTAGAACAGAAATATTATCACCAATTTGCTTTACGTTCATAATCGCTACACGAAAAGCTGCTGGCTCATTTTCCGGATAAGAAATGACGACTTTTGTTTCAATTAGTTCATCCTCGCGCATTTTGGCTTCAAAAAAACTTTTATACTTCCCTTCGATAAACATTTCAAGAATCCACATTCGATGACTATTTTCTTGGTTAATAATGATGCCATCAATGAGTGGGTAGTCATGGAATTTTCCTTCATGAAAAATGCTAATAGAAATCATTTTAAATGTTTTCAATTGAACCATCCCCCTTAAATTTAGTTTGAGTATACCATACCGGTAAAAGAAAAGTATTTTAGTATTCCGTTTATTAAAACGCCAAATAAACCATGTTGATTTCCGTTCCGAGCGGATGCTTTCCGCGAGGCGTGCGGTGAGCGATAGATATCCCTGCTCATAACGCTTCGCTTTTACTCGCAAAAAGCCGTTCTACGTAACGGCTTTCGCTCTGCACTCCAATCAACAGAGATTCCTAATATATAAAATTATATAAACGCACCTAACTTATGAAATTGACTCGTGTAAGTGAAGGTTTTCCCTTTCGAAAATCGGGTGCAAATCTACTTGAAACTGTACTTCTGTTTAGGATAGAAAAAATATTTTTAAATCAACCAAATTAGTATTATCGGTTATATCGCAGAAATCCGTAAAGAAACGGGGAATATCAAAGTTATTAGCAAAATAAATAATTTGGTCCGGTAGAAAACTTAAAATTCATTACAAAATATGACTCGAAATTCACTAATCTGACATTGTCGAAATATTGCGCCATGGGATAAGATAAGCTTACTTTCAACGAGAAGGGAGGTAGGCGATTGAATCAAGTTGCACTGGTGGGACGCATTACAAAAGATCCGATACTCCGCGAGATTGCAAGAGGAAGAGTTCAGACGAGTTTTGTACTGGCAGTAAATCGTACCTTTAAAAATACGAGAGGAGAGATTGAAGCTGACTTTATTCTTTGTTCGTTATGGGGGAATTTAGCGGAGAACACTGCAAAACATTGTGGGAAAGGTTCACTGATTAGTGTAACCGGTCGAATTCAATCCAGGTCATATGAACGCGAAGATCAAAGTCGTGTCTACGTGACGGAAGTGATTGGCGATAAAGTACAATTTATCGCGACCAAGAGCAGGGAAACAGAAGAACTGTATGCTGAACCTACAGTGTTTGAAAAAGTACAAGCAGCACAGTCAACAGAGGAAGCGCATTTTCAGTTACCGAAAAGAGAAAGCAATGATTTACCGATTATGTAATCGGAAAAGGAGGAGGTTTGTCGGTTAACACACCGGCGGCAATATCGACAAAAAAATAGCGTTAGGAAATTATCAATTGAGAATTAAAAGGGACTTTTTAAAATTAATTTTGTGGAAAAATGCTACGCTGCAGGGAAAACAATGGTCAGTTTGGGGAAGCTGACCAGCCAATTATCTAAGAAGAAAACCGCAAATGACACTTAGAAGTGGAGACTGCTTCTGCTTTTAAGTGTCGTGGAAGCGGTAATAAAAAGGAGTGTCGATAGATATGCACCGTATTAACAAAGAAGTTCTTAGAATGGAATTGCAAATTAGTGAGTTAATCCGAATGGTAGCGAATTTAAATGAAAGACTTAAAGAGTTAGAGGAAGTTGAAAAAAGTAGAATGTATTTAAAAATGCACCGTTCATTTGAAAAGGTTAGATAATAAGTAATGCCAACGTGTAATAAAAAATCCCAAAGAAGAAGACTTCTTTGAGATTATACTTAGCCAAATGACAATAAATCGTCAAGTTCATTATCAGAAAGATCCGCTAACCACTGATTGGACAAAATTAGATCAGCTGAAAGTGCGGCTTTTTCTTCCAACATTTTATCGATTTTTTCTTCAATTGTACCGATTGTCACAAACTTATGGACATGGACAAATTTCGTTTGTCCAATACGGTAAGCACGGTCTGTCGCTTGATTTTCAACTGCAGGGTTCCACCAACGATCAGCGTGAAGAACGTGGTTTGCGGCCGTTAAATTCAATCCAGTTCCACCAGCCCGTAATGATAAGATGAAAATAGGAAAGCTCCCTTTTTGAAATTCATCTACGAGGCCGTCACGTTGTGTTTTAGGCATGCTACCAGTTAAAAACGGTGCGTCAATGTCATGCAGTTCAGAAAGACAATGTTGAATCAATCTACCCATTCCGATGTATTGCGTGAAAATAATACATTGTTCACCATTTGCCGCAATATTAGAAGACATAGAGACGATACTCTTTAATTTTTCGGAACGTGCGACCATCTCTGAAGCAGGGCGATTCGGTTCTTTTAAAAATAATGCTGGATGATTACACAATTGTTTTAATCGATTGAGCATCGTTAACACAAGGCCTTTCTTTTCGAAACCAGTTAGTGTTTGCAATTTGAATTTAGTTTCATCTAAAAAGCTTTCATATAAGGCAGCTTGTTCTGTAGTGAGAGGAGTATACTCATTTTGTTCAAGTTTTTTCGGTAAATTGAGTAGCAAATCAGGATCACTTTTTGTACGTCTTAATAGAAACGGTCGAATTTTAGCACGCAATTTCCTTTTGTCTCTTTCAGAATCATCGCGTTCTATCGGAATAATAAACTGATCCGTAAATGTACGGAAATTACCAAAATAACCCCTATGAATAAAATCAAAGATTGCCCATAGTTCTGAAAGACGGTTTTCGATGGGGGTTCCTGTTAAAGCAATATGATGTTGACCATGTAATTTACGAATTGCTCGCGATTGTTTCGTTTGCATATTTTTAATGTTTTGCGCTTCATCTAAAGTAATCGCTGTAAATTCAGTTTCCGCTAGCATCTCTCCGTCTTGTGATGCCGTCCCGTATGTTGTTAAAATAACATCTGGTTTTTCAGATTGAATGAGCGTCGTAAACGCTTCATCTTTTTCACGTGAGGGGCCGTAATGCAAATGGACTGATAAAGATGGCGCAAATCGTTCAAGTTCTTTTTGCCAATTCCCAAGAACACTGGTAGGACAGACTATCAAAGATGGGCCAGTCGTTTCAGGACGATTATGCACATTTAATAAGTAAGTGATGAGTTGTACGGTTTTTCCGAGCCCCATGTCATCCGCTAAACATGCACCGAAATGATTGTCACGCATAAAGACAAGCCAGTTATAACCGTCTTCTTGATAGGGACGTAACGTTGCGTTCAGCTCGGCAGGAATTCCAGCAGACGGAAGCCCTTTCTTCTCAGCTAAAGTTTCCATATAGGTACGTAATGACTTTTGCATGGAAAACTCTAGAAGCGGATCGGATTCCAACTCCTCATCGTCGTTCGCTAAAGGTGCAATTTCTTCAGGGATTTCTTGAAATAACAAGTCTTTTACGGTCCATTCGCCCGCGTCAGCGCGTTCCATTAAGTCACGGATTTTTTGTAACCAAACTGGGTCAATATGGAACCATTCGTCACCCGAACGAATATATTCACGATTCTCATCCACAAGTCGTTGGAAACTTTGTTGGTCAATTTCATTTCCACCGAGTGAAAAACTCCAATCGAAAGCAAGTACTTCGTCTAATCCTGTAGCAGATTGATAAGATTGGACACTTGCATTTGTCCGGACGCGCATTTTAGATTCCGTAATTGATTTTAACCAAGCTGGTAAAATAACCGGATAGCCGAATGATTGAAGAAGTGGCAAATCTTCCTGAAGGAAAATACGGACTTCAGCATCCGCCATCGGTATTGATAGAAATTGGTCTTGCCGCTCAGGTTGTAAAGATTGCAGAAACGATAGCATTTCAGATTGTCTTTTCAAAATTTCCGTAGCGTAAGGTTTCCACCGTTCGGTTAACGCTTCTGCAATCGGTAAATGTTTTTTGCGAATCGCAGGTGTCCAGTGACGTCCTCGTTCATTAATAACAATTGTTTCAAGAAGCCATTCGGTCGAATCAGATTCTTCTTCTGGCTCTGTTAATCTTAAAGCGGTACGAACTGGAATTGTCGTTTGAGATTCTCCAGGCCACCCGTACTTCTGAATATGGGGAAGGAGAAAGGTTAATTGTTCTGGACGAATCATGGCGTTAGCAAGTTTACTATAGACGGCCGATTGTAAAACTTGGGCTGCATCAGTTGATACATCAAGTTTTTCCGTATCAAAGTGAATGCCATGCTCATCGGCTTTAGCATGCTTCCATAATTCTGGTTTTCTCCATCCATCAGCCGCTTCACGTACTGCATGTAATTGTTTAGTGTCATCTTCAGTTAAACCCGTATATTTTACATACGGATGGCTTTCAGGAAAAGACTGAAGCAGTTGGTCTGCTTTTAAAATTAGATGATCCTCAGTTGTTTCAGTAAGAAGTCCAAAAAATGTTTGCTCATCGTTGAAGAAAAGATAGGACACAAGTTCACTTGGAGAGACTGAATGTCCATTCTCATCATTCGCACGAACAATAAAAGTGTCGGTATCTACTCGTTCAATGGATAGTTGCAAATGCTTTTCCAATGTAAATTGTTCGGTCATAAGTTTAAGTTCCCTTTCTCCATTTCTTCTATCAGTGCACGAAGGCGACGATTCTTTTCTCGAACTTTGTCGATATATTGATTCCAAAAGTCGTGTTTACCAGACTTTTTAGAACCAGCTTTCATTTTCCTAAATACATTGACGGCTCTTCGATAACTTTGTCGATTGCGTTCTTCAATAAAATTCATTGCATATAAGTGAAGAAGCGGAAGAATTGCTGCTGGATTCTTTTGTAAAGCAAGGTTTAAACCGCCAGCTTCCGCGATTTCATAAGGAACGCGGTATCTATGCATTAACGCTGCCCACTCTTCAAAACGCTCGCGTTCCACGAGGAAATCAGTGTATACGTCAACGCCAGTTTCACCGTAATAAGAAAACATTTTTTCACGTACATCTTCAGGAAAGTGAGCCGCTTCTAGCAAACCGTCAATTCTTCTGACGAAATTCGCACGCTGTGAACGCGTGACGGATTGTATTAAATAATCACGAATAAACGGTAACAGTGCTTGCATGATAATCGCTAAGGCATCCACATCATCCTCATAATCAGCGACATCCGCTAGAGGAAGCCACTCTGGGAAATTGTCATGCGTCACAAACTCATTGATCTTTTCTAATTTGTCATACTGTCCTTCGATAATATAGAAAAAAGCTAGTAAAGGATAAATGGTCTGTGAATCCGATTTTTCAAGGATCGTTTGTTCTTCTTCACGCATCGACTTTTGAGAAAATAAATGTTGCCAAAATGTCCGGTATAAGCGGAAACGTTCATCATACAGTCCCGGTTGTTCAATTGTTAAAGAACGTACCATTTTTTTAAGTTCATCGTAAAATGGATCCGTTTCAAATAGTCGTGGTTTAGAGGAAATTGACGAAACAGCATCATCGATTTTCCCGAACTGTTCAGTTAACCAATTTTTCACGTACCACTTTCCGTAAGAAAAAGAATTCGCATTTTCACCAAGGTGATAGTAAATATACGGCCATGCCGCCTCAAGTGCATGCAATCTATAGTAAATGTCAAAAAGTGGTTTCCATTCCCATTCAAAGGGATAAAGCGGTGAAGCCTTTTGTTCAATTAATGAAAACTTATGAATAAAGACCGCTGGATTCTCATTGAACCCGATAATACGAATCGGATTCATCAGTTGTGAAAGTGTTTCGTTCCAAGCCCTTGGCGTCCGGTCAGCCACCTTTAATACCATTTGCTCTGTTTCCATACGTCTCCATTCACCCGTCCAATCTGTTAAAGAATGACCTTGTAAATACAAATGAAAAATAACGGCTACGCGGTGGGCACACCAATTGGGTCGATTACAGGAACAGTCTACATCTTTTTTATCGAATGATAAACGCACTGTAAATTCATCAACGCCCTGTATCTTTGCAATCACAATCCGATTAGCGGAATCATATAAATAGGAATCAGCGGCCCCGCGACGAACTAGGGTGATGGCCGTTTGAACAACTTGCGCTTCCTCATTTATGTTCGGGCGCAATGAATGCTTAATGTCATTCATGAATTCCATTAGTTCATTTTCATGCATATAAGAAACTCGTTCTACGGTCATGTGCACATGCTCACACTCCTTAAAAAAGCATTCCTTTTAGTATACCGCTTTTGGCGGCATTACGAAAATAATTAATTCTAATTCATTTTTCCCTGAGTAGAACATGTTCACTAAATGGTAGTAGTACAAGGAACATCGCTACATGAAGCCAGCATATAAAATTTTAGCTAATCAGTGTAAAAAAATATTCACATTTTACGGGCTAATGTGATAGAATGGTAGTAATAATCAGAATCTTCGTATTGAGGAGGGATTAAATGCTTTCAGTTCAAAGGATGACGCCATTTTTCACCAAACAAGAAGATTTTCGGTTACGGTTAGTGTTCGCTTACCAGTATTTTTCGATTATTAAAGGAGGGGAAGTATTTCAATTTGTTCCGACAGAAGGAAAAGAAATTGTCATTAATTTAAAAAGCTTACAAGTAGAAAATCTCGGTGAAATTTTCGTATTCCAACGAGGTAGTCGATTCCTTCGTTTGCCTCTGTATCAGTTATTGCTTATCTCTGACTTGCATAAACACTTAAATACCATGTTAGAGGGGCGTATAAATCCAAACAAAGATACGAATGTGCCCGAAGAAGTCATCATTGAGTCTGATCATCTCATAACTACCTTAGAAAATGAGAACCGAATTCGGATGATTGACTATGCACTAGAAACGGACGATTTATCATTATTCCATAAACTCACGGAAGGAATGCAAGAAATTTGAATAGCGGATTATAAAAACACCTATCGCATGAATTAGCCGATAGGTGTTTTTTTGTTGTACTAGGATATTATTAAGCCCTGATGTGGCGCTTAGGGCCAAGCGATTGCTAACTGCATGAAGACATACTCGTCTTGGTCGCTACGAGTGTGCGAGTAAAGCTACTAGATACTAATGAAAAACTGCAATAAAACAATGAAAATAGTAGAACCTGTCAATCCAAAAAGTACATCTTTCCAGTTGAGTCTGTATGTTTCATCGTCTTTCATAAGAGTTCGCCCCTTTGTCGATTTCCCGGGAAATATAGAAAGTGAAGTCTTGGGAAATTATTTGTATGGATAGGTTGGTCAAATAATCAGGAATCTAAACAGGTAGTGAGTGCTTCCTATTTATAGTTATCTAAAGTTATTAGCAGCTTAAGCGTTACAACGTAGTAATAGTTTGTTAAAATAGAGGGACGTATTTAATAATTGATAAATAGGATGCTAGGAAGGGATTAGAGTTATGTTCTTTAATTTTACATTTCGACATTTTTTAACGAACCCGCGTCGATTAGCATTTGAATTGGAAAATTCAACAATGAGAGGGTTCTGGAAACGAGTCATTCTTGTCTTTATCGCAAGCATGATGCTTTTTAGCCTGCGTAGTTTGTGGGGAGTCAATACGGAAAGTTTAACTCCTTTGATGACAACGATGTCGACGGCTGATTATACTTTGGCACGATATGCGTCACTTTTCGGCTCAATGTTTTGGTCTCTTTTATACGTAGCATTTCATTTGTTTGGCGTAGCTTATGTTTTGAGCTTTATTATCGGCATACCTTTTAAAAAATTGTTACCGATGCAACTTTTGATGACAAGCTTATTGCTTATTGAAAAAGCGTTAGTCTTTCTTGTTTTCTATATGACTGGAACGGCAACGAATGTCTCCTTTCTATCATTTGGTCCATTGGCAGCAACATTCTTGGAACTTCCATTCAGTATTTTCTTTTTTAATCAATTAACGCTTACAACAGCAATGATTATTGGCTACCAGTATACCTATATTCGTACGGCGACTGACATTTCTAAAAAGGGACGCTTATTATTTACATTGATTGCTATACATATTCTTATGGCCATTTTTACAGCTAGTATAGGGCTCCTCCCGATAGAAAGCTTGTTTAATAGTATTGTTGGCGGGGGTGCAGGACATGAATAAGAAGCTTTTTAACATAGCCATCGCGATTGCAGTGACTGCTTTTTTGGCGACAAATTTTTATTTATTATATAGCGAAAAAAGCATCATTCCAAAATTACTCTATGTGAATGAATATGAACGTATGACAACAAAAGATTTTGATGAAAAGTTATTTAAGGAAACTTTAGTTGCGCCGTTAGAAACACATACGGTTTATGTGAAAGATGAAGATGCTGTTGAATCATGGCTCATTATGGAAGGAGACAGCGTGACTGTCGGACAAGAACTTGCGCTGTTAAATACAGACCGTGTAGACGGGGAGCGAGATTTATGGGAAACAGAACGCACTGTACTGCTTCAACAACAGTCGGAATTAGAAGATATGAGAGATGAACTCCATTCAATGCGTTCTAATGCAACCTTAAATAATACATCCAACGTTGATCGAAACGACAATGTGACGGAAGTTGACGGGAAGACAACGATTGAACTCGGTTTAAATGTGGGATTTGTTGTGGACGTCACTCAAGAGGGTTCTTATACGCAAGCAATTGCGGCGATTGATCAGCAATTGACGGATGTTGCGCGTCAACTTGCTGTCGTCGATGCACAATTGGCGCAAGACGACTCACGACCAGCCCTAATTAGTCCAGTAGCCGGAACGGTTTCCAAAGTGATGAGACACGGTTCTTCATTGGCTGTTGATATTTACAGTGAAGAACAAGTACTAGTCACCTATGTGAAGGACGAGGAATGGCAAAAAGTTGAAGAAGGTCAGCAAGCTAAAATTCAAGGTGAATCGTTAGATAAGGCTGTGGATGGAACGATTTTATCCGTTTCTAAAGTTCCAGCAAAAGAGAACGACCTATTTAAGACGTACAAGGAACTGGATAATATTGAAGCGAGAAATCCGCTAGCTTATTATGAAGTACGTGTGTTGCCGGATGGGTCGCTTGAAAACACACCATTTGCTGCTAACTTGAATGCGGCGATCACTGTCAATGAAGCAATCGATGCTGTATCAATCCGGAAAAACTGGACGAGTCCAGGTGAAAAAGATACTGTACTTGTGACGAGGCTTGAAGAAAATGGAAGGCCGGCTGCCATTACGGCAACGACTCCTTTTGACGTGAAAGAACGAACAGTCATTACAGATGGCCTAAACCTTGGCGACGTCGTTGTACACGAACCATCTTTACGCCATTACCATTACGCACCGCAAATATTCTTATCTTTCCCAACGTATAAGCCGAAGAAAGAGGAATGGAAGACGTACGGTTGGCGAAATTATTTGGAAGCCATGTTAATTAAATAATCGTAATAAGATAAATGCAGCTGCTCGAAATAGGTTCATGCCTATTTTGAGTGGCTTTTTTATTTTGGCGGGTTTAAGGGGGAATTCGATTGAGGTTGAGAGGAGTTCGAGTATTGTTGGGCGTAGTTCATCAGTTGTTGCGCGGAGTTCACAACGCTTTTGGCGGAATTCGTGGATTGTGGGGAATTCGATTGAGTTGGAGAGGAGTTCGAGTGCCCGGGAGCGTAATTCATCGAACCTTCCGCCCTATTCAAAGATAGGGAGTTTGCCCCAATCTTTCTACTTCGTTATTCATATACATTCTTATACTAGTGAAAAAAGTCTTGTAAATAGGACTAAGTTCCATGAAAGCGGGTAGACTACTTGTAAGACTTGCAACTAGGAGGTGCTGTCATGGCATTGACGGCAGAGCAGCTGTTAAAAGAAAGCCAACGTCGGACTCGAAGCGTAAGAAGTACGTCAGCGGGTATCCGTAAATATAAAATGGCTAGACAAATTCCGGAAGATTATATTGTACTAGATTTTGAAACGACTGGGCCAAGACCTGGTGCGGATAGAATTATACAAATCGGTGCGATTAAATATATTAATAATAAAAAGACAGAAGTTTATCATACATTGATTAATCCTCGTAGATATATCCCAACCGATGTGACTAAGCGTACGAATCTTACAAACTACTTGGTAGAAGATGCACCGTTAGTCGAGGATAAAATAGTTGAGCTAATCGATTTTATCGAAGGATTACCAGTTGTCACCCATAACGCTTCATTGCATATGAATTTTTTATACGCCATTGAATATTTGGAGGGCGTTGAAATTCCAGCGTACAAGGTGATTGACACAGCACGATTGGCAAGAAAAAGCCTCTCGGGATTTACGCATCAAAAGCTTGAGAAATTAACAGAGTACTTACAGCAAGAATACGAGGCACAAGATATGATTAGTAATTGCGAAGCCATTCATAAAATCTATCAACTTTGTATAGATAAATGATAAAAGATATGAAGCGTCCTACTTCAATGAGGACGCTTTTTTTCTGTGTAAAATAACATTTCGACTCCCTAAACAGTTCAATATTCTGTATAATGAAACTACTGCAATGAACTAGTGCCAGTCACTGAAACAATACTGAAACATTCACGTTAAATCAATTAGTCGTGAATGCCCAAACAAACATGTTTGTTTGGGGGACTGGCACCATAGAAGAGCACCAAGAACGGGTGGGGGAAGATGAAGCGATTATCAGCATCGGTTACTGTACTGGCAGGTTTTCAGTGGTTATTTTTTATGTTTGCAAATACGGTCGTCATCCCGATTTCGATAGGTGGCGCTTTTCAATTAGAACAAATTGAAATCGTTTCGGCGATTCAGCGATCGTTTATATTTACGGGGATTGCTTGTTTATTGCAAGGCTTTTTCGGTCATCGTTTGGCCTTGATGGAAGGGCAATCCGGTTTATGGTGGGGCGTGATTTTAAGTTTAGCGGGAACGGCTAGTGCAATGAATTTGGATTTAGTGACGGTAGGCGGAAGTATCTCGGTGGGTATCATTATTTCCGGGGTCCTTGTTGCGCTGTTCGGTCTATTAGGGATGGGCGAGCTGTTAAAGAAATGGTTCACGCCGATTGTGATGTTTGTGTTTTTATTACTGCTGGCGAATCAACTCATTACCATATTTTTAAAAGGAATGGTTGGCTTAAATACAGGGGAAACAATTGATGGAAAGCTCACGATATTTTCATTCTTGCTTGCTGCGTTTACGATCCTCATCCATGTCAAAGGGAAAGGCATCATAAGCAGTTTGAATTTATTAATCGGTATGACAGTTGGTTGGGTTTTGGCTGTTCAATTATTTCCACAAGAGGCAACAGAAACGATTCGAACGACGCCTTTTCTTCAGTGGTTTCCATGGGGGCAGCCTGCGTTTGAGTGGGGCATCGTCATTACGGTCGTCATTACTGGTTTATTAAATACGACGAACACTGTTGCTACATTAAAAGGCGCGGAAGGTGTTTTTGAAAAAGAAACGACACCCAAACAATATAAAGCATCTTTTTTCATAACTGGTTCTTTATCAGCCGTGACGGGCGCCATTGGACTGGTTCCGAACGCGCCGTATGCATCTTCTTTAGGATTTTTGCAATCAACTGGGATTCGTGAACGGTCACCCTTTATTCTCGGGTCACTCTTATTCATTTTACTCGGGATGGTGCCTACATTTAGTGCTTTTTTCTCAACGATTCCACAAAGCGTAGGCAATACGGTTTTATTCGTCGCCTATATACAATTATTTAGGTCGGCACTTCGAAATATTGAAGGGCTCACATTCGAACCGAAAACAGTTTATCGAATCGCACTGCCTTCGTTACTAGGATTGTCGATTATGACACTGCCGCCAGTTGCGTTTCAAACATTGCCGGAACTCGTTCGGCCAATTTTATCAAACGGGATGCTTGTTGGAATTATTGCGGCTTTGCTGATGGAATTAATTTATCACATTAATAAAGATTACTTACATAAAAGGGGATCATGACATTGGACTATTTATACAATCCATATTTTACAAAAAGACATACAGCATTTGCAAAAAACGGAATGGTCGCGACTTCGCAACCGCTTGCTGCTCAAGCGGGGATTGAAATTATGCAACAGGGCGGGAATGCGATTGACGCAGCCATTGCGACAGCGGCGGCCTTAACTGTAGTGGAACCGACGTCTAACGGAATCGGTGGAGATGCATTTGCACTTGTCTGGGTGGATAATCAACTGCACGGGTTAAACGCATCCGGTCCTGCACCACAATCTTTGACAATTGATAAAGTAAAGGCAGCGGGCCATGAAAAAATGCCAACACACGGCTTAACGCCGATTACCGTACCGGGTGTTCCGGCTGCATGGGCAGAACTGTCCAAGAAGTTCGGGAAATTACCCCTACTGAAATCATTAGAACCTGCAATTCGCTACGCGGAAGAAGGATACCCGCTCACGCCGATTTTAGGGAAGTATTGGAAAATCGCATACAATCGATTTAAAGAGATTGGCACTTCCGAGGAATTCCATGCTTGGTTTGAAACATTTGCGCCGAACGGCAGAGCACCAGAAATTGGAGAAATGTGGCGTTCACCAGGACATGCAGAAATACTACGTCTCATTGGCGCATCAAACGCCGAAGCATTTTATCATGGTGAAATTGCAGATAAAATTGGTGCGTTCATGGAAAAGCACGGCGGCTATTTAAGGAAATCAGATTTGGAACGTTACAAACCTGAATGGGTGACACCGATTTCTACGAATTATCGCGGCTACGACATTTGGGAAATCCCGCCGAATGGCCAAGGGATGATTACGTTAATGGGGTTAAATATTTTATCCGAACTGCCAGCGCCAATTCCGCATGATGTACACTCTTTACACAATCAAATTGAAGCCATGAAGCTCGCGTTTATCGACGGAAAAGCGTTTATTACAGAACAGGCGGATATGCCGCTTGATTATCGTGAATTGCTTTCAAAAGATTATGCGGAAAAGCGCGTTCAAAAAATCGAGGAACATGCCATAATTCCTGAACCGCTTGAATTGCCAAAAGGCGGCACAATTTATTTAGCAGCTGCAGACAGCGAGGGCAATATGGTGTCGTTTATCCAATCAAACTATATGGGCTTTGGTTCAGGCATCGTTATTCCAGAAACGGGCATTGCACTACAAAACCGCGGGGCTGACTTTAGTTTAGATGAAGAGCATCCGAACGCGTTGAAACCTGGGAAGAGATCTTATAATACAATTATTCCAGGTTTCTTAACGAAAGATGGACAAGCAGTTGGTCCATTCGGCGTCATGGGCGGTTTTATGCAACCACAAGGACATCTTCAGTTGGCGGTAAATACGATTGATTACCAATTAAATCCACAAGCAGCCCTCGATGCACCGCGCTGGCAATGGGTGGAGGGCAATAAAGTGCTCGTTGAACCGGAATTTCCGAATCATTTGGCACAAGCGCTTGCTAGACGCGGACATGATATTCAAGCAACCGTCGATTCCGGTTCATTCGGGCGCGGTCAAATTATTTGGCGCGACCCGGAAACGGGTGTCTTATCAGGCGGGACAGAATCTAGAACAGACGGAGCGATTGCTTTATGGTAAAATAGTTAGGAAAAGCTGAAGCCTCTGGCGGTTGAAGCTAGGCTAACTAGTTTGGAATTAAAGGAGCGATTCTCCAGATGAATACGGAAACATCTAAAACAGACCCCCGCTTCAAGATTGCACACAGAGAAGCGTGGATTGGTGTAGGGCTTGCAATCTTTAACTTTATTTGGTGGTTTGGTTTTGCGTATGGACTTGGGTCAAGACCTGTTGAAGCATACACATATATATTCGGTTTACCGGATTGGTTTTTTTATAGTTGCGTCGTCGGTTTTCTCCTCATGTCGGCACTTGTCATTGTAATCGCAAAGTATGTCTTAACCGAAGTGTCATTCGACGAGGAGGTTGAAGAATGATGAACATTGGTGTAATCATTCCACTCATCATTTTCCTAATCGGGATTTTCGCAATCGGGTTAATCTCGTCGAAGCGGATGAGTACGCCGGGCACAAGTTTCTTAAGTGACTACTTTTTAGGCGGACGTGAACTCGGCGGATTTGTTCTTGCGATGACAATGGTTGCCACATATGGCAGTGCCTCGAGTTTCCTCGGGGGACCTGGAACAGCGTATACAGTTGGATTTGGCTGGATATTGCTTGCCATGGCACAAGTCGTCACTGGATATTTCGTGTTGCTTATTCTTGGGAAAAAGTTCGCCATTTTGGCGCGCAGATACAATGCAGTAACCATGATTGACTTTTTGAAAGTGCGTTATAATAGCTCAGCGGTCGCGATTTTATCTGCCATTGCCATTATTATCTTTTTATTCTCAGCGATGACTGCGCAGTGGGTTGGGGGCGGTCGCCTCATTGAATCGCTCACGGGACTACAATATACGACAGCGCTCTTTATTTTCGCGATATCTGTCCTTGTGTACGTCGTGATTGGCGGATTCCGTGCTGTAGCGGTAACCGATGCGGTGCAAGGGGGCATTATGGTCATCGGCACACTCGTCTTATTGATTGGTGTAATTATCGCAGGAGGCGGCGTTCCGGCAATTATGCAAGATTTGCTGAATGAAAATCCGCGTCTTGTCACGCCATTTGGTGCTGATGGTTCTTTATCTGCCGCATACGTCTCGTCCTTTTGGATACTCGTCGGGGTGGGTGTCGTTGCGTTGCCGCAAATGGCCGTTCGTGCAATGAGTTATAAAAATTCCCGCTCGATGCATCGTGCACTTGTGATTGGTACGATTGTTACGGGCTTTATTATGCTGAACATGCATTTAATCGGCATTTTCGCAAGACCCGTCATGCCGGGCATTGAAATCGGCGACAAAGTCATTCCGCTTGTCGCACTTGAAGTGTTACCTGCGTGGCTTGCTGGAATTGTCCTCGCGGCTCCAATGGCGGCGATTATGTCAACGGTCGATTCCTTATTGTTACTTGTTAGCTCGGCAATCGTAAAGGACGTCTACATAAACTTTATTCGACCTGATGCAGAAGAAAGACGCATCAAAATTGTTAGTTTCGGTGTCACGGCCATTTTAGGCGTTATTGTATTTTTGTTAGCCTTAAAGCCACCGGAATTGCTCATATTTTTAAATCTATTTTCATTTGGAGGACTCGAAGCTGCCTTCATCTGGCCAGTTGTCCTCGGACTTTACTGGAAATACGGCAATAAATACGGCGCCATTGCTTCGATGATTACGGGAATGCTATCGTATATCGGTTTACATTTTTATAACCAAGCGTTCGGAAATTTATTTGGCGTGCATACGGTGACGTTTCCAATCCTATTGTCGCTCGTTGCATATGTTGTGTTTAGTTTGACGGTGAAGAGGGAAGTTTATCGGTTTTGAATGGAGAGGGGTCATCTGAATGTAATGATGGCCTCTTTTTTACTTATATGAATAAAAGGTGGCGTGTGCATGTGGAAAATTTACGCAACTTTAACGTTAGCGATGTTCGTATGGGGATTTAACTTGCCACTCCTCAAATACTTATTACTTTATGTTGGCCCTGTTACGATGACCGCATTCCGTTTATTACTAGCAGGCGCAGTCGTTTTTATAATCCTAGCTGCGCTGAAATTAATTCGTCTTCCTACGAAAAAAGAATGGCAATACATAATTGGCGGCGCACTTCTGAACGTCGTTTGTCATCATTATTTCCTCAATATGGGGCTTGAAAGAACTTCGGGTTCAAATGCCAGCCTTATTCTTGGGACTGGTCCCGTGTTAACGGCGATTTCTGTTGCGCTCATTTTTAGAAATTATCCTTCTAAGATGCAGTGGATTGGCTTTATTCTAGGGCTTGGCGGTGTCAGTTCAGTTGTCCTTGCTGGTGGAGGGATGGCGGGGCTAGCTGTTGGCGATGTGTTTGTTTTCATTTCGATTGCAACACAAGTATTGTCATTTTTAATTATTGCCAAAGCAGCAAGAACGCTCGATCCGCGCCTTATGACAGCTTATATGTTAGTGATTGGTAGCCTGATCCTAATTGTCGTAAGTCTTCTTCAAGAACCTGGCGAAATGCGTGTATTTCTTGAAGTCCCCACTAGCTTTTGGCTCGCATTTTCCGCAAGTGCAGTCGTCGGAACGTCCATTGGACATATGTTATACAACCAATCGGTCGGGGAAGTAGGGCCTTCCAAAGCGGCAATCTTTATTAACTTTAATACGATGTTCGCATTACTCGGATCGGTGCTATTTCTGGGTGAAGTGATTACTGCTCGCCATTTAATTGGCTTTGTGCTCATTATTGCTGGCGTAGTGCTTGGGTCTGGGGCGGCGGAGGAAATGTGGCGGCAACGTCGAAGTAGAACTGTTTCTTAATTAAAAAACTAGAAGGAAGGCCTAAACGTCAAGTTTACGTTTAGGTCTTCCTTTTTGTATGCGCATCAATGTCGTGTTAGAAGTACCCGGACAGCTTTGATTAATTCATTCATCAATAGTGGTAACACACTCAGTCCAACAACGATGAGCCAATCTGTACCGCCGAGCATTTGCACGCTAAATAGATCAGCAACAGGGCCGATTGAGACGATGGCTAACTGAAGTGCAATGCCGAGCAACACGGAATAGACAAGCCACTTATTCTTTAGAATACCTGCCTTAAAAACAGATTCCTTCATGGAGCGCAAGTTGAACGCATGGGCTAATTGGGAAAAACTCAAAACGAGAAACGCCATCGTTTGGCCGTATATAAGAATTTCTCCTGAAAGGCCCGATGACAGCATTGACCAGGTAAACTGGCTCCCCGTTGCGCTTGCCACGCCAATGACAAAGGCGATTAGCGTAATCAGTCCAATCAACAAGCCATTGAAAACTAAAAATGAAATGGAATGGGCAAAGATATGCTCTTTCCGATCGCGCGGTTTTTCGTTCATAACGTCCGATTCTTCAGGGTCTACACCGAGAGATAAAGCAGGGAACGTATCGGTTACCAGGTTAATCCATAAAATATGAATCGGGCGCAAGATGACGGGCCATCCGAATAGCATCGCAATAAACAGCGCAATTAATTCTCCTAAGTTACAAGAAAGAAGAAAGACGATGGACTTTTTGATATTGCGATAAATCGTGCGCCCTTCTTCAACCGCTTTGACGATGGATGAAAAATTATCATCCGTCAGCACCATATCCGCAGCACCTTTTGCGACGTCCGTTCCTGTAATGCCCATGGCAACACCGATATCCGCTGCTTTCAACGATGGCGCATCATTGACGCCATCGCCTGTCATGGAGACGGTGTTGTCGTTTGCTTTCAGTGCTTGAACGATGCGCACTTTATGTTCAGGCGTTACGCGGGCATAAACGTTGAATTGGTGACATAGTTCTTTTAATTGTGCATCGCTCAATTCATCCAATTGTTTTCCTGCGATGACTTCTGATGTGTCGGAAGCGATGCCTAGCTCCTTTGCGATGGCGAATGCCGTATCTTGATGGTCACCAGTGATCATAACGGTTCGGATGCCAGCAACTTTCGTAGTTTGGATAGCGTCCTTCACTTCTTCACGCGGAGGATCGATCATGCCGACGAGTCCGACGTATATGAGCTGCTCTTCAACAATCGCTAAGTTTGGCGGCGCGTTGTAAGTACGATAGGCTGCGCCAAGAACACGTAAAGCTTGTTGGGACATCGCTACAGCTACATGTAGGATCTCTTTACGGATGGCATCTGTCATTGGACGTGTTTCATTCGCTATCCGGTAATGCGTGCATTTATCCAACAGTTGGTCAATCGCGCCTTTCGTATAAGAAATGATGTCGCCATTCGTTTGATGAATTGTCGTCATTAACTTGCGATTGGAGTCGAAAGGGATTTCGTCAATACGAGGTTGATTTTCACGAGTCAGACCAATCGATGCGCTCGCCTGCAACAAAGCAATTTCCGTCGGGTCACCCGTCTCGTTTTCCGATGAGTATGTGGCATCATTGCATAATGACATCGCTTGAAAGAGTAGGCGGTGCTGGGTATTATCTAAATCCGCCTCTTCCAAATCAAGCAGTGAACCATCTGTATGGAATTTCATCACAGCCATGCGGTTTTGCGTCAATGTGCCGGTTTTGTCCGAACAGATGACGCTCACGGAACCGAGCGTTTCGACAGCCGGCAGTTTTCGAATGATAACATGCCGTTTAATCATGCGTTGTACCCCAATTGCGAGCACGATGGAAACGATGGCCGGCATGCCTTCAGGGATTGCGGCAACCGCCAAGCTGATGGCCAACAAGAACATATCCATTAATTCACGGCCTTGCAGCGCACCGATGCCAAAAATGAGGATACAGATAAACAAAGCGACAAACCCGAGTGTTTTTCCGAGTCGATCTAAACTTTTTTGAAGTGGCGTTAACTCATCAACTTCCTGATGAAGCATTGCGGCTACTTTTCCGATTTCTGTCTGCATACCGGTACACGTGGCAATGCCGATGCCGCGTCCGTATGTAACGAGCGTAGACATATACGCTTGGTCGCGTCGGTCAGCGATTGGCATGGCGGCATCGCTCACAACAGCGGCATCCTTTTCTACCGGCACAGATTCACCGGTTAATGCCGCCTCATCTATTTTTAGATTGACGGTTTCCACCAATTGTAAATCACACGGAATGTACCGACCCGCATCGAGCATGATCACATCACCAGGAACGACTTGTTCAGAAGGAATTTCCTTGGGGACCCCATCCCGCAAAACAAGCGCTTTCGGTACGGACATCTTCCGCAAGGCGTTCAGTGCTTCGTTGGCTTTTGATTCTTGGGTCATCCCAACGACCGCATTGATGATAACGACAATTCCGATAATGATGGCATCCGTCACTTCACCTAAAATACCTGAAATAATGGCAGCGCCAATCAATACATAAACCAGCACATTATGAATTTGGGCAACGAATCGCTGTAGCAAAGTTCGCGACTTCGCTTTTTTCAGCTGATTCGGTCCATACTGTTGCAATCGGGCAGTTGCTTCTTTCGTTGATAAGCCGGTTTCGATATTTGTCTTTAGCAAATGTTTATCGTTCATCAAGGCACCTCCAACATATTTGATTCAGCAGAACACGCTTACCCTTACATCTGGTAAGAGAAATGCTAGTTTACTAACCTATTCTGTAAATGTTTAAACACCTACTAAAAGAGGAGCAATGCAATTCCGCCGAGGTGTCTTTTATACTGAAACTATACCATAGAATTTTCGGGATACTAGTCAGTGTGCGAGTTTTTATCGGTGCATTATATGCTAGGGAAAATGGTGTTTAGCTATGATTGTTGGTGGTGGGGATTATGGGGGCGGCGTTAAGTAGGAGAAGGATTATTTGGTGGAATTAATTTTTTGAAATTGGTTTCCACTCCTTGTCGCTGGAATTCCGCCCCCGTCCCATCGGATTCCTCTCCCGGTTGCTGGAACTCCTCGCCCGCTCTCGAATTCCGCTCTCGCTCCCTCGAAATCCGCGCTAGCCCTACCGAATTCCTCTCCCAGTCACCCGAACTTCGCCCCCAACCCCACAAAAAATAAAACACCAACACGCACGACTAATCATACATTGCATTCAATAGACTAGAATAAACGAACTAGTCTTACCATCAACCAAATGGGAGGAGTTTGACGTGACATTTTCAATTAATCCCCGCATGGAAGCAATTGAATTATCTGGAATCCGTAAAATCTCAAATTTACTTGATCATTATCCAAACGCGATAAATTTAACGGTGGGGCAACCAGATTTTCCAACACCAACGAAAATTAAAGAAGCGGCAATTCATGCCATCCAAAAAAATCACACCAGTTATACAACAAACGCTGGACTACTAGAGCTTCGCGTGGCTGCCAGCAATTTCTTCAAAATGAAATACGGCTTCACTTACAATCCTCAAACTGAAATAATCGTGACGGCGGGGGCGAGCGGCGCAATGGACGCGACGTTTCGTACGATCCTCGAAGAAGGTGACGAGATCATAATCCCATCACCGATTTACACAGGCTATGATGCACTTATTAAATTAACTGGTGCAACGGCCGTCCATTTAGATACGACAAAAACGAACTTCATTCCCGACCCCCAAAAACTTGATGCACTGATCACACCGAAAACGAAAGCCGTCGTTTTCAATAATCCATCCAATCCAACCGGTGCTGTTATCCCAAACGACACGATGGATGCACTCGTCAAAGTGCTCTCGAAACATGACATCTTCATCGTTTCAGACGAAATATACAGTGAGAATACATTCGAAGGTACACATCGTTCATTCGCCCAATATCCCGAACTAAGAGACAAACTTTTTCTCATCCATGGTCTTTCCAAATCTCATGCGATGACCGGTTGGCGACTCGGATTTATATTTGCCGCTGAAAAGTGGGCGACACATGTTCTTAAAGCACATGCCCACAACACCCTTTGTGCCAATCAACCCGCACAGCACGGAGCCATTTGTGCACTTACTGAATGTACCGAAGTCCCAAAGGAAATGAACAAACAATATATCCAACGTCGAAATCTCGTCCATCATCGCCTCACCAAAATGGGATTGCCAACCATCAAACCGAACGGTGCATTTTATATTTTTCCTTCTATTAAAGAGTTCAATATGACGTCCGAACAATTCACGCTAAAAGTACTCGAAGAAGCTGATGTAGGTGTCGTTCCAGGCAGCGCCTTCACACCAATTGGTGAAGGGTATATTCGTATTTCGTTCGCAAATAGTATTGAACAACTTGAACTGGCGATGGACCGGTTGGAAAAGTGGATCACGAATTGGCGGGAGAATGAAAGGCATATGGTCCCGGATCCACCACTTATATAGATTCAACAAACAAAAAGGCAGTAACATTGACTGAACAATGTTGCTGCCTTTTAAAAATTATTTAATTTCTAGTTGTTAACTTAATCACTTCCATCCATCGATACTTCTCTACTATGAAATAACCCCTACATAGTGTCACTAATGTTCAGAAAGTGAAAAACACATAGCGTTACGGTATATCAACAGGATAGTCTATACTAGTAATAATCAAAAACTTTCATTAGAAAAGAAACTTACGATGGCTTTAAACGTCTACATTTAATAGGATGGAAAATCGTATTGAAATGCGGTTCATTCCATTCACAAAAAAATCATATCAGAAATAGAACTGAACCAATAACTTATGTTATAATCAAAAGATGAATTTAAGTAAAATTTAGGAGTTACATGAAAGGACGCTTATGATGAATAAAAAAGTATGTGTCATTGGACTAGGCTATATTGGATTACCTACTGCAATTATGTTTGCAAATCATGGTGTGCGTGTCCATGGCGTTGACGTTAATGAAAAAGCAATTGAAATGATTCAAAATAAACAAGTTCATATAGAAGAAACAGGTCTCCAAGAACGTCTAGAACATGCAATCGATCAAGGGAATTTTACAGCTTCCACAACACCCGTTGAAGCGGATGTCTATATGATCGCAGTCCCATCGCCAATTAACCCGGATAAAACGGCAAATCTTGAGATAGTTCGCGAGGCGACGGCTTCCGTTGTGCCTTACTTAAAGAAGGGTGCACTCGTAGTGTTAGAATCTACTGTACCCCCGAAAACAGTGGAGAATGTTATGCTGCCGGAACTGCGGAAATCAAACTTAGTATTAGGGGAAGAGTTATTCGTTGCACACTCTCCAGAACGCGTGATTCCAGGCGCTATCTTGAAAGAGTTAGCGAATAATGACCGAATTATCGGCGGGATTGATGAAAAATCAGCCCAAATGACGAAAGAGTTATATGAAGTATTCGTGGAAGGTACAATCCATACGACTGATGCAACGACTGCAGAACTTGTGAAAGTAATGGAAAATACGTACCGTGATGTGAATATTGCGTTTGCCAATGAACTAGCAAAAATCGGCGAAACATTAGACGTAAATATTTGGGAAGCAATTAGATTTGCCAATTTCCATCCACGTGTCAATATTCATCAACCAGGTCCAGGTGTTGGGGGACATTGTATCGCGGTCGATCCGTGGTTTATCGTTGAACTTGCACCTGAACTTTCCGAAATCGTGAAACTTTCACGTGATACGAATGATGGGATGCCAGCATATGTCGCGAACAGAACGAAAGAAATAATTGGAAACGGCACGAAAGTTGCTTTACTTGGCCTTTCATTCAAAGGTGATATTGATGATATGCGCACCAGTCCTTCGCTAACAGTTATCGACGAAATGGAAAAACTAGGCTTAACAGTTGCATCATTTGATCCTTACATTAAAGAAATTGAGCACCCGACACAAAAGCTTACGCTTGAAGAAGCGGTAGAAGGTGCAAATATTGTTGTAATTGTTACGGACCACACACAATTTAAGCAACTAGCACCTGAAAAGGTTGGTTCACTCGTTGCGAATAAAGTAATTTTTGACACGAAAAACATCCTGACGGAAACAGACTGGACAGCTGCAGGATTTGAACATTATCTTCTTGGGAACAGCAAGAAGTAATCAAGGGCAAGCCCCCTTACTGATAATAAAAATCGAGCAATCGATTAGAACGATAAGGTGATTCATATGTATGAACGAATGTTTGGCGTAGATGTAACAACAGAATCGTCTGATGACACAATCAGACGTATTTTCTCGCGCCACCAAAACGACGAGAAATCGTTCATCGTCGCCATCAATCCTGAAAAATTAATGAAATCAAGAAAAGACCCTGAACTACGGGAGATTTTAAATAAGGCAACGATAGGCATCCCGGACGGAATCGGCGTCCTTCTTGCATCGCGTTTACGCGGCGGCAATATTAGAGCGCGCATAACAGGTGTAGATATGATGGAATTACTTTGTAAGGAAGCGGGCATCCAAAGTGTACCCGTGTTTCTCTACGGCGCGAAACCAGGTGTTGCAGCAAAAGCTGCGCATAACTTGCAAGCACAATTTCCGAATCTCCAAGTAGCGGGTACACTTGATGGCTACGTAAAAGACGAAGAGGAAATCATCACAACGATTAACAACTCAGGAGCAAAAATATTGTTCGTGGCACTTGGAAGTCCAACGCAAGAGAACTTTATTATTCGAAATATGGACAAGCTCAATGTCTCAGTATTTCAAGGCGTCGGCGGTTCATTTGACGTGTTTTCCGGAAATATTGAACGGGCACCCGTGGCATTTCGAAGACTAGGCTTGGAATGGTTTTATCGATTGTTGAAAGAACCTTCTAGATGGAAACGCCAATTGGAGTTGCCGAAGTTTCTTTTAGCAATTTTAACGGACCGGAAGAACTCAGGCGGGTCTTCCTATGAATAAATTTAAAATTGCATCCGTCATTTTTTTACTCTCTACTTTCGTATTGAAGTTTTCGAGTATGATTCGCGATCTTGTCATTGCAGGCATGTTCGGAGATTCCTACCATGCGGATGCTTATATTGCAGCAATGACAATTCCAAATGCACTCATACTCTTTCTATTAACAGGAATGAAAGATGCATTTTTACCAAGTTATTATAAATATGATGCGCTCGGCAAAGGGGAAGCGCATTTAACGAATATCATTAAAGGTACAGCGCTCATCTCACTTGCCGTTGGTGCTGTGGGCATGTTACTAGCATCCCCGTTAATCCGCATCATTTATCCGAACTCGGATTTCATTCAATATTCGGATGGCATGCAAGTTGCGGTATGGACGGTTGTCATTTACTTCGCTTCACTTTTTTTTGTGGGAATTAATGCGGTGTACGAAGGTTATTTTGATGCACACCGCAAATTTTCCTTTTCTGTGTTCTCTCAAACAAGTGTCGTTTTATCGACGATTGTTTTTGCTTTAGTGTTCCATTCTAAATGGGGAATACTCGCTGTTCCAATCGGCTACTTTGTCGGAACCATTATTAGTTTCCTCATTAAAGTCGTTTACCGAACGCCGAAAAAGTTCATAAACTGGAAACAGAAAATGGACTTGCCTGAGATTAAAGAGTTTTACGGCATCTTTTGGCCGGTTGGTTTGACGATTGCGGTGGGCCAGATTAACTTGCTCGTCAACACTTTTTTCGCAGCCCGACTCGGTGGGGAAGGCGTCGTTGCGAACTTAAACTATGCATTTAGATTAATTAATATTCCGCAAGCCATTTTCGCTGTGACCATCGCAACAATTGTCTTTCCAATTATTGCGAAAGCAAAAGCTGATAATAATATGCTAGATTTTCGAAAAGGAATTGAAAAAGGACTTTTATATTTGCTCGTTTTCCTAACCCCTGCACTAGCAGGGATGTGGGTGTTGATGAATGAACTTGTCACGCTCGTCTATGAGCGCGGGGCATTCACAGCGAGTGCAACCGCCATGACATCATCATTTGCGGTATTATATATCGGCTCGACTTTCTTCTATTCTATTCAAGCAATTATAGCAAAAGGTTTTTACACGCTTGAAAAAGGTCATTATATGATGCGGATTGGGATCATCTCTATCTTCCTCAACGTAATTTCAAACTGGATTTTTTCAATCTTTTACGGAGCAGAAGGGATTGCATTGTCTGCATCCATCGTCGCGTTCCTATATTCAGCAATTACGTTTACAACGTTATGGAAGTTAATTGGCGGCCTCGACAAGATCTATTTAGTCAAAAATACAATTCAAGTCATGATCGCCACAGTCATTATGACAATCGGCTTGAGTATTGCAGATACGTATACAGATATCGCAGAACTTCCACCGCTATTGCATATTTTAACGATTGCGCTCCCTGGAGTCTTCGTTTACTTTATCGTCCTCATGCTATTTAGAAACGAATTCGTGAAGACAATCTTATCTAAAGGAGGAAATTCATCATCTATCCAATGATGGTATAACGATTATGAAAAACACACTTAAACAGCGCATCGATAAAATTAACAAAATTGATACGTTTTCGCCTTATTTCTTTTTGCCGTTTATCTTGTTCATTTATTTTTTTACAAGTTTATTCGACTTTCATAGATTCGAACTATTTCACGTAAATACATCCATATGGCCAGCAGTGATTATTAGTTTTATTAGTTATTATGTTGGTGTCTATATCGTAGATAAAAAAGGATGGACATTCCCGACATTCGGACTGTCATTTCTAAGAGGGTACACAATCCATTCCATTTGGTTACTAGGTTTAGTCGGGCTCATTGCATATATTACAATGATGACCACTGGAGATGTCGGGATTACTGACGAGTCGGTTCGTCGTAATCTAGATCCGAAATTAAACTTTTTGAGCCAGCTCTTATGGTTTGCTCTGATTCTTCTACTGTCCCTTCAAATCATTCGGGATAAAAATTTAACGAAGTGGAAACTGCTTATGTACGGCGGCGTATACGGGGTTGTTATGGTTTTATTCCTCTTAATGGGCTACCGTACACCAATCATTATTATGCTATTTACCGGATTTGTTATTTTCCATTACGTTGTAAAGCGTATTAAACTGACATGGTTTTTAAGTGCACTCTTCGTTGTCGGTGTCTTTTTCTCCTTGTTCGGATTTTTCCGTGTCGTCACGGAAGACGTCACAGATGAATTTAACTCAAGAGAACAACCCGACGTAGAATTATCAGTAGAACAAACCGAAAACTTAATGACCGTTGAACAAAAAGTTAACTCGGTACCGAAATGGGTACGTGCCATAAACGGTGAAAGTGTCACAGGACATATCGTCCTTAGTAAAATCATCGAATATACAAAAGAAGAAGGCTATTTGAATGGTCAAATGCACCGAGGCATTTATGAAACATTACTGCCAGGTGAACAAGTTTCCCCACGTATGAAAGTAACAGAAGTGGTAAACTCACTTAGCGTTGAAGAAGGAAAGTATATTACAAGACCAACGAGAACAACAACACCAACTTATATTGGTCAATTGTTCTTAGATGGCGGCTATTTACTCGTCATTTTTGGCTTCCTTTTATACGGTGTAATTATTTCTCTTCTATATAATCAAGTAAAACGTGCGAGTATCCGCTCCTATCAATCAGTAGCATTTGCATTTGTGATGACAATTTTTACAGTCTCAATGCATACGGGATTACTAGACTTAATCTTTATCCTAATGATTGGTTTTGTCATCTTGACTGCTTCGATTAATAACGTGAAGCCTAATGCCACGAATTGACAATGTAATATTTTCCATGTTACGATGTAATCGCATAGAATAATTTACTCGAAGCTAATATATATATTATAAAGCGCGAGTGCTTCAGCCAGAAATCCGCAACCTCATGTTTGAGGTTGCGGATTTTTATTTTTGTAGAGAATTAAATTGATAGAGAGGATGAATGGTTGGCCACACCATATTAATATACTTATTTGACTTATCGAATTTTTATGGCTATATTGAAGTCTATTCCTTTTGTAGCTATGTTGAAATGTCTGATAGATTACGAGGTCAATAGTGGGTTTGTTACCAAATCTTAACTACGCAGAAATCATTTGACATTTTTGGATATTAATCTATAATGAGATTCATAGTTCTCTTTCTGTGTACATAAGTTGTCCATCGAAAGGAATAAAAATGATACTTAATCTTTAGGAGGAAATTATTCTATGGCGAAGAACAAAGCAAAAATGAACAAGTTTCTAACTGGTGCCATTACAGCTACTATGGTAGCAACAGCAGTAGCACCAACTGCAGCATTTGCAGATAAAGCTACAATTGATTTTTCAGATGTTGATAAGGAAAGCAGTCACTACCCAAACATCGTTAAAGCAGCTGAGCGCGGCTTAATGACTGGTTACCAAGGGAAGTTTGACCCACTTTCAACAATGACTCGTGGTCAAGTTGTAAAGGCATTGGGTAAATATCTTGTAGGTCAAGAGGGCGTTTCCCTAGATCAGTACCTTGAAGACAAAGACCTAGTAAACAAGGTTCAACCGTTTGCAGACGTTCCTGCAAATTACAGCGACCAAGAACTTTATAAATATTCATTAGTTGTTAGAGATGCAGAGGCATTCACTGGTAACAACAATAACCTAATCCCAGGAAACGACATTACACGTCAACAAATGGCTAAAGTTCTAGTTGAAGCATTCCAACTTGAAGATGTTAAAGGTGTAGATGCAAACGTTGCTGACATTGATACAGTATTTGCTACGTATGTTGGTTATGTTGAAACGCTTGCAAAACACGGTGTTACAAAAGCTGATGATGGAAAATTCCGTCCAGCAGAATCAGTAACTCGTCAACAAATGGCTTCATTCTTGAATCGTTCTTATGATGTTATTCATGGAAAAGACGAAGTAGAAACAGAGGTTAAAGTAGAATCGGTAAGTGCGATTAATACTAAAACTGTTGAAGTAAAATTTAACGGTGCAGTAGATACAAAAGCAGCTAAATTTGAAGTGAAAAAAGGTAATTCAACGGTTGCAGTATCAAGTGTTACATTTAATGAAGCTAAAACTGTTGCTTACTTAGAGTTGAATGCAAAAATCAGCGAAGGTACTTATACAGTTTCTGTTTCTGAATTAACTGAAAAACCATTAACGAGCTCATTCGTTGCAGAAAATGAAAAAGTTGATTCTATCAAATTCCTTTCAGATAACTTAGTGCTAAGTGATAAAATTAATGAGGTTGGTGTCTCTACTACTGCAACAGCAGCTTACCAAGTACTAAATCAATACGGTGAAGACATCTCTAAGACTAGCTTAGCTGGCGGATTTGATTTCTCTACATCTTTAGGTGATGTTGCTCTTGCTAAGACTGGTAAAGGGATTATAACCATTGAAAATCTGGTTAAAAACAACTATATTCCACGTCTTGGAGATAGCGTTGTCGTAACAATTGTTGACAAAAACTCTGGTGAAACAGCTTCACAAGTACTGAAAATTGTTGACGAAGCGAAAGTAGCAGAAATTACTTTTGGTAACGTTGTAAGTTCTAAAGGAAACGTCCTTTCCGAAGATAACGTAAATGATGGGGCTTACTATCTACCAATAGCAGCAAAAGACCAATACGGTTTTGATTTAACAGATGAAGCGAAAATTGCTGAAGATTTATTAGTAATTGCTTCAAATCCAATGATCGCGGGTGTTAAACTAGATGGTAATGGCGACCCAATGATTATTGAAATCGAAGTAGATGGAAAAGAAACATTTGCTTTAGTACTTGGATTTGACACACTTAATTCAGGTATTCAAATGACTGGAACTTCAACAATTTCAGCGATTTCGAAATCAACAGGTAAGTCAGCTTCCGCAGATGTAGTAGTTGCAGAAGGAGCTAAAATTGATACGATTACTTTAGGTAACCCTGAAGGTACACCAGCAGGTAACTCTGTAGTATACGTACCAGTTGAAGCAACTGATACAGAAGGTAATTTAGTTACTAAAATCAATTTGTATGACAAGTTATTTGAAGCTGGCGCTTTAACAGGTAGTGTTAACGTAAGTGGTAATGTGGTTCCAGGTTCAGCAGAATTTGTAGAAAAAGAAGGCAAATTCTATTTGAAATTTAATACCCAAAGTGTAGCAGACAGTAGCTTAGGTGTAGTTGCTGTAACAATTTCAACAGGTACACAAAAAGTAGCTACTAAAACAATTCAAATTCAACCTAACGCAAAAGCAACTGCTATTGTTGGATTAGCTTCTAGCGTATCAAACGTATTATTAGCTAATAATACTGAGTACAAAGATTTATTTAACGCAGCTGACTTTGTGGTAGAAGACCAATATGGCAATATCCTAGAAAGTGGATATACAATTAACGCTAAAATTGAAACTGATGAACTTAATAAAGGTTATACACTTTATAATAATGGAACAGCAGTTAATAGCGTTCAGAACCAGTCATTTGCTTCAACAAAAACTTCTGGTAACTCATTCGAAATCAAAGCAGAAGATCATTTGGTTGGAACTGAATGGGTATCCCCAT
Source organism: Sporosarcina ureilytica (assembly GCF_001753205.1). Taxonomy (GTDB): domain Bacteria; phylum Bacillota; class Bacilli; order Bacillales_A; family Planococcaceae; genus Sporosarcina; species Sporosarcina ureilytica. Next base: position 3,187,182 of record NZ_CP017560.1, on the reverse strand, counting down.
CTTCAGCGAAATTCATTTTCGAATTACTCGATGAAAATGGTAATACATTAACTGATAAATATGGCCAAACTTTAACAGTAGATCCTTCAATCGAAATTAAATTTACATCTGTAGACGTTGCAGACTTTGCATCATATTCAGTGAAATCATTTAATACGATTTATGCTGGAGCAGATGGTGTTAGTACGCCTGCTACACATATTGGTAAATTAAATGTGTATGGTGTAACTGCGGCAGGTAAGGAAGTATTACTACCATATTCGGCATTCAAAGTGAAGGATGCGTCTAATGTAGGTACTTATGTATCTAATAATCAACTTCACATCTATGCTGATGCAGCAAATAAAGTAGATAACAACCCAAATACAGTTCAACCTGATACAATTGATGCTGGATTAACAGTAGTTATTAACCATACTGGTGAAGAAATTGCTGTTACAGGTAAAGTTTCTACTGTAGCTCCAAAAGCTCAATCAATTGCATTCTTAGGTAACGACAATAAGCCTGTATCTTATATTGATGATATTTCAGGAACTGTTAACTTAGCTGATTTACTATCAACAGATGATCATAATCTTGTAACAACAGACCAATATGGTAAGAAGACTGTTGGGAACAATAACACTGTTGACTCAATTAGATTCACAGAATTAGAGTCGACAACAGCTAAAATCGCTTTAAACGGTACAGCAAATGCGCGCATCACTGGATTTACTAAAGGTGATGAAGTTAAAGCGACTGTATCAATTGATGGCGTAACTCAATCAATTGTAGTAAAAGGTAAAGCTAACTCAGTTGCAAATTATGCAAAACCAACTACGAACGCAATAATCGCTGATGCACTAGCAGCTGGCGTACAAACATTCGACCTAACTGATTTTGCAGGAACTAATGTTGTTATTGATGCAGCTAACGATGGGACAATTAACTTAACAGGAACTAAATCATTTGCTAACCTAACTGTAACAGCACCAAATGCTACAGTAGCAGTAGATGCAGGTATTACAGTTACTGGTACAACTACAATTGTAGATGTTGATAATAACTCATTTATCAACCATGGTTCATTAGCTGATGTAGTAATTACAGATGAAAACGGTGCACGTTTCGAGAACAATGGAACTGTTGCTAGCATCACTGTTAAAACTTCAGCACTTGTTGTATTTGAAGGGGATATCCTAGAAGTTACAATTGATCCATCAATTGCAGAAGCTAAAATCGATGTTCCAGTCGGAACTACAGTAATTGCTTCTGAAGGAACAGTAGTTGTGAATTCTGAAGGTAATGCAGTTGAAACTACAGAACCAACAGATCCAGTAGATCCAGTAGATCCGGTAGATCCAGTAGATCCAGTAGATCCAGTAGATCCGGTAGATCCAGTAGATCCTGTAGATCCAGTAGCAACTACAACAGATACTATTACATTTACAGCTACAACAACTGATACTGCGTCAATTCTTGCAGCAACGGGAGATAGCATTAATGTACAAGTTGGAGGAACAACAGCTGACACGGCTTCAATTACTTCGTCTGACTCAACAACTGTAGTTATTACGTTTAAAGAAGAGCAAACAATTGCGACTTCCGATGTAATTACAATTACAGTTACTAAGGAAAATGGTGAAAAAGAAACATACACTGTTGAATTCATCGAAGGTAAATGGGCAATCGCACCAAGAGACTAATAATAATCCTTAAACAATAAGCCCTAACAATACTAGCATTATTCGGTCAGTTGACTGACTGAAATGGTAGGAAGAAAGACTCTGTGGAAATTTCTGCGGGGTCTTTCTTTTTTGATTTCGCTCAAATAATCCATCAATTCCAGTGCGTTTTTATTACTTTTAGATAATGTACAAACTACTACGCATAAGCCTTTCATATATAAGACCCGTTTCCTATTTATACTATTCTCGTTTAGTGATAGAAAATATATTGTCATATTTCTCATAGAAAACTGTCAATGACTTTTCACTAGACTTATAGTACAATAGACACGTAAGCAATTTGCAAGAATATTACTCAGGAAGGTTGAACTTGCTATGAAATTAGAAGAATCGACAAGAAAATATATATTTACTGGACTTTTTCTGTTTATTATTATAGGCCTAATTACAGCTGGTGTGATGGGCAAAAAGCAAGATGGCGTATTTCATTCAGACGAGCTTCTTTATAGCACGGCAGTTGAGCGTTTACAAGCGAGGGATTATGCTACAGCACTGAGTATGCTTGAATCGATTGAAGCACGTAACAGTCCATCTGAAGCTGTTAATTATATGATTGGCCTTGCTGCATCGAATAACGGTGAGGTTGAAAAAGGCATTCGCCATATGCAGCGGTCGCTCGACATTAATCCACATAAAGTAGAGGATTCGTTATTCATGCTCCAATATGGGGAGATGCTCATTACCGCAGAAATGTCTGAAGAAGCGCAAGAAGTGCTTGAACGATGTGCAGCATTACCGGTTCCGGAAAGTTTTCCACAATACCAGGAGCGCGTTGCTGAATTACAATTACAGCTAAGTGCTCAATCGTAAAAAGGGTGGTTCAAGATAATGACTTCATATTCAAATAAAAAGATTGTGATTGTAAGAGATGAAGAAGAAGACCGTATTTCCCGAATAAAGGCAGATCGTTGGATTTTCGGACTCCTTCTATTAGCTATAGCGTTTGTACCGCTTCTCGTAGGTGGGTATGTAAAAGACGTTGTTAGTCCGAATATTACGAATATAGGTCTCCTTACATCAGGCGCAAAAGGTGACATTTTCACGCATTACAAAGCAATTACTTTAATAGTGATTACAGCGATTGTGGCCGTAATCTTCTTTACTAAAGTACTTTTCATGGGCGGAGAAATCCGCAAGACGAAACTGAATGTATTTCTTGGGGTTTTCGTAGTCGCACTTATTCTCTCAACGATTTTTTCTCCGAGTAAAACAATCGCCCTCTGGGGGCAGTACAATCGCTCAGACGGTGCAATTTCTTACATATGTTATATTGTTCTTTTTTTCATTGCGATGAATATCGACTATCCGAAAAGAGCACTGCATTATGTAATGTATACACTTTATCCTTTCGTTTTTATCAACCTAGTTTTAATCACCATGAACTTCTATGGCCACGACGCTATGACGTATCCGGCAGTGCAGAAAATGATGACATTATTCCTTCCGGAAGGTGCGTCACTTGGAGAGGGAGCAATCTTACTTGGGACACTTAACCAATGGAACTTCATGAGTGGCATGTTCGCAGTTGTGACAGTTATCTACCTCGCGTGGGCAATTGTCGATACGAATAAAATCAGAAGCTATATAAATGTTGCGGTTTCCGTTATGTCTATGGCTGTTATGCTTATGTCTTTATCGACAAGTGGCTTTCTAACAGTTGTCTTAATCGCACCATTTCTTATCTATTTGGCGATTAAATCATTGGATAAGAAAAAAGCAATCATCGTACTTGCCACATTTTTCATCCTAAGTGTGCCGGTATTTCATGTGCTTGCAGATAAAAATCCACGCGTGTGGAATGAATCGATAGGATTTATCATTAAGAAAAATCCATACGTGAAAGAACAACCTGTGGCGATGGCACCAACTGATTTCAAGTTTACGTTTGAGAATCGTGTCTATGCAGCAGAAAACAAGTTCGAGTTACCAGTACTTCCTGAACGTGGAACTGCAGCGGGTTCTGGTCGAGCATACATTTGGTCGAAAACAATTGACCTTACGATGGAACGACCGTTATTTGGATTTGGCTTAGACACGATTATGTACCATTTCCCACATTATAATATTGATGCACGTGCGGGTATGCGGTCGGAAAGTACGATTGTCGATAAACCACATAATATGTACGTGGGTATTTTCTATGGAACGGGTATCCTCGGCTTTATCGGATTTGCGGGTATAGCGATTATTACATTGCTTGTTACTCTAAAAGCAATTTTAACAAGGAAACATATACTTGCAGTCATATTTGGGATAGGGTGGCTGGGGTTTCTAATTCAAGCATTATTCAATGATACGTTGCCAGGAACAGCGGCGCCGATGTGGACACTTGCGGGCATGATGATGGCGTATATGCTCGCAACTAAAGAGGACAAGGAGCTTACTGATGGAAGAGACGATTGAACTACGTGAATTAATTGAAACAATTTGGAAAGGCAAGTGGATTATTGCAGGACTGACTGCGTTATTTATGCTTATAGCAGCAGGTTTAAGTTGGTTTGTCCTGGATGAAAAATTTGAATCAAAAGCAACTGTGCAAGTCGCTAGTGAGGTGCAGGATACGGGAATTATGTCGAGTTATGTGGCGGCAGAATTCACACCGGTTATCTTCTCGCAACGAATTCAAAACACGCAACTGATGAATGAGGCACTGGAGGAAAGTGGGATAAGTGGAAAATTCAATTCATCCAATCTCTCGGTCGCTGTACAAGCAAATACTAACTTAGTAGATTTAACATACACAAGTTCAAACGCCAATCAAGCACATGACCATCTTGAATTGTTTATAAATAAGACAAAAGAACGCATGAATACTTCTGTAAAAAATACATTAAACGAGCTCGAAAAAACATATACGTCAGAATCCAATCAGTTGTCTGAAGAAATTGAGACGCTCGTTGAAACGTACAATAAATTAATCGTTTCAAACGATTTACCAGAAATACTTATTATGCAGACAATGGTCAATTCACAGCTTATGTTGACTATAAACGATGACCAAGTAAAGGGACTTGCTCAAGTGAGTGGTTCGCTTCATAACGAGTTGATGCAAATGCAAGCACAAATCGAAACGAAATCGGAAGAATACCGAAAAGTACTAGGAAAATATCAATCAGTAAAAACAGGGCTTGATAGCTTCCGTCCGGATCCATTTATCCGTACAATTATTGAACCAACATTAGCAGAAGGTCATTCTGCGCCAAATAAGATGTTGAATATTGTGATTGCGATGATCATTGGATTAATGGCAGGTATTGGAATCGTCTTTTTCCGTGAATACTGGAAGAATTCTGTAACTGCAAAATAATTCAAATGAAAGAAGGGCATGGATATGAGCTATGGATTGCGCTATGTTTTATTTTTTATCGTTGACTCAGCAATCGTCCTCTCCGCAATCTTTATGAGTTATTACTTACTACATCCAACATTAAAGGTTTATTCAGATAGTATGATTATCATCAGTGCAATTACGCTCCTTGTCAGTCATCATATTGCGGCTTATTATTTTCATCTATATGACCGGGTTTGGAGTGTCGCATCTGTCCGCGAGTTACTTACAATTGGCTATGCGGTAACCATTTCTGTTGCGACGGCCAGTGCGATGCAATATTTTATAAAAGACGATATTTATTTCCGAGTGATGGCAATCACATGGATGTTGCATATTATTATGATTGGTGGTTCAAGATTCCTTTTACGTTTATTACATGACCGAGAGTCTTTTGCAAAGCCTAAGAATCAGCGGCGTGTACTAATTGTTGGAGCGGGGCAAGCAGGGACAATGCTTGCAAGAAATTTGAAGCAAACACCGAATCCTGACCTATCACCAGTTGCCTTTATCGATGATGATCCACGGAAGCAGCAGCTTAAAATTATGAACTTAACTGTAAAAGGAAAGACGAAAGACATTCCAAGTATTGTGAAATCAAAAGGAATTGATGAAATCATTATTGCGATTCCTTCACTCGGAAAAATAGGAATCCAAAGTATTTACGAGCAATGTGCACATACAGGTGCCAAAGTTAAAATTATGCCGAGTATTGAAGAGATTATGATAGGTCGCGTGTCGGTCAATGATATGCGCGATGTTAAAATTGAAGATTTACTAGGACGTAAAGAAGTCGAACTTGACCTGAAGGCCATTGTAGATAAACTAACCAATCGAACAATCCTTGTCACTGGGGCAGGGGGCTCTATCGGTTCAGAAATTTGTAGACAAGTAAGCGAATTCCGACCGAAGCGACTCATTCTCTTAGGGCACGGTGAAAGTTCCATCTATACAATAGACATGGAACTGCGTCAAAAAGTTGCAAAGGAAACGGAAATCATTCCCATCATTGCAGACGTTAAAGACCGAAGTCGGATATTTGATATCTTCAGTGAATATAAACCAGATGTGATTTATCATGCAGCAGCACATAAGCATGTGCCTTTAATGGAAGCAAATCCAATGGAAGCTGTTAAAAACAACATCTTCGGAACGAAAAACGTTGCGGAAGCAGCCGATATGTTCGGTGTTCCATACTTTGTTCTTGTATCAACGGATAAAGCGGTAAACCCACCGAATGTGATGGGCGCAACGAAACGTTTTGCGGAAATGATTGTACAAAACTTAGCGAAAGAAAGCACGACAAAGTTCGCAGCAGTCCGATTCGGGAATGTCCTTGGATCACGGGGCAGCGTCGTGCCTTTATTTAAGCAGCAGATTGCAGCAGGAGGGCCTGTAACTGTAACTGATCCAGAAATGACAAGATACTTCATGACCATTCCTGAAGCATCCCGACTTGTGATCCAAGCTGGTACCCTCGCTGCAGGCGGTGAAGTATTTGTACTTGATATGGGCGAACCAGTGAAGATTGTTGATTTAGCGAACAATCTTATTAAGCTATCAGGCTATGATATCGAAGAGATTGGCATTGAGTTTTCAGGGATTCGTCCTGGAGAGAAGTTATTTGAAGAGCTGTTGAATGAAGATGAGATTCAGAGTGGACAGGTGTTTCCTAAGATCCATATTGGGAAGGCGGCACCGATTAGTGTGACAGAGATGGAGTTTGTGTTGGAGAAGCTTCCAGGAATGAGTAGTGTGGAAGTGAAGGAGACTTTGGTTGGGTTGGCTAATCGGAAAGTTGTTGAAGGACAGAGTAAAGCAACAACTGTATAAGAAAACTAATTATAAATGTGAGGGTTTCAAATGAATTTTGCGATTATTGGCTGCGGTTTTATAGCAAAAAAACATGTGCAAGCTATTCAAAATATAGAAGGTGCAAACCTTGTTGCCGTCTGTGATCGAGTTCCGGAATTAATGGAGCCCTATGTGAATGACTATCAGGCTAAACCATACACTGACTTGACAGAAATGCTACAAGATGAATCCATTGATATCGTATGTATTTGTACACCAAGCGGAACACATGCAACAATTGCTGAACAAGCTGCGGACGCCAAAAAACATATCATATTAGAAAAACCAATTGCGATGACACTAAAAGAAACGGACCAGATTATTAAAGCTGCTACAGAGAATAATGTGAAGCTAGCAATTATTCATCCTAATCGTTTCCGACCAGTAGCGATGAAATTAAAAGAAATACTTGATCAAAATCTACTTGGGAAAATTAGTCATGCGTTATGTACTGTCAACTGGAACCGTGGTCAGGAATACTATGATCAAGCACCGTGGCGCGGTACGAAAGAACATGATGGCGGCGTATTAATGAATCAAGCGATCCATAATCTTGACTTACTTCTATGGTATATGGGGGAACCCGAGGAAGTATTCAGTATGGCAGCGACTAGACTTAGAGATATTGAAGCAGAAGACGTATCTACAGGTCTTATTCGTTTTGAATCAGGTGCACTTGCAACTGTTCAAGCTTCGACAACTGTATATCCAAAAAACTATGAAGAATCTATTACGATATTCGGCGAAAAAGGAACAGTCAAAATTGGTGGTCAAAATGCATTGAATTTCGAACACGTTATAATAGAAGGACTCGAAAATAAAATGTCTAAACAATGGATAAGTGATATTGATGAAAACCCATGGGGAACACCGGGACATGAACAAATTATCAAAGACATGATGAGTGCAATCAATGAAAATCGTCTACCAGCCGTAACCGGAAAAGATGGAAGAAATGCATTGGCGCTTGTTTTGGACTTCTATGAATCAGCTAATACAAATCAGCCTGTTAAACGGTCGAAAAGGGATTGAATAAAATGACAAAAACAAAGACAAATCAAATAGCAGAACAATTAATAAACAAACTAGAAACGAAAACTGCGACAGTTGGTGTAGTAGGTCTTGGATATGTCGGACTCCCACTTGCAGTAGAAAAGGCCAAAGCAGGTTTCACGGTAATTGGTTTTGATGTCCAAGAAGAAAAAGTAGGTATGGTTAATGATGGAAAGAACTATATCGGGGACGTCATTCAAGAGGATCTTGAAGTGCTAGTCGCATCTGAAAAACTGAAAGCTACCTCGGATTACACATTCATTAGAGATGTGGATGCAGTCGCTATTTGTGTTCCGACTCCGCTCGATGTATATAAGCAACCTAACATGCAGTACGTGGAAAGCTCAGCGAAAGCAATCGCTAAGTATATCACGCCTGGAACGCTTATCGTTTTAGAAAGCACAACTTATCCTGGAACGACAGAAGAACTTATCAAACCAATTCTAGAAGCAACAGGTCTTGTTATCGGAGAAGACATCTTCTTAGCTTATTCACCAGAACGAGTAGATCCGGGGAATAAAGATTTTAACACAAAAAACACACCGAAAGTTGTCGGTGGGGTTACGAAAGGCTGTACAAATGTAGCGGCAGCAATGTATCGTGCGGTTCTTGACGGTGAAGTGCACGAGGTATCGAGCCCAGCTGTAGCTGAGATGGAAAAAATTCTCGAAAACACATTCCGTAATATTAATATAGCACTTGCAAATGAAATGGCGATACTTTGCAATAAAATGGGGATAGACGTATGGGAAGTAATCGACGCAGCTGCAACAAAACCATACGGATTCATGCCATTTTATCCAGGACCGGGACTCGGCGGACATTGCATTCCAATCGATCCATGGTACTTAACATGGAAAGCGCGGGAATATAACTATCACACGAAGTTAATTGAAACCGCTGGCGAAATTAATGATAGTATGCCGGACTTTGTAGTTCAACGTTGTTCAGAGATTTTAAACGAACAGAAAAAAGCAATGAATGGTTCTAAGATATTGGTATTGGGTGTTGCCTACAAGAGAGATATTGACGATTACCGTGAATCACCTGTATTACCGATATTGGATCGTTTAACTAAGTTTGGTGCAGAGTGGGAAGTATCAGATCCTTATATAACAGAATTTAGGTTTAATGGTGAAATGGTTGGTACTGTGGTATTGACGGAAGAGAAGTTGAAAGAAGCTGATCTTGTGGTGATTGCTACGAATCATAGTGGGTTTGATTATGAATTAATAAAGGCAACAGCTAAAGCTATTTTTGATACGCGAAATTCATATGAAAATGCAAATGAAGAGTCTGTTTATTTTAAATTGTGAAACTGAAAGTAGATTATAATGATAAAAAAACTATTTAAAAGTGACTTTAATCGAAATGTGTTGACTTTACTCACTGGCACAACAATTGCTCAAGCGATTCCAATTGCGATTTCACCAATATTAACGAGGCTCTATTCACCCGAAGATTTTGGGGTGCTTGCCTTATTTGTTGCAATAACTGCAATTTTGGCATCAGTTGCAAATGGGCGCTATGAATTAGCAATTGTCTTACCTAAGACTGATAAAGAAGCATTGAGTATCATGGCGCTATCACTAATTATCAGTTCGACATTAAGCATATTGCTCTTAATCTCTATTTTCGTTTTCTACAATCCGATAGCTTCACTTATTAACAATGAAGAATTAGCTAGATGGCTATACTTTATCCCTCTTGTAGTTTTTCTCTCAGGTCTCTATAATTCGCTAAACTACTACAACACTAGAAAGAAAGCCTATGCTAACATTGCTAAAACAAGTGTTACAAGATCAGTAGGGTTATCAGTGGTTCAAATTACACTCGGATTTCTGAAAAAAGGTGCAGGTGGATTAATTACCGGGCAGATTGTTTCTCAAGCATTAGCAAATGGTCGTTTAGTTACGACGGTAATAAAAGATAAAGTTGAACTTAAAAAAGTAAATAGATCTTCGGTGTCAAGTTCTGCAAAGCGATATAACAACTTTCCGAAATTCTCAATGCCTGCCGTCTTGATGAATACTATTTCAAATAATATCATGAATTTCTTTCTACCTGTGATGTTCAGTGTAGCAACACTTGGACAATATGCGTTAGTAAATCGAGTTCTAGGGGCACCCTCGTCAATTATAGGTTCATCTTTTGGGCAAGTTTTTATGCAACAGGCCGCTCGTGAGAGAATTGAAACGGGAAATGCTAAGAAAACATTTATATCTACATTTAAAAAATTACTCATCATTGCAGTTATTCCGTTCACAATTCTTTTTTTCTTTGGTGAATCGATTATTGTTTTTATCTTCGGTCCAGATTGGGTTATTGCGGGTCAACTAATTTCGATATTAGCGCCTTACTTTTTGATAAGATTTATTAGTAGTCCATTAAGTACGACGACTAGCGTATTTGAAAAAAATCAGTACGCCTTAGTGATTCAATCTACTTATTTAATATTGATTGTAATGTTATGTCTTATTAGTACTACATTATCTTTAAATTTATCATTATTTTTATCAATTTATTCCGGAACCTTTTCTGTGTTTTATATAATCCTTATAATGATTTTTTATAAAGTTAGTAAAAATGACTAATAGAATGGTGATAGAAAATGTCCCGAATAAAAAAGTATTTTAATAATTATATATTAAAGAAAAGATATATCTATTCTTTGAGCGAAACGGAAGAAGTAAATGTTAGGTTGAAGAAGACACAGTGCGTTATTCTAAAAGGGGCAAGTCTTCTTGAACACAAAGAATTATTTAAAGAATCGGCAAACACAAATAAGGTTTTTGAAAGAAGTAAAAATCATGATATTTTTTGTTTAACTTGTTTCGACGAAAATAAAGCATTAGTTGGATATTTTTGGGGTATCGTTCCAAAAGAAAAAGTATGGCATGATAGTATACCTATAGAAGTAGGACAGGCATTTCTATTTAATGGGTATGTTAATCCGGAATTTCGCGGGAAAAGCATTTTCCCCTTCTTGATTGACAAAATGTCCCGATATATAAAAAATGAATATCAAGTAGACGAAATAATAGATGTTGTGGAAGTTCAAAATGTTGCTTCTGTTAGGGCACATAATAAAGTTAACGCGAAGATTTATTCGAACAATTTTTTAATTAAATTTATTGGTAGAAACATTTTTTCAATATATAGACGAAAGATAATCCTTCTTTTAAGGAATAAACGGAATAGGATTTGATTTGAAGAGAGGCATTTAAAATGAAGAACATTGTTTTCACTGATTATATAAATGCGTGGTCTATAAAAAAAGGTCTGAAGAAATTAGGTTTAAGTTTATTTTCGATTAATAAAAATACTGGTTTTATTCCTTTTATTGACAAGAAAAAAATAAGGAAATATGATACATTATTTTTCACAGAAGAAAACTCCTTGAAAAATTACGTTAATAGTGAAAAAAATAAATTTGAACCTCGCTACTTTGACATTGATTTACTCGATGATAAATTAACATTTGCGGAATTTCTCAAGGGTATTGGTGAAGAACCTATACCATCTAGAAAGCTAAATTCCTTTGAGGCTAGCTATCCATTTTATCTAAAATGTAAACACTCATGGAAAGACGGGGTAAAACTTCCACGTGGGTTTATTGTAAGGAATCAAACGGAAGTTAATAGTGTCATAGGTGAAATAGAAGAAAACAATTGGAATCCAGATTGGTTCTTCCATCAAAAACTACTAAACTCGAATACTGAAAATAACATTTCTGCATCAGGCTATTTTGACTATAAGAATAATAGAAGGAATGCAATAATCATTAGTAAGAAAACTCTTGGTAGCACTGCAACCATGGCAACAGGGGCAGTGATTGAAACCATAAGAGATCCGAGTAATTTAATTGAACGAACGAATTACATATTAAATGAATTGAAGTACCAAGGTCCTTTTGAGTTGGAGTTTTTTTATGAAGTGGCAGATGATAAATATTATGTTTTAGAACTCAATCCAAGATTTTGGATGCAACATGGAATATTTATAGATTTATATGATAACGCATTAATAAAGAGATATTTGCAGTTAGATAAGGAAGATGATTGGTATGAGAATGGCATTCCGCCATTTAAACATATTCTTTGGGTGGATAGTCTACATATAATATTTTCGCTAATGAGATTTCGGTTAAAGGCGGTAGTGAATTTATTTAGGATAAAAGGAAAAAAAGTGTTTTACCCTTCTATTCCAGTAGCGGTAATGTTTAGTCAAAGAAAAGTAGTAAGTATCATCAAAAACAAATTTAAGAACTGAGTGATCAATATGATTATCAAAATCCCCCAGAATAATATTCCGGAGCGTACATATATCATCGATATTCTAATAGGTGAATTTTTAGGGTTATCTTATTCGATTGAAGTGAGTGAAGCGACCAATTATCATTTGATTTTTAATGAAAAAGAAGTAGTTGTAGAGGATAACTTTTTCAATCATTACCAGGAGAACCTGGCCTATTTAAACTCAGAAGCTATCCCTGTATCTGTTACTTTTGCAGAGAATCAATTCACCTCTGAACTAGATGTTCCAGTGTTGTTTGGAAATGAAAAAATCATTGTAGAAGACAATCATATCATCTGCGGAAATGATATTTTTGCAGCATCATTTTTTATGCTTACAAGGTGGGAAGAGTATGTGAATCCGGCGCGCGACATACATAATCGATTTTCAGCGAAAGATAGCCTGGCTTATAAGTTTGACTTTCTTGATCGCCCAATTGTGAATGAGTATGTGGAGATGTTGTGGGGGATGTTGGCGTATCTTGGTTATCGGGAACAACGGAAAGAACGCAAGTATGAGTTTGTGTTGACGCATGATGTGGATCATCTTTCATATTGGAAGGGACCAATGCGTTGGATGCAGGTCCTCGGTGCAGATTTAATTAAAAGGAAAAGTCTTTTACTTTTCACAAAAAGTATCAAGGATTTAGTTCAAACAAAGCTAGGAATTAAAAATGATCCATATGATACATTTGATTGGATAATGGATTTATCAGAAGCAGCAAACATTAAATCTCGATTTTATTTTATGAGTAGTGATAAATCAGATAATGATAATAGATATGATATTAAGAGCCCATTAGCAATTGGAATTTTAAATAAGATTAAAAAACGAGGTCATATAATCGGATTTCACCCTAGTTTTGATTCTTATAATAATCCGAAACGTTGGAAGGAAGAAAAGGAACGATTAGAAGAGACGGTAGAGCTTCCAATTAAAGAAGGTCGACAGCATTATTTACGATTTGATTCAACAGTTACATGGGATATTTGGAACCGAAATGAAATGGAAAGCGATTTAACTTTGTCATTTGCAGATAAAGAAGGTTTCCGCTGTGGTGTATGTTTTGAATTTAGTGTATTTAATTTTATAGAGCAATCAAAGTTAAGATTAAAAGAACTACCTTTAACTGTGATGGAAGGAAGCTTTATAGGGTATCAGGATATAAAGCCGGTAGAAATGTATACGAGAACAATGAATTTAATTAATACTGTAAAAAAGTATAATGGAACATTTGTTTTTCTATGGCATAATTCAAGCTTTAATGTGCCTTTGTGGGCTGATTATGAAAACGTTTATAAATCGATTATAAGCGGGTATGCTTATGAAGAGTAATTCTTTAAATAATAGTTTTCAAAAGAAGATAGCCAAAGGATTTAAGCTTGTTTTTTCATTTGAATTTATCTTCATGTTATTTCTCTTTGCAGGAAGATTTAAGGGCGATTCGAGGTTTGAGTGGGTACCTGTTGATATTACATTACTTTTTCTACTTTGGAGTATAGTAATTGCAGCATATATATTAATAAAAAGAAAGTTTGTATTTGAAAGAAAATCACTTATATTACTAGCCTTATACCTAGCTTTTTCTTTCTATGCACTAATCACGTTGTTATGGTCACCAAGTCAAGTATACGCATACGAAAAAACATTACACATGTTTACGTTAGTTTTATGGGCTTTAGCTGGGCCAGCTTTAATTATTATCCGAGAAAAAGTAAGATTGAAAAGATTTTTTATTTCAGTACTATTAATGTCTTTATGGCTTTTTATTGAAAGTCTCATTTTTGTGTTTGCAGGTAATGCTGGATTTATAAACGTTTTAGGTGGTAATTATTTAGGGGTTGGAAGAACACTAAGTCTTGGTATTATCATATTGACATCCGTAATTTTTTACACAGGCATTAAGTTTAGAGTTAAAGTATTACTCGTAATTCTATTAGCTGCATATATCTATATCATGCTATCAACAGGTGGAAGAGGTCCACTGCTGTCGCTGTTTCCTTTAGTTTTAATATTTTATTTTGCTTCCTATATTAAGACTAAAAAGAATTTAAAGATTACTAAAAAGGCTATTTTTTCTATTGTAAGCATGTTTACATTATTTATTACCATTTTGGTTTTATTATCCACAGATAAGGTTCCGCAAAGTCTTAAGAGAATGATGTTGTTATTTGGATCAGATGATTTGGGGGCAAGTGCAAATACTCGTGTTTATTTTTATAAAGAGAGTTTTTTACTTTGGACGAAAAATCCATTATTAGGAAACGGTATCGGCAGCTGGCCAGTATTAATTGGTTCAGGGGATAGTAGGGGATATGCACATAATATAATACTTGAAATAATTTCTGAACTAGGAGTTATTGGGCTAATATTATTCTTAACTTTAATTTTTTACAGTTCAAGAAAATATTTTTTCCATATCTCAAGAAACTTTTATAATATGACGATATTAATATTATTTCTAAGTATGCTGGTCAACGCGATGGTCAGCGGTGACATCTCTGATAATAGATTTTTGTTTACAACAATCGCATTAATGTTGTATAAAAGTCCTGATATTGCAGACACGAGTATTAATGCGACTAATAAATAGCATTGAAGGATAAAGAAATGGGTGATAATCTATGAAAATTTGCCATCTAACATCAGTCCATCTGCATACGGACACCAGAATATTTATAAAAGAATGCAAATCACTAGCAGAGGCTGGGTTTGAAGTCCATTTTGTTGTTCCAGATGCACCGACATCCATGATTGATGGTGTTCAAGTACATGGTGTTACTAAAGGAACTGGAAACCGTTTCAATCGAATGACGAAAACAGTAGACCGGGTATATAAAAAAGGATTGGAAATTGATGCAGATGTGTATCATTTTCACGATCCTGAGCTTATCCCCGTTGGATTAAAATTAAAGAAACATGGTAAAAAAGTTATCTACGATATACATGAAGATTTACCAAGAGCATTGTTATCAAAAATATGGATTAACCCATTAATCAGAAAACCGTTGGCATGGTTATTTGAGGTTTACGAGAACTATGGGGCTAGAAAATTTGATGTTTTAATGACAGCCACACCTTTCATTACGGAGCGTTTTAAAAATGTTAATACTAACACTATTAATATTAATAATTATCCATTGCTTAATGAACTTCAAAGTACTGAATTAGAAAGTGACCAAGAGAAACAAAAACAAGTTTGCTATGTGGGGGGATTGGGGCTAATAAGGGGTGCAAACCAGTTGTTGGATGCAGCTGATTTAATAAATGGTTCCATAAATATTGCGGGTCCAATTAATCCTCAAAAACTGGAAGAACAGATAATTGCCCATAATAATATAGAATATCTTGGTGTCATAAACCGATTGCAAGTGAAAGAATTACTTGCCTCGTCAGTAGCCGGGATAGTGACATTTTTACCTGAACCAAACCATATCAACGCACAGCCGAATAAAATGTTCGAATATATGTCGGCAGGAATTCCTGTTATTTGTTCTAATTTTCCATTATGGAGATCCATTATTGAAAAACATGATTGTGGAATTTGCGTAAATCCTGAAAATCCAATTGAAATTGCTTATGCTATTAACTACTTATTTGAAAATCCTGATATCGCCAAACGTATGGGGCAAAATGGAAGGAAAGCGGTAGAAACAGAATATAATTGGGAAAAAGAAAGCCAAAAACTAATTGAAGCGTATAAGAAATTACAAAATGATTAGGAGATGAGAATATGAGAATCCCAATGTTAGATCTCTCAGAGCAATACTCAAAAATTAAAGATGAAGTTCTTTCGAAATTAGATGAAGTGATGTCTTCTTCGCAATTCATACTTGGTAGTCACGTCAAGCAAGTTGAAAATGATATTGCCGAAATGAGTAAGACAAACCATGGAATTGGTGTAGGAAATGGATCCGATGCGATACATATTGCACTTCAAGCTGCGGGGGTTAGTGAAGGAGATGAAGTAATTACAACATCGTTTACTTTCTTTGCTACAGCTGGTTCAATTGCTCGTGCAAATGCGAAGCCTGTATTTGTAGATATTGATCCAGTAACATTTAATATTGATCCATCTAAAATTGAAGCCGCGATTACGGAGAAGACGAAAGCGATTATCCCAGTGCATTTATATGGCCAGATGGCAGATATGGATCTGATTATGGAGATTGCGAATAAACATAATTTACATGTCATTGAAGATGCTGCGCAAGCTATTGGTTCAACATACAAAGGCAAACAAGTTGGTGAAATGAGTAGTGCTGCTACTTACAGCTTTTTCCCTACCAAAAACCTTGGAGCATATGGTGATGGCGGGATGATTGTTTCAAATAATGATGAGATTGCTGAACAAGCACGCGTGATTCGTGTCCATGGAAGTAAACCGAAGTATCATCACCATATGCTAGGATATAACAGCCGTTTGGATGAACTTCAAGCAGCTGTATTAAATGTGAAGTTACCTCATTTATCCACATGGAGTGAAAATCGCCGGACACATGCAAATTATTACACGGAAAAACTTAATGATCTTGTTGGTGACTTTGTTATAATGCCAAATGAAGTAGAAGGTAATTATCATGTGTTCCACCAGTATACGCTTCGCGTTAAAAAAAGAGATGAACTACAAGCATTTTTGAAGGAGCAAGGGATTGCAACAATGATTTATTATTCGATTCCACTCCACTTGCAGCCGGTCTTTAAAGATTTAGGATATAAAGAAGGGGACTTACCAGAAACGGAAAAAGCAGCAGAACAGGCATTGTCACTACCAATGTTCCCTGAGTTGAAACAAGAGCAGCAAGACTATGTCATTGAGAAGATTGCGGAATTTTATTCATGAGGAAAATTTTAACGATTGCGGGAACAAGACCACAGTTAGTAAAAGTTGCAGCCGTTTCAAGAGTGATACGAGAATCATTTAATGAAGTACTTGTAAACACAGGCCAACATTATGATTACAATATGGCTGGTGTATTCTTTGACGAGTTAAATATACCAAAGCCAGATTACGATTTGGGTATCGGGTCAGATACACATGGACGTCAAACAGGTAGAATGATGATTGCTGTTGAGGAAGTTGTTGAGAAAGAAAAACCAGATGCGATTCTTGTTTATGGTGATACTAATTCAACATTGGCTGGAGCTACAGTAGCAAGTAAATTACATATTCCGATTATCCATATTGAAGCAGGACTTAGAAGTTATAATAAAGAAATGCCAGAAGAAATCAATCGGATTATGACAGACCATGTATCGACCTTGCTTTTTGCACCAACAGATCTTGCTGTTCGCAATTTAGCGAAAGAAGGTATATCTGATGGGGTACATCAAGTAGGCGACGTCATGTATGATGCGGTGCTTTATAACATGACATTGGCGGAGGAAAAACATACGTTAAGCGATTATAATTTGGTGAGCCGTGAATATGTATTGGGAACAATCCATCGTGCAGATAACACAGATAATAAAGAGCGCCTTGAATCAATTTTACAAGCCTTCTCAGCACTTAAAGAAAAAGTGTATTTACCGCTACATCCAAGAACGAAAAGTAAAATCGATACATTTGGTTTGAATTCTATTGTAGAGCAAGCAAGTAATATTGAAATTGTAGAACCGATTTCATATTTAGAAATGCTACTGCTCGAAAAACATGCGAAAGCAATTGTCACCGATTCGGGGGGCGTTCAAAAAGAAGCATATTTTGCAAAAGTACCATGTATTACTTTGCGCGACCAAACAGAATGGGTTGAAACAATTGTTACAGGATGGAACCAATTGGTTAATCCACTGGAAGTTAATCTAGCAGAAAAACTAGCGAATTTACAAGTAGGCAAACCAATCGACAATCTATATGGCGACGGGGAAGCTGCAAAGAAAATCAATTCAATTATAAAAAAATACCTTGAATAGTATAAAGCCAGTCTTTTTTAAGGCTGGCTTTTTCGAAAGGATGAGGATTAAATGTCGGTTCAAAAAGGCCAAAATGTAGTCATCAATCCAGATGTAAAACTTGGGGATAACGTAGTAATCGGAAATAATGTAGTTATCTATGAAGGTACTGAAATTGGAGACAACGTAATTATTCAGGACAATGCGGTCATTGGTAAACAGCCAACGCGTGCAAAAGCATCGATTCTGCCTGACGTCAAGAAGCTTCCACCTGCAAAAATAGGAGCGGGTGTAACAGTGGGAACATCTGCAATTGTTTATGCGAATGCGGAAATTGACGATGATGTATTTATAGCGGATTTAGCGACAGTAAGAGAACGAGTAACAGTTGGAGAGAAGACGATTGTTGGACGTGGTGTCGCAATTGAAAATGATTGTACGGTTGGTAGTAGATGTAAGCTCGAAACAAATTGCTATTTAACTGCTTACTCTGAAATCGGAGATTCCGTATTTATTGCACCGTATGTCGTTACAACGAACGACAACTTTATGGGACGTGGACAAGAGCGTTTTGATAAGTTTAAAGGTGTGACAGTTAAAGACGGTGGTCGAATCGGAGCAAATGCGACAGTTCTACCTGGAAAGGTGATTCACGAAGATGGAACAGTTGCGGCAGGGAGTCTGGTATCAAGAGATGTAGAACAAGAGAGTTTAGTTGTGGGGGCACCAGCGAAGGAATTCCGAAAGGTTCCGAAAGAACAATTATTGAGAAATCAGTAAGTGGGGTATTACTTTGAATATTTGGATATTTAATCATTATGCGGTTGGACCTGGTTCAGCTGGATTTACTAGACATTACGATTTAGCCAAGGAATTGGTGCAGAAAAACATAGAAGTTACTATAATTGCATCATCATTTAATTATCAAACAAGGGTAGAGGAACGCGAATATAAGAGAAATGAATGGTATCAAATAGAAGTTGTAAATGGAGTTAGGTTTGTTTGGCTTAAGACGGTTAAGTATAAAAAGAATGATTATAAACGGATTATAAACATGTTTGAGTACTCTTTTAAATCCTTTTTTGTAAAGAATAAACTTAATGACAATCCGACTCATGTGATAGGGTCACTAATGCATCCCTTTGCTGCTATTGCGGGAGCCAAAGTGGCGAAGAATAAAAAAGCTCTCTTCATATTCGAAGAAAGAGACTTATGGCCACAATCTATGATTGATCTAGGTAGCGTGTCTCCGAATAGCTTGAAGGTAAGGGTATTAAAAAGAATAGAGAAATGGTTAATTAATTCTGCAGATAAAGTATTGCTTCTATTTGATAAGGCTAAAAAATATATGATAGATAATGGTGTTCCAGAAGAAAAGCTAATGGTTGTTTCCAATGGTGTGGCGCTAGATAATTATGAAAAATCATATGAACAACTTCCCTCATCAGTTCAGCAGATTTTCGACAAGGTCAAAGGGAAATTCATAGTGGTTTATACAGGTGCGCATGGCATGGCCAACAATTTGGATATGGTATTAGATTCAGCAAAAGAATTACTAAATAAAAAAGAAAATGATATTCATTTCATATTATTAGGTAATGGGGTACATAAGGAAAATCTACTTAAGAGACAATTAGAAGAGGATATTGAAAATGTAACTTTTCTAGAACCTATAAATAAAGATTATATACCTAGTTTCCTAAATAAGGCCGATGTGGGGCTTCTTCCACTTCATGATTCACCTGTATTTAATTGGGGTATCAGTCCGAATAAGATGTATGATTATATGGCGGCAAAATTACCAGTTATTATTTTGACAGACATTGAGGAAGATGCTTTACATGAAAGTAACCCAAGTATTTTAATACGAAAAAATCAATCTGCGAATTTAGTAAGAAAACTTATTGCGTTAAATAATGATCATAGGCAGGCAGAGGAACTTGGAGAGTTAGGTTATCAGTTTATATCAGAACATTGTAGTTGGGAAGTACTTTCAAATCAGTTTTTAAAGCAACTGAATGAGTGAATGTTAATAGCTCGAAATCAGACGTTATAAGATTAATTTTTTGTAGTTTTATCACAAAGGAAAGTGTGGCACATGACATGCTTGAAGCATTAATTACGGACATAAATCAATATAGTCTTCTATTAATAAGTACTACTTCACGAAATTCTGTACAAATCAGTAGACTTCCAGATAAAAATCTTAATGGCCAACCTGTTGCAAATATTCTATTAACCGATCGGAAATTAGCCCAAGAACTTTTCAGGAAAATTGATGGTCAGATAGAAAACATTCTAATCGATGTTGAGAGAAAACAAGAAATCAATTTGATGGAAATCGCAAACGAAGTTATTAAGAGGTCTAGAGTACTTCCGTATAAACCCAATGATGTAACACTAGAGGCAGCAGATCAATTAATATTGCATCAGTTGGGTGTTGATTTAGCTGGTAAAAAAGTTCTTGTTTATGGTACGGGAAATATTGCATTTAAATTGGCGCTGCGCCTACTTGAAAGAGAAGTAGACGTACTCATAGAGGGACGAGACCCCGAGAAGATTCAATCTATAGTAACCACTCTAAATATGATAAAGCCTAGGTATTCATGTGCTGTTGCGCGACCCCATCAAGAACATATAGACTTTAAATATGATGGGTTAATATCATTTTTATCAAGTGAAAAAATCATTGAAACTAAAATGTCTATACATATTAAGCCAAGTGGTTTTGCGATAGATGGAGGTATTGGAAATTTCCAAGGAACATTTATTGCTGCTGCCTTAGAAAAAGATGTTTCCGTTTTACGATTGGATGTTCGTTTGGGCAACCCATTTTTATTTGCAGGAATAACATCTTTATCTGATGAAAATGAGTTTTTTAATACTGTGATTGGTTCTAATCAAGTAGGGAGTATGAAACTGGTTGCTGGTGGAGTTATTGGTGAAGCGGGATCTATTATTGTAGATCGCATTAAAAGTCCTACACAAATTATCGGGATAGCAAATGGATATGGAGGATTAAAAGATGAGAAACAATTTACAGAGGAAGACCGTAAAAACCTCCACTATGCAAAAGAAACCTTTATATAGAATATTTAAACGCTTATTCGATATTGTCTTTAGTTCGATTGCGCTGATATTGCTGTCACCTGTATTAATAGGCGTATCAGTCGCGGTCATTATTGAAGATAGAGGTTCTGTTTTATTCAAACAAAAGAGAGCTGGGCTAAATGATGTGCCGTTTCTTATCTATAAATTTCGATCAATGAAAGAGACTAAAGGTACAATTCAAGGTGAGAAAGAATCCCCATATAATTGGGAGAATGGTGTTCCAGATGACTTTTTTTTTAAAACAACAGATGGTATTAATCCGAATGTAACGAAAGTAGGGCGGTTCATTCGAAAGACTAGTCTAGATGAACTCCCACAGTTTTTGAATGTACTAATTGGAAATATGAGTGTCATCGGTCCACGACCAGAAATTGTTGAGATTACACGATGCTATAGCTCTGAACAAAAAAAACGTTTACTCGTAAAACCTGGTATCACTGGATGGGCTCAAGTAAATGGGCGTAGCGATAGTAATCATGGTGAAAAGATCAAGAATGATTTGTATTATGTTGAAAATAGATCAATGATGCTAGATATGAAAATCTTGTTTATGACGATTTACCAGACGGTGTTTGGTAAGGGGGCTATTTGAAGTTTAGACATTTCTAATGGCCTAATCTAAGTTGGATAATTGGTGAGAAGTAGCATGTAAGAATATTGGAAAGTATAGTTTAATTAAAATGCTAGATTAAGATAACCTCGATTTGTACGAAGCGATTTAGCTTCGTGCAAATCGAGGTTTTATAATAATACTGCGATTATTAAGTATGTTTTCATTTCGGGTTGTAGTATAATTGAACTATGTTTATATGGTGACACTAAGATAAGAGGAGGCGATTTCAGTATAACGAATAATAAAATGATTTATCAGAATTCCAGTAATTCTAAAATTGAAATAAATACCCGGTGCCAGTGGTCAAGCCCCATAAAAATGGACATGGAATAAGAACTTAAATTGTGCCACAATGCACCTTTACGATACGTAGTTAGGAAAGACGATGGCGATAAATAACCAAGTCTTTTCTGATTGCATTTTTTCGCGAAAAATAAAGCGTATTTCGGTAAATCCTCCAACAGTTGCTCAATTGTAGAAACCGTAAATAAAAGCGGGAATCCAACTTTCAAACTGTTTAAGCAATCAAATTAACAAATCGTAATGGTTCGTTATAATTTGTGTGAGCGACTGGACTGCTTCAGACTGAATACTAGAATGGCTTGATTTGTCCGTTAATTGATAACATGATAGGCTTTACTAGAATGCTAGTTAGTCCAAAAAAGATAAGGATGGTGTAAAAATGAGGAACACTTTCTTCAAAGGGATAGCAGTAGCTATTCTACTATTCTCTGCAGTAACTTTCAACCCTGTCATGGCAGCAACCGGAACAGCTACTGATGATTTCACATTGACAATTTTGCATACGAACGACACGCACTCACATCTTAAAACTACAGCTAAGCGTGCGGCACTCGTGAAAAAGTTACGTGAAGAAAACCCTGTGAATCTACTTCTTGATGCAGGTGATGTTTTTTCTGGCACACTTTATTTCAATGAGTTTCAAGGACAAGCGAGTTTGGCTGTCATGAATTACCTTCAGTACGATGCGATGATTTTTGGTAATCATGAATTCGATCTTGGCGGTTCTGATAATGGACATCAAGCATTATCAGAGTTTGTCACAGGCGCAGAATTCCCTTTCCTTGCCACAAACGTTGACTTCTCCAAAGATGATCATTTCGATGGTCTTCAATCGAAAACCATTACCGATGAACCAGAGAATGGTCACATCTATAATGGCATTATCAAAGAAATTAATGGTGAACAGGTTGGTATTTTTGGATTAACTACAGAAGAAACGGCGGATATCTCTAGCCCTGGAAACATTACATTTACAAACTATATAGAAGAAGCGCAAGAAGCGGTAGCCGCTTTTACAGAGGCTGGCGTGAATAAAATTATTGCTATTACACATATTGGTTTTGATGATTCAGACTTAGTAGATAACGACATCCTGCTAGCAAAAGGTGTTCCAGGTATTGACATTATTGTCGGCGGGCATACACATACCAAACTGGACGAGCCCTATGTTGTGAATGGAGATACGGAACCGGTACTTATTGTCCAGACTGAAGAATACAATAAGTTTCTTGGTCAGCTGGATGTCACATTTGATAAAGATGGCGTAATTACCGATTATAACGGCGTTCTTCATACAGTCAATCGTGAGGATGCTGAAATTGATGAAGAAGCAGCCGAGCTCATTAAAGAATACACTGACCAAGTAACCGAAACGGAGAAAAGACCAACTGGCGCAACAGCTGGGGTATTCCTAAGTGGACTTCGTGATTTTGGTGGTGTGCGAGCTGGTGAAACGAATCTTGGAAACGTCATTACTGATGGAATGCTTAAGAAAGCTCAAGAAATTAATCCAGACACAGTGATCGCTTTCCAAAATGGGGGTGGAATTCGTGAATCGATCCCAACTGGGCCAATTACGTACGGGGAAGCGATTTCCGTTCTCCCATTCGGGAATACACTCGCACTTATGGAATTAAGCGGTGAAGAACTGAAAGCCGTATTTGAGCATTCTGTAAAAGATTATCCTGCGGAGTCAGGTGGTTTCCTTCATGTTTCTGGCATGCAGCTTGTCTTTGACGGCGAAGCAGAACCTGGAAACCGTGTTCTATCCATGATTGTTAACGAAAAAGAAATTGAAATGGATAAAATGTACACAATTACAACAAACGTTTTCACCGCTAAGGGTGGGGATGGTTATACGATGTTAGAAGAAGCATATAAAGAAGGTCGAGGAAGTGAACCTGGCTTTAGCGACTGGGAGAATTTCGTTGACCATATGAAATCGCTTGAAACGATTACAACAGGAATTGAAGGTCGTATTCTAGCGAAAGTCCCATTTGATGATCTATCTTATAACGACTGGGCATACCCTTACATTTCAGATCTTTATTATCGCGATATGGTGAATGGTACGAGCGAAGCAACGTATTCCCCGCATCGAAACTTGACTCGTGCACAAGCCGCATCACTTATCGTTCGCGCACTAGATTTAAAAGCCGAGCATGAGGCGCCATTCGATGACCTCAATGGCTGGGCAGTCGAAACGCAAGAAGAGATTGCAGCTGCCTATGAAAATGGCATTGTTATCGGTAGGGATGGTAGTTTCGCCCCTGGAGAAAATGTCTCTCGTGCACAGTTGGCGCTCATGATCAAACGTGCTTTTGAAGTGCATACAGGCAAGGAATACATTGCCAATGTAACAGCGCCTTATACTGATTACGGTCGCTATGATGATGAAGCAATAAACGCGATCTCCATGCTTTATGAACTTGGCATTGCTACTGGTTCACAAGGAAAATATATGCCGAATCATTCAGCAACACGTCAACAAGCGGTTAAAATAGTCTCAAACTTTATTTATAATACTAAACAAGTTGAGAGTGCTGCTGTGAATAAGTAATATTCGATGCCAGTCACTCACACAAACTTGATATCCCAATGAAGAAAGGATTCACAGAGAGTAATCTCTGTGGAGCCTTTCTTTTTGTTCTTAAACCGCAATAACAGGTTGAAGTGACTTGTACTGGATGTTACCTCCCAATGTTGCAGTAGGAAATAGAGAATGGTTGTTTCAGCTCATCAAAATCGGTAATGATCGTCCTATTCATTTTGCACTAAACATAAAAAGAAGTAACTGCCTAATTCACTGGCTCAAATCAGTCCAGTATGGGGGGCGGTTACTTCTTTTTTTGGGACACTCTAATAAGGTCATTCTTATTAGTCATACAAGGATAAGATTCGCACAGGGCTCATGCACCCCAACAAACCGCCTAGTACGTCGAAATGATTTTTTTCGTAATCGTATCAACTTGTCGAGCGTAGTAGACGCCTTTACGGTGTTCTACTAAAATACTGTAAGCATACCATTTTCCGCTGGATGCGCGCGTATATCCTGAAAGAGCGGTTACCCCATTTAAACTCCCTGTTTTTGCGATGACACGATTTCTATAAGCGGTTTCAGTAAAGCGATTGCGCAACGTTCCGCCAACCAGTCGATTGCTATTTCCACCGTTAGGGAAACTGTTTAGCAACGTAGCGTAATGCGCTTCGTGTGGCTGTTTGACAAGAAATAATGTTTGTTGAATGGCGTTCACTTTATTTGAATGAGACATTCCCGATCCATCTTCAAAATTCCATTCATCCATCCCCAATCCGATGCTTTGTCCGTACGTTCGGATTACTTGAATTCCATGTTCCCAGTCACCCGTGCCATGAACACGTTTCCCCATCGTTTTGACGAGAATATCAGCGATTCCATTGTTGCTTAACTTCATGAATGTCGGCATCAGTTGCTTTAATGTTAGGGAGCGTTTTGTCCCTAACGAAACAGCGCCAGTAGGAACTTTAGCGTAAGTAACTGTGGATCCATTGGCAAATTGAATGCCTTGGGCGACCAATGTATTTTTGAATGAATGAAGTGTGCTTAACGTAGGGTTGAACATCGTTACCCATTCTTTTTTTCCGGTTCCTTGTGGTAAGTTGCCAGATACGATGACTTGATTGGTTCCGTGCTTTCTTCGAATCGTTAATGTATTTCTACTTCCACGGCTTCCCGTTTTCGCACTATTAATGATACGTAAACCGCTCAAATTTGGATGTACCGATATACTCGGTACACTCCCGACTTTAGATGCAGTGGCGGTAACAATTACAGTGCTGACGTCGTAATCATTGTCTGGGGAAGTTGTTATCGCAGAAATCGGCGCTGCGTAGTAAAACGTTTCATCATTTGGATGGATACCAGGGGATAAGCGACTGCCGCTAAACCACGTCTCGTCTCCATAAATGTTGCCGTTAATCTGTTTGATTCCTAATCTCTTCAATGTATTACTAAACGTCACAAAGTCTTTTACTTGTAGTGTCGGATCCCCCTCGCCACGGAGGTACAAGTTTCCGTGCAATACACCGTTTTGAATCGTTCCATCCATTAGCATTTGAGTGGAAAAGAAATAATCCTCACCGAGTACATTCATAGCAGCTGCGGCTGTCAAAGGCTTTAATGTCGAAGCTGGCGAAATGCGGTTATTTCCATTGTATTCATAGACTAGATTGCCACTATGTAAATCGCGAATCGCCATAGAAAATTTTGTTCCGGCTAGCTGCTGGTTCACCGTCAACGTTAAACTGCTGTTCGCTTCCGCATTCGTAAACGGAATAATGGAAGCGACTACCATTAAAATCAATAAGAGGTAAATCCTTAAACGTTTCTGCAAATAGTTTCCCCACCTTAGTATGTAGTACCATAGCGTTGGAAATCAAACTATGGACCTAATTATCTTCAATAGTTATAGTATACTATAACTATTGATATTATTGTTGATTCATAATATCCGGTGCGGTAACTCACGCAAATCTAAAGCAAAATAAGTAGTTGTGTGAGTGTCTGTGTACCGAACAACACTATACCCAGCTGTATGGGATAGTATTTTTATCACGGTTTAGGAGGTTTGTTTATATGAGAAAAGTATTAATTGTAGTAATTTTATTTTTATCTTTATTTGGCAACATCATACAAGGATCCTCGGTAGAAGCTACCGGTAAGCAATTTAGGGATGTGCCAAACAATCACTCTAACAAGGAGGAAATCGATTATTTAGTAGGCCAGAATATAATTAGGGGGTATCCAGATGGGCGTTTTAAACCGGGTAATGCTGTCACCAATGGACAGGCCGCTATGATGGTAGCAAGGGCCTTAAAATTGAATTTTAATGGGCGACCAAATCCAAACTTCTCTGATGTATTTTCTACAACTAGCGGTTTTAAAGAAATTGCCGCGTTAGTTGATGAAGGAATTATTCCTAAAGCAGATAGATTCAATCCCGGATTACCGATTACACGGGAATCGATGGCGAGGATTTTAGTGAATGCTTTTAAACTAGATGGCGTAAATCACGTAAACTTTATAGATGTCCCTACTAGTTATTGGGCATATTCTTATATCACCAAATTGGCGGCCAATGACATTACAACGGGATACCTTGATGGTACATTTAGACCTAAAAATACTGTAACTAGGGGACATTTTGCAGCTTTTATGGCAAGGGCTTTAAATCCGGCATACCAACCTGCGAAAAGAGTTACACGTGGTGTAAGCTTCGATATGAATGTTGGGCAAGTAGAAAAAATTGAATCTGCAAGACTAGTAAATAAAGAGGTTGAAGGACATATTACCAAATTAACCTATGAGACCTTTAAGTACGGTTATTATGTTCACTTATACTATTATTTTGAATATGGGCAATTAAGTTTTATTGTATATGATTTCTTGCCATACATAATCTCCTACGATACATACTATGAAATGGAAGCATTACATAACGTAATTCATTGGGAAGCGGCAGAGGAATTTGGAGAAGATTATTTCTTCCACTCCAATAATTATTCAAAATTAATAACAAGCTGGGATAAAAACTATTATGTAACGTTACTTTCAGTTCACGATGATAACTTTTATACAACTGCGCAATTGTTATATGCCCCCAATCGATATCGGATGCAGCAATCGATTCCGGAAATTGAGCAATCCTTAGATGGTGTATCAGGTGCTATATCTGGGTCACTCACACAACTCAGACACTATTCTGATGAAAGTAATTGAGATGAAAGAAAAAAGTCCTTCAGCCGGGCAATCGGTTGAGGGACTTTTTCTGGTAAAGTCCGGTCATTACCCAAACAATTCAACTTAGACGTTACTACATCAGGTAGGAGAAAACACACGCTCAAAACAAGACAATCAGACTTAAACTAGGGCTATTAAACTAGTTGTATAAATGGTAAAATTTAATAGATATTCACATTTTTATAATTATTAGATTTGAAAGGAGGAGTGCGAATGGTTCAGTTACATAGTGATAGACACACGCTAAGAAAAAAAGCCAATCAATACTTGCTATTATCTATAATTTTTTGGACGCCTCCAATTCTTTACATGGTACTCTTTTTTCTACGCATTTTTCATTTTCAAAATGCCCTGCACCTTGCGCCAATGTTATTCGCCGGTGCCGGGATTATTTTTTGGCGAAAATATGCCATTCTCCGTGTAGGTCTACAGGGTGAAACTAAAGTTGCCAATGTTCTTGAAAAACTTCCGGCTGGCTATAAGTCGTATAACTCTGTCCGGATTGCTGCAGATGACGGTCAGGCAGAAATGGATTATATAATTGTCGGGCGTAATGGAGTCTTTGTCGTCGAAGTGAAAAACCATAACGGAACAATCGTAGGAAAGGGAGCGGACCGTGTTTGGATCCAACATAAAGTCGGAAGAAAAGGCGGACAGTATTCAAATGAAATGAGAAATCCAATGAAACAAGTCGGGCGGCAAGTATATTTCCTATCTAATTACTTAAAAGCAAATGACTTGGATGTTTGGATTGAAGGTATTGTTTTCTTCTCGAATGATCGGGTGAAAGTGAAAGTCGAAACTGAAAAAGGCCATGTATTTACAACTTCGGATGAATTATTAAACTTCATAACGACTTATGTCTCAAGGAATCAAATAAGAGACTCCGATTTAACCAAACTAAACAAATTATTAAAAATGCAATAATATAGATAAATGGAGTGTTAGAAATGAAATGGAAATTATTCATACTATGTTTTACCGCTATTTTGGCACTAACTGCTTGTTCAGATAGCAATGAGCCAAGTAAATCGGAAGAAGAAATTCGGAAAGAAATCGAAGAGGAAGTTAGAAAAGAGTTAGCTACCGAGGAAAACACTAAGGATCCGGACACGCCTGATTCTTCCGACGAAAGGGATGTGGCCGAACAACCTAACCTTTCTACTATTGAACCTTACGTAACCACTCATTTAATCTTTTCCGATTTTTCTCTTGCTGAACAAAGCGACGGTTATGATTTACAAATGCAAGTGGAAAATACAAACCCCGAATTCAGTATGTCATTCGGCTGGGCACCAGCTTCTACTGTAACCTTGGTAACGAGTGAAGGTGAATATGCAACATCGTTCCCATCGCATCCAATAGACGAAAAAAAGGTTGCGCCAGGTCAAATGAAAATCTACTTATTTAAGTTTCCTAATGCCACAGGACAACCGATTGAGTTGAAAATTGAAAATGTCCTATTGGTTGATCAACAAGATGGAAAATTACCGAAACCAGACAAAGGCGATGAGTTTACAATTCCTTTGCAAACGAAATAAGCTTTGGGTCCACAATCACTCATACAACTAAGACGCTATTCCGACAGCGATGATTGATACCAAAGGGCAAAGCGGTCAGCCCTTCAAAAAGTCTATCTGACATCCGGTGCCAGTCACTCATACAAATCAGGTACTATTCTGACAACAGCGAAGGATTAATACCAATGAAAAAGCCCTGCGATCGAAGGGCTTTTTTCTGTTTTGTACTGTTTGAAGATAAGGCGCATTTTGTTCTCAGTACTAGATCCTTACAATTTGTAACGCCCAAAGCGGTGTTATTTCTTTACAATCGCATTTATCAACTTGAGGCGTGGTAAAGGATTCCGATATACCTTTTTGTCTGATTGGTATTTTTGTGACCAAGCATGTAACAAAGTTCTTCCATGCTAAGACCAGCTTGATGTAGGTGGTTGGCTCTGCTTATTCTGAAACCACGAATGGAATCGAAATCCGGAATTAAATTGGGATGTTTAATTCTGGCTCTTTTTATATAAATACCAAGGTATCTACATAATTCTGCACATGAAATATTTAAAGCGCGATAGAAAAGCCTTTGATTATCCAATAAACCATTTGTTGTTATATGTTGCCGTATAAGTTTGGTAACTTGGTTTGATAAAGAAACCGTTCTAGTTGTATTTAATGATTTTAATTTAATGTGAGGATTACTTGATAAATCAATATCTTCTACTTTAACATGAATGATTTCATTCACTCTGGCCCCGGTTTCATATAGTAAGCTTAAAATCAAAAAGTGCTTCTTCTCAATAGGGACTGTAAGGTTTATTGTCTTTAGGACTGCCTCAATGGCTTCAATCGAATAGTAGTTATTTGTTTTACCAAATATCATTGCGCGCTCTCACTCCATACTCATATTTATTGTAAATAGCATGGGGGATATTTTAGATTCTTAAACATTTGGAGTTATGGTGACAGGTTCTAAAACAATTACTTGCCGGTCACAAGGCAATAGCATTGAGTCGTGGAATGGATAAGGAGAGGGCGAATTATTGTGAATGGATAACGTCGGTTGATATCTAAATCAATTAGATTACTAAAATCTCGTTATAAGATTTAGCGATTGTTTCGATAACCGAAAATACCCTCAATAGATTCCTTGATAAAGGGGCTGGATTCTTCAGTATGTTGCACGGTTGTCAGAATAGTGTCTGAGTTTTGTGGGTGACTGGCACCTTTAGCGATGATAAGATTGGTTTTTATTTTTTGAAATGGTATAATTTTCTTTAAACTATCTAGGAGGAAAAGTATGCCAGAAAGTTAGAGAATGATCATACAAATGCTAACGTTGAAATTTTGTAAGTGACTGTCACCGAATATTGCACTGAATATCGAGGGGGATGACGAATGAAAAAAGGATTCAAATCTATTCTTCTACTTATGCTAGCTGTCATGTTACTAGTACCTAGTTATGTACAAGCAACAGAAAGTGTAAGTGAAGAATACGAAATCGATTTCAATACATCTGAGAATAGCCTTAAGATTCAATCATACAAAAAAGGTCAACAAGAACTCAAGGAACAAATCAGTACGGATACTTTAGTAGTTAAATATAATAAAAGATTACCGAACTCTGTACACCAAAGAGCAGGTATGACTGTTGTAAAATCAATTCCATCACTTGGCTATGATGTTGTGAAACTTAATAAAGGACAAAAGATACAAACAGCGATTCGCTATTACGCGAATACAAACGACGTTGTGAGTGTCCAACCAAGTATGAAATATAAAAAACTTGGTGGTCAAGGGGATCCCAAGAAAAACAATATGTACCACCTTTCACTTTTAAATATTGACCAGGCGTTAGAACATGCTGGAAATCACCCAGTCACCGTTGCTGTGATTGATACGGGAATTGATCAAAATCATCCAGAACTAAAATCGCAAATTTTGCCGCCTTATAATGCTGCGAACCCGGCAGCTGGACAAGCATTAGACATTCACGGCACACATGTTGCCGGAATTATTGGAGCGGCGATGAATAACGGAATTGGCGGGCACGGCGTCAGTCCGAATGCAAAAATATTGCCAATTGACGTTTTTAACGGTGAGTGGGGGGCATCAGACTATGTGCTTGCGGAAGCAATCATGTACGCAATTGAGAAAGACGCGGATGTCATCAACATGAGCTTAGGTGGTTACTTTGAGTCGTCTATTTTTAAAGAGGCTGTTCAACAGGCAATTGACGCAGGCATTACTGTTGTCGCAGCTGCTGGTAACGAAGAAACAGATGAATATTCCATCCCAGCATCTTATGACGGGGTCATTAGTGTGGGAGCCATCGATAGAAATAAAAACCTAGCCTATTTTTCAAATTATGGTCCCTCCGTAAATCTTGTGGCACCGGGAGTGGATGTGTATAGCGCGATTTTTAATCCTTTGAAAGGCTCATCATTCATGGAAGCAAGTGGTACCTCAATGGCTTCTCCTGTCGTTGCTGGAGTTGTTGCTTTGATCAAATCAAAGTATCCTGACTTATTACCACATGAAATCCAAGCATTACTTGAGCATACGGCAACAGATTTAGGAGAAAAAGGCTATGACCATACATTTGGGCATGGACTCGTGAACCCAGTTGCAGCCTTAACCTATGATCTTGAAAAATTACCGCAACGTGCTGAGCAAATACCTGAAAACCAAATGCTGAAAAAAGCCGAGGTACTTCCAGACACAGGTAAACACGAAGCAACAGGGACGTTTACTAAACCGGGTGAAGTTCATTATTATCAAACACCTATTAAAAAAGGCGAGAAGCTACAAACCATCTTGTCCGGCTCTCAACTTTATGATTATCAATATGAGATCACGTATTTTCCGAAAAGAGGGAAGTCACATGAACCCATTTTAATAAATGATGCGAAAGCCGGCGGAATAGAAGGTTATTTATTTGAGGCGGAAGCAGATGGCACATTATTAATTAAAGTACGTGATGCGAATGGAAATTACAGTTTAAATGGTAGATCAGAATATACATTTACTGCAGAGAAGTTGTCTGAGTTGATTTTGGATGACTTATCCACTGACAATATGATTCCAATTAAACTACCTTATCAATCTTCCTTAGATAATGAGGGGCCATTCACATTGTTATCTGAAGAACAAGACGTTGCGGATTATGACTACTTTACTTTTTCTGTACAAGAAGAGCAGCTCGTATCAATTCATTTAGCCGCTTTACCAGGAGTGGATACTTCATTAGCTGTGTACGATGCAGAATCGTTTAACCAAGAGATTGACTTCGAAGAAGAAATTGATTTTGGTGTAGGTGGCGACTGGATTGCATTGGCAAGTAAAAATGGCATTGGTGGGGCAGAAAGACTTTTTTTTGAAGCATTACCAGGTATTGAATATGTGTTAGAAGTAGCGGGAGAGCCGCAATTTGGTGATTTTGACATTTGGGATTTTCTGTTAGGCTTCTTTGATGATGAGGAAGCAGAAATCGGAAGATCTAGTCTTCCTTATGAGTTAACCATTGAAAAAGTCATTTTACCACCTGATGAAGACGGCTTGCCAAACGATGATTTTCTAGGCGATTTTGATGAAGATTGGTTCTACGAAGAAGAGGAAGAAGGAGAAGATTCAAAGGAAGAAGAGGAAGAAGAGCGTATGTTTGAGGAGTTTGAAGTTGACAAACTACTAGAACACGCCGTTCCGTTTAAAGTTGGAGCCAAGCGACAAGGATACTTCCAATTCGAAGAGGATGAGGACTATTATCAATTCGAGCCAAATGAAGATGCGATTTATGAAGTAAATGTGGAGCAGGGAGAAAATCAATCTCCATATGTCACTGTCTATGAATATGACGAAGCCACACATGATCTACTTCCAGTCTTAGATTTATATAGCTTTTTTGATGAAAAAGCGGCCCTTAAAGGCGCAGTCGCTTTGCAAGCAAACAAAACTTATGTCCTACAGATTTTAAACTTTGAAGGGATTTCGATTGATCCGTATACATTCCTAGTAAAGCGGATTAAAGACGTTCCGGTTGCAAAATCTGACAATAAGAGTAAACCAAAGTTTGCTCAGGAAATGAAGCGCGGCGAAGTTTATGAAGATTATTTCATCTATGGTCATGAACAATATTACTATTATAAGAATGAAGATGCATCACAAATATTTACTGTCCATGCACTTCCAAAGAAACTAACGAATGAGAAACAATCCCAATTACCGGCTGCCTTAAATAATGAGTTAGTTGTTGGCATGGCAATTATTGAAGATACAAACGGAAATAAGAAAATTGATGAAGATGAGTATAATAAGTTTTTACAGTTTTATCCTAACACTTTAGATCCTTCTTTCGCGGTCAATGGTTCCTTTAAAGCGAAACAAGATGTTGGCTATTTTATCGTGTTAGTGAATTTTTCGGAAGGCTTATCCTTACAACAATTGAGCCTCCAATTGCACGATACGAACCGCGTGGATGAGGATCATGATTCAATCGTTAAAAATAATATTCCGTCTAAGCCACTTTCGCTTGAAGTAGAAAAAGACCAGCTAGTCGGAAAAGGTTATTTTAACACCGGCATTCCTTTTGGCGATAAAGATTATTATATATTCCAAGTCGAAAATAAAGGAAAAGCAACACTAACGCTAAAGGCTGGACCAGGTTTAGATGGGATTATGAAAGTGTACAATGAAAAAGGAGTGCTTGTAGGTAACTTTGATTATTACGGTGCTGGCGACGATGAAATAGGTACACTTACAGTCTCCGAAGGGAAATATTATGTTGAGGTGAGTGAAGCAGTCAACACTCCAAGCGTTACACCATACGATTTATCCATTTCAATAAAACCTGATCCAAGCTTTATAGATGTAAATAAAAACAACTCACATTATGAAGGGATTATGTATTGGACCCAAAAAGGTGTGATTAATGGCTATACAAAAGAGAATGGTTCAAAAGAATTTAAACCGGGACTTACAATTAGTCGTGCACACACAGCAGTACTTTTCACAAGGGCATTAAACCTCCCTGTGCCTAAAGATGTTCCAACAGTTCTTAACAACTTTACTGATGTGAATGCTAATCATGTATATGCAAATGAAATTGCAGCAACGTACCAAAGCAACATTTTTGTTGGTAATAATAAATTATTTAATGGGAACGATTCTCTGACTAGGGAACAAATGGCGACCATTCTTGTTAGAGCCTATGGTTTAGTAGATAATGGAAAGAAAGTTGCGGTGGATTTATCAAACGTTAGTCCATCACATAGAGAAAACGTGAAAATCTTAATACAACATGATATCACGACCGAAACGGTAGATTTCAGACCTAAAGACTATGTAACAAGAGGACAATTTTCAACGTTTCTTTATCGAACTGAACAAGCAAAAAAGAAATAATAATATCTAATGCCTGGCACCAGAAACCCCTTGATTAATGTAGGTCGAGGGGTTTTTGGTTTTTGTATTGTATCTTGTCTGTCTCTAGTTGTCTCTAGTGACAGTCACTCACACAACTCAGACACTATTCTGACAGTGAATGACTAATTTCTATAATGGGTTGGTTAGTAAAATAAAAAACACACATCCTATGTGAAAAAATCCACTCAAAATATATCAACAATCGTTTAAATGAACCCTGTTGTTGTAAATTAGTGAAAAACCAACCACGAATCAAAATCTCGTTAGCACCAAATTTTACCGGGAATGGGAATTAAAGAATTGTGGAATAACCGCTCTTGATAGTTCGAATCGTAGTTGGAAATTCAATCTGATAAGGAAATTATGAGACTATATAATAGAAGAAAAAGATTTAATAGATGAAAACATTTAACTGAAAAGGGAAATCTAATGTTTTGTTTTGGTGAAAAGAGGGAATAAAAAAATAGCATAAATGACGGATTACCAATGAGTGTTATAGGAGGAAAATAGCACCATTGATTTTTAATCTTTGTCATTCTATGATTAGTACATCTAGATAACTAGATATGAAAATAGTAATCTAGAAAAAGGTTTTTCTTTCTACGGATTCTGATTTTCCACTAGAAAAAGAAAAACGATGTACATATATTTAGGAGGAGTTTATTTAATGAGTAAGAAAAACATAAATACAAAAAAATTTTTAACAGGAGCAATTACTGCAACAATGGTAGCATCAGCAGTTGCTCCAGTTGCAGCGCTTGCAGCTGACGAAGCGACACCATCAAAGTTTACCGATATCGAGAATTATGCTCAGTCAACTCAAGATAAAATCAATGCACTAGTTGCTGCAGGTATTATCACAGGTACTTCAGAGACGACTTTCGAACCAGCTAAACATATTACACGCGGTCAAGTTGTTAAATTACTAGGTCGTTATTTAGTAGAAGCTGGTATTGCAGAAGCACCAGCTGACTGGGAAACAAATGAGCGTTTTTCTGATCTACCTGTTACATTCAGTGACAAAGATCTAGTGAAAAATGCTGCAATCGTTTTCGAAGCAGGTGTATTCCAAGGTAATAATGGCGTGTTGAATTCAGCGGGTGAAATCACACGTGAAAACATGGCGCTTGTTTTAGACCGTGCTGCAGAAGCAATTACAGGAGTAACATTAATTGAAGCGGCTGAAGGTCTAGAAAACAATGTAACAGACCTTGGTCTAGCAAAAGACGAAGCGAAAGAAGCAATCCAAGCACTTAACGCTTTGGAAATTTCTACAGTTGAAAAGTTCATGCCAAAAAACAGCGTTCAACGTGTTCACTTCGCAACATTCTTATCAAACGCGATTGAAGTGATTGAAGCAATCGAAGTGGGCGATGAAGTTGAAGTTGTATCGGTAAGTGCAATCGACGCTACTACATTAGAAGTAACTGTTACAGGTGACGCTTCAAATTTAACTGCAGAAGACTTCGAATTCAATAACGACCTAAAAGTACTTGATGTAGAAATTGTTGAAGCAGAAGTAAGTGCAGCAACTACAGAAAAAACTACAAAACTTCGCCTAACAACTTCTGAACAAGAAGAAGGCGTTACTTACAGTTTAGTAGCTTTAAAAGGTGAAAAACTTGAAACTACAGTAGAAGTTCAACCTGTAGAAGTTAAAGAACTTGTCGTGGCATCAGTAAGTGCAATTAACACTACTGTTGATGAGGCAGGAACTTTAGAATTTGCAATTAACGGTGAAGATAAAGCGGCAGATTTAGAAGCTTTAGAAGAAGCTGGATATTCAGTTGAATTTTTGGCGTCTAAAAATGTATTTACAGGTGGAAAAAACAAGTCTACTGACGGTGTAGTAGATGCAGTAGAAGGCACTACATTTGAGTATCAAGTAGTAATTACTAAAGGTGACGAGAAATATACATCAGAACGTCAAGCAGTAGAAGTGCAAGATTATGCTGCTACAGTTACTGCAATCACTAAAGTAGAAACTACTGTTAAATCTTTAGAAGTAGCTGATGGGAAATTAGCATTGGGTGATAGAGCTCAAATTACTGTAAAAGGTACGGTAAAAGGAAATAATAAAGAGCAAACATTACCAGCAACATATAAAGTAGACCGCCCAGCGGTGTTAACTGTAGATGCACAAGGTGAAGTAACACCTGCAGCGAAAGGAACTGCTACAGTTACAGTAACAGTTGGCGACAAAACTGAAACAGTAACATACACAGTAGGCGACGCACGTACAGTGGATGTATCCAAATCAACAATTAACCAATCGGCAATTGAAGTAGCAGCAGGTAAAACAGCTAAAGTAACAGTTGAATTAAAAGACCAGTATGGTTTAGCATTCAATGCTTCAGAAGTAACAGCTAAAAATGCTGAAGAAGTAACAGTACTTGCTAAAGCTGGCGAAGTAGCACAAGCTAAAGATAATGACGGCCAGGATATTGCTGGTAAATACGAAATCACATTAACAGCATCTGCAAAAGCGGAGACTGGTGACGTAGTAATTAAAGCAGATTCTACTGAAATCGGCAAAGTTAACGTAACAGTTAAAGAAGCTGGTGAAGTTGCATCATACAAACTAGAAGTTGTTACTAACACAGAATTCGATCTTAAAACGAATGCCGGTCAAGAAAACAAACCGCTTACACTTAAAGCATTCGATAAAGCTGGCTTAGAAGTTAAGGACCAGCCATTATTAGGTACGGGCTTTGAATTAGTTTCACAAGATAAAAATGTAGCTACAATCGTTAGCGATAATCAAGTTAAATTAGCAGCAACTGCTAAAGCTGGTGACAAGGTAACAGTTGTAGCAAACAAACTAACAGGAGCATTCAAAGATCAAGTAGCTGAAATTGAATTTACAGTAATAGATTCAACGCCAGTAATTACTGATGTGAAATTCACTTCTACACCTGCTATTACAGCCGCATCTAGCATCGACCTAGATAAAATCTTATCAGTTACAGCTGAAGGTTCAAAAGGCGAAGTTAAAGTTGCTTACACAGTAGCAGATAATGCAAACATCAATATTTTTGAAGCTAATGCTGATGGTGCAGCAACAGATGTTAAACTAGGTACAGTACAATTAACAAAATTACCAACTGGTTTAGGTGTGTCATTTGCTCAAGTACAAGATACTGCCAAAGCTACAGTTGATGTTGTATTAGTTCCACAAACTAATGGTGGCCAATCACCTCAGCTAGCACAAAACAAAGGTTCATTCAACATTGCAGTTATTGACAAAGATAATAACTTCAAAGGCGACACTACAATTGATGTGAATATTACAAGCATCACAGCTGCGGCAGAAAAATTAGCAAGTGTTAAAGCTTTTGGTTATGATGGCGAGGATGTAGTAGTCAAGAAAGATGAAGCAGACCTTGGAAACGTTGTACAAAAAGCTGTAACTCTTGATAAAGTAGCCAACTTCCTGAATGTTCAATACGGTGCAACATTAAACGTAGAAAACATCAAAGCTGAAAATGGTACAATTAAAATTACTGGACCATTATTATCTGCTGCTGATTTCAAAAAAATCAAAGGCGATAAAGCTGGTGCTTACCGTTTAACAATTGAAGATGTTGCGAAAATCGCAATCTCTGCTGACGGTACTGCAGTATTTGAAGCACTTCGTTAATTAGATTAGCTTTACTTTACTTTACTTGAAATATGCCTGTCACTCCACGATAAATGTCGATAGATTGATAGGTTAGAAGGAAAGTTCCGTGGAGAGGATTCTCTGCGGGGCTTTTTTTGTTGGAGCTGACCAAGATGGTAAAGCTCCTAAAAAAATGCAGTAGTTTTAGAAAAAACATCTCTCCATCAATTACAACTGACTTAACGATTAATGAAAATGATCAAGTTATAAGCTTTAATGAGGAAGTAATCGGAACAAAAGTGATTGCTTATTTCAATGATAAAAATAATAACTTCATAGTCCAAGTTAAATTTAAATGCCAGGTTCCGACACAATTTTGAGGTGTGTTGGAACCTGGCATATTTATTTGAATCTGCTGAAAAAGTTATAGCGTTTCCGTCTGGATTGGTTACATAACGGGATAACTCAACAGTTAGTTTGTCCCCTTTTATAAATGTTGAAAGATGTTTACTTTAGGTGAATGACGGGCCGTTTAGATATTGGAACTAGCTATGTATATAATGTTCGTTCTATAGAAAGAATTAGAAGAATGTGTGTCTGTTGAGGGGGTTTTTCTGTTTAAATACCTATATCGAAGACTAGAGAGAAGAGCGTTAATATACATAATAGAAATGGACTGATGAAATCTCATGAAGAAAAATAAAGCGATAAGTACTCTTATTGTACTATTATTATTTACCGCAATTATTTTTAGCGTTACAAAAATGATGCGTTCAGACAATCCCCACCCTTTGGAGAAAGATGATATAAAAGAAGCTATCGTGTTAAATAAAGAAAATTATGAGGGAAATCATATTTTACTCATATTAATGGAAGGAATTAATTTATTCAGCTATGGATATGATTTTCAATTAGAAAAACAAGAAAAAAAAGAGAAAATCAATGCCCGAGATGAGATCTTTGAATTCTCAATCCGCAAAAATGATGAACTGATTGGGAATTTAGAAATTGTAGTACGAGAAATCGACAACGAGGATAAATTTATTTTTTCTAGATTCGAAAGACGAACAACGAATGAGGCGACAATTCCATTAGAGATAATATTTGCTGATGAAAAGAAATATGAATTCTTCCAATTTGAAGAGGAAATTGAACAAGACCATGATCGTGTTTTTGGAATTGACCATACTTCTAATGTAAAAGGATTATATTCAATTGGCGATAAGTATGACATGTTTTTATCTCAAAATTATATCTCTAAAGAATTAACTACCATGTATGAAGACGGGAGAGTAAGTACATTACGTGAGTTAGTGAATGAAGACAAGAATTTGAAAATCGATGTCATAGACAATTATTTACTTTATGCACTTGAATTACGTACGACAGGAAAAGATCAAATAAGCGAGAATTGGTTTTTGTTAAGTAGTGAAAAATTGTTTAGCTCTGAAGAAGAGATGATGAAGTATAAGAAGCAAACCAATCATGACTTCATTTCGTCTAGAAAATGGTTGACGTCAGATGGACCCTATACAAAATTACCGTGGTCGATAGAGCCATCGACAAAGTTAGGTTATGGACGAAATTTAGTAGTTGTTCAAGGGATGCCATTTATTAAAAATTATCAGATACAAGCAGAACGCTTTTATTATGATATGATTGTGAATTCGGTTAACTACGTATGGGATTTTAAGAAAGACTCGGATTTGTGGGAGACTGAATACACAAGTACTTGGCTAAAAAATGACTATGGTATTATCGCCCCATATACAGATACACGACATAATGAAAATATCTCGCTATTTCTAAGTAGAGCAGGTTCTATTTTAGGAAATCAAGAACTAAAAGATAGCTACTTGTTGTATGCAGACTTCTTAGTTAATCAAGAAGAAGTTGGCAACGTTTTACAAACAGATAATGGCTATTATATTTTGGATTATTATTCAGAAGTGCAAACGAAGAAAACACATGTATCACTTAACCATGCGCTTGGGGAAATGAGTTATTTGTTTGATGTGTATCGAGAAACGAAAAATGATAAGTATTTGCAAGTCGCTTTAAAAATAAAGCAAGCTGTTGAAGATATAGGTGAGCAGTGGATTAATCCGAATAATGGGGATTTATGGTATCAAATTAATGGCGATTATACGTTTGAAGGAAAAGATTATGATACATTAACATTATATGATCTTGTAGTAAGCGTGGGGTATTATGAAGAGTTTCAATTACCATTCGGTGATGTGTATGAAAAGTTAATGAGTAGTAAAATTGACTTTATTATTGAAAGTGAAGTGGAAATTGAAAAACCATTGTATAACCAACTCATTGCATTAGGGTTCGAAGAAAAATTAAAAGGCTATGAGCATGTGATTGACTTTAGGGAGTAAATGACGTTTACGAATAATCCTAGTGAATTTATATTGAAATATTCAACCATCCTTTTTGCTTAGGTGAAAAGGATGGTTTTTGTGTTTGGTGTTCTTCCTTCACCACTTTCAGGGTATAGACGGCGAAGCAAGATAAAATTGGGGAAATGTAGCTGCATTGTTACTGGAACAGCAAAAGCTGAGTAGTGTTTGGTTTGAGCACAAAAAGACCGTCTATAATCCTATTTTATGGTTGTCATAAAGAGTACTATATCTCTTGAGGCTGTTTACTAGGTAACTGTAAGAATGGTAGAATAGTATATGAAAATTAATTTTCTATACATAGGAGGAGTATAATGAGGTTTAGAAGATTATCCATATTAATTGGATTTATCGGACTGATTGTATTTGGTACGACTTTAGTAAATCCGAATCGTGCATCTGCAAATTCGGTTAAGTTTACTGATGTAGATAGAGGAAGTTCACATTACGACGGGATTTATTGGTTGGTGAATAAAGGGGCGGTGAATGGGTATCCTGATAGGACTTTCCGAGGAAGTAATCCATTGATCCGACCGCATGCAGCAAAATTGTTTGTTGGCGCTTTGGAACTTGAAAAACTAGCAAGTAGTGAAGTGACATCTTATTTTAATGATGTAAAACCAACTGACAATTATGCAGATTACATTGCAACAGTAGGAAAAGAAGGCATTTTTCAAGGGGATAATCGTAACTTCATGCCCGAAAAACGGTTAACACGTGAACAGATGGCTACTACTCTAGTAAGAGCGTTTGACCTAGAAAGCAAGGGTAGGCATGTCAAAATCAATCTAGACAATGTTGGGATAAGTCATAAAGAAAATGTTCAGATATTGGCCGATTTGGGCTTCACAACGGAAACGGACAACTTTAGACCAAAAGATGCAATTACACGCGCGCAGTTTGCGACGTTTTTATATCGAATTTCCACAGGAAACGTGCCTTTGAAAATTGTTACTACGCCTTATGGTTACAATTTTAGTGCGATGGTAGATAAACAAATGGCGATTACGGGTACAGGGAGACCTAAGACGGATATCGCTGCAACATGGTATGAAGCTAGCAGGAAAATGGTAGAGTATTATTCGAATCCAAATAACTATAATGAGGATTCCATTGGATTTTATCAATTTCTTAAGTTATCGGGAAGTGTTGGCCTGAGTGAAGCGGAATTAAATGAAATTTTAGCTGATGGCGGGATTTTAAAAAATAAAGGGGCTGCATTTTTACAAGCAAGTACTACACATAATGTGAATGAGATGTATTTAATTGCCCATTCTTACCTTGAAACAGGAAGAGGTACATCTGAATTAGCAACTGGAGAGCATCGGGTAGGTTTAGATGAAGAGGGCAATGCGGTAATGGTAACCGATGCAAATAAAGACAGTTTAACAGATATTAAACAAGTATATAATTTATTTGGAATCGGAGCAGCAGATCGATGCCCGCAAACTTGCGGTTCAGTTTATGCATATAACGCGGGATGGTTTACGGTGGAAGCAGCGATTGATGGCGGAGCAAAATTTATCGCTGGGAATTATTTTGAGGTGGGACAAGATACCCTTTATAAAATGCGCTGGAATCCAAGTACGCCGCCAAGTAAGCCGGAAAAGCATCAGTATGCAACGGACGTAGCCTGGGCTGTGAAACAAACAAATCGAATGGGCGCAATGCTTGACG
This sequence comes from Sporosarcina ureilytica, assembly GCF_001753205.1. Classification (GTDB taxonomy): domain Bacteria; phylum Bacillota; class Bacilli; order Bacillales_A; family Planococcaceae; genus Sporosarcina; species Sporosarcina ureilytica. Next base: position 3,144,611 of record NZ_CP017560.1, on the reverse strand, counting down.
AACTATATGGCAAGTTGCCGAATGTATCGATGGTGTACGAGATTCCACAGTTCAACAATACGCCATCAAAATCCACATTACCAACGGGTGAAGCGATTTTCCGAATCGATACAAATCATCCACATGTAGGGAAAAAGGCAAAGGTTACAGCGGATGATGGTGCGAGCTTAGTGAACTTTAGAACAGTACCAACGACTTCGACTGCATTCGGAAATACAGTGATTGAAAAACTTCCACTGGATACAGAAGTTATTATTCTAGCTGAAAATACGAATTGGTATAAAGTGAAAGTAGGAAGTAAAGAAGGATGGATTTCAGGTACTTATCTGGAAATAGAAGGTGTCGAACCTGCTAGTTTCATTGCAAGTATGGCTGAATCAATTGAAGTCAATGAGGAAGTAAGTGCTTCACAAGAAAAGGTTATTGGGGAAACAATTGAGGATGGTGTGGCACTGAGAGGAACACCAACAGAAACAGGTACTGTGCTTCAAGAATTACCAATTGGAACAGAGGTTGAGATTCTCGAAGAACAAAATGATTGGTTGAAAGTTGATTTTGCCAATCAAGAGGGCTGGATTCCAGTCGAGTCGATTACTATTAATCATGTAGTAGAACTGAAGTGAACGTAGGATAAATATCCGATTCTAGTCAGTGATACAATTCTAGCGGTTATGATTGCCAAAGAAAAAAGCCCTTTGATCAAGATTCGATCGAAGGGCTTTTTCAAATCAATGGTACTTATGTGGAATTCTTTTTCTGTATGAATTCCGACTACTAATCTATTGTCACAAATTCCATTTGATAACTTTTCCCTTTCTCCACTAAAATCAGAAGCCGGTAATTCATTTTAGGTTCATATGGTCTGTCCGGAGAAACAATAATTTCCTTTTCATTAAGATTAGAAGTAAGCGAAATTGGAACTTCTTTGTCACCTTTTAGTAGTTTGATATCGATGATGTTGCGTTCAGTCAGTTCTCGATTGAATTTAATGCTCCACTCCGTGTCTAAAGCAGTGTCTAGTTGTTTAGGAAATGTCTTAAATTGTTTTGATTTAGTTCCATCAGGTATTTCAATTTTATCTACAGCCTCTACTATGATGTATAACGTAAAATTAATGGGTGTGCTTTTTCCATCAGTCACTGAGACCGTCACAGTATGTTGGCCAATCATTTCAGTCTTAAAATGAAACATGCTTTCGCTGATTTGTCCGGAATCAGCTGAAAAAGTTAAAGGATCTCCCTCAGGATCGGTCACATAACGGGATAAATCAACTGTCATTTCTTCATCTTTATTGATGTTGAAAGATGTTTTCTTCAAGCGAACGATGGGCGGTTCATTTTTCACAATTGGCCGTTCATCGAATGAAGCAACGTTGACAATGCCTTCACCGAAGAATCGATCCCAGCCAATTACGCCACGGTCATCGACATATTTTTTCAACAGCCGCTCAATCTCTTGGATGGACCTTGTTGGATCATCTAGCTTTAACATCGCCGCGATACCGCTCACATACGGGGCTGCCATCGATGTCCCATTCATGCTGGCATAACGCCCACTAGGAATACTTGAAATAATGTCAACACCTGGTGCGGATAGGTCTACTGTTGCGCCTGTATTGCTGAAACGAGCAATCCTGTCATGCTGATCGGTCGCAGAGACGACAATCACTTTTGGTTCTCCTGCTGGATAGTAGTTTGCCGTGTTAGCACCGTCATTTCCCGATGAGACAACGACAAGCACGTCTTTTTCGAGTGCATAATCGATTGCCGCTGCCAAGTGGTTTGAGTACTTTTCTCCACTAATGCTCATGTTAATAATATGAGCACCATTGTCGACAGCATATACAATCCCTTTTGCTAAATGAGAATCATAGCCTTTACCCTCTTCATTTAACGCACGAATCGGCATGACTTTTACATTTGAAGGTGTCGAATCAACGATAATCCCTGCGACATGTGTACCGTGGTAATGAACGTCCATCGCATTGGGACTATTCACAATCACATCATAACCGCGAACAACTCGGTTTCTTAAAAAAGCGTGTGTATAATCAACACCCGTATCAATGACGGCAACAATGACATCATCCTTTTTGGGGGGAATCACATACGCCATCTGCTTGGTACCGACTCTTTCTGTTCCCCAAGAAATCATTTGGGTACTTTCGATAAATGGTCCTGCTGAACGTATATAATCGGGTTCAAGTACGACGAACTCTTCCGTTAATTGTGCAACTTCGGCTGTCGCAATACTTGTCACCGTTTCATGACCAACCTCATCCACTACTTTGACGAGCATCCGGTCGGTTTCCTCTGTTTCAATCGATTGCTCTGGCGATCCAAAGACATCGTTGGGAGGTGACGGAGGCCATATAAAGCCAATAAACATTAAGAACATAAACGCTAATAAAAACCTTTTCATATCCAGCACCCCAACAAATCAAATAATTATCCATCTAATAGAATTATCGGTTCTACTGATTGAATTTAAAGGCTTCTGGAAAAGTAACATTGCATAAGTGTGCTAGCCACTTACTTACTTTTTTACCAATTACCTGAATCTTACCAGTTATTATTGTTGTACCGCACGTAATGAGCGGTCTAAAAATGCTGAAAAGTTCTTACGTGTTAATGGTTCATTCGGTTTAAATGTATTCGTGTCTATATATCCTTTAGCTACTTCTAGTTGAGATAGGATGTGTATTTCCCGGTAGTGTTTATTTGAAAGAGCTACATCTTTAAATGAATGATTAGGGATTGCTTGGAATTTAAACCCATTTACCAATGCATTGGCGACCTCGCCACGCGTCATTTGCTCATATGGACGAACTTTACCATTTTCTATCTTTAGTAGACCATTATGCACTGCAGTTGCAATTAAATCATAATCCGGTGATGATTTTTTCAAATCTGAAGCTGCTAATGTTAACCCTTTACGTACTGGTGTATTTGTTGATTTTAAAATCATATCAACAGCTTGTTTACGTGTTACTTGGGCATTTGGACGGAATATGCCATTTCCATATCCGCGGATTACCCCTAAGCTTGCTAAGTTTTCAACAGATGCATAGGCATCATCATTACGTTGTACATCTTTAAACGGTTGTTGCTTGGAAAATACAGCAGGTGCCGTTCCGCGTTTGTTCATATACATAGAAGAAGCGCGAATCTTATAACCTTTTAAATCTCGATGACCTTCTAAAAACGAAGTTCTCACTTCGTAATTCCCGCTTATTGAATTTAATGGAAGGCGGAAAACAAATTTCTCATCATGTGGATTAATACTTTGATTTTGAGGACCTGCTTTTACATGATATGGAGTAAGTCCACCTAAATAACGCTCATAATTCCCTACACGTTTTCCATTTGGATCAAAAACTTCAACGATTAGCGTGCCACGTACCGGCGTGTCTCCCGCGTTTTGAACACGAGCCGTTCCATATAGCACATAGTCGCGTTGTGGGCTCTGGTAGGCACGTAGTTCAGACATCGTTAGATTCACATCGTATTGTAAAACGCGTTTTTTATGTACATTGTCACCTGTCCAGTTTATGGACTCATTTAAAAATACGCGTGCATCCTTAGCGCCGTGTGTCCCTGAATAGGCCAGACCTCTCGTGTTATCACGCCACTCCGCTTCCGGTGCATCAACTTCTAAGAAATCGAACATTTTAAAGCCAATATAAATGACCCGTCCGTCACCATATTCAGTTGCCAAAGCCATTGGCGTCCCACGTTTGACGTATTCTGGTTTGCCTTGAATGGGTGTCGCTTGGTCTATTTGTAATAATGGCACAACATATCCTGAATAAGGGGATAATACTTCCACCCATTCACCAATTGAACGGTCATTGTATAATTCCAACGAACGCCCAAGCGTTTTTTCTGCATTACGGATTATAGGATGCGTTTTCGTACCTGGAACGATCCGTAAATTTTTCACCGCATTATCAGAGACGAATCCTGAAGATAATACTTCAGACAAGTTGTCCCATTCCCAAATCCATGACTGGGTTTTGAAAATTAGAGGTGTTAAGTCTAGCGAATTTGTTCTCCATAACTTCGGATCCGCTTCGTTACGTGCGCCTGCATAAATGGAGACCAATCCACCTCCGTCACGAATATATTGTTTCAATACTTGGCGTTGTTCATGTGTCATTAATACGCCGTAAACGAGAACAATTGAATCGTACTTTTGAAGTGTTGCTTGATTCGTCAAATCTTTTTCATCAATGATTTCTACGTCATAGCCATCTTGTTTTAATGAGTGGAATACTTTTAATTGCTTATCCCAAATTGAACTATATTTATTTTTTGCGTCAACTGGACTAGCATTACCATAAAATGTATGTGTTCCACCTGGTCTTGTAATCTGTGAATATTCATCATTTAACTCAGAAAAGTAGACTGCAGTTTTCTTTGTGTTTGCTTCTGTTATTTCTGGAAATAGTACTATAGAAATGATGACAAAAAGTATACTGAACAGAGAATATCTTTTCATATATTCCACGACCTTCCTAATTTTAACTCCAACTATACCATACACTAGGCCTATTTACATATGGGTTCTATTTTGAAAAGGGCTGTTCAACAGTCAGAAAATCGACTTGTTGGACAGCCCTCTGGCATCTGGATTTAAAAATGTTAACGAGTCCCTCTTCACCAATAGATTCGTAGAGTTGTGTTGTCTTGTCTTGTGGATTAATTGACGAAAAGAGTAATGGGTATAGAAAAAGTATTCCATTATGTGAAATTACTGACTTTATTGATTTATTGCCTGAACTGGTTCAAAGTCCGATGAATAAAGACTGCAAATTGTGTTCTTGTGACAAAACTTTCAGGATGATATAGGCCATCTGATCCTATTGTAATGCCCGCTTCGTACAGTGTTGCGATATATTCATTTGCCCAATGTGTTTTTGCAACATCCGGAAATGGGTGAGCTGATTCAGTTAGCGGTAAGTTGAATGCTTCTACAATGATTTTTGCCATTTGTGCTCTCGTTAAATATTTTTGCGGATGGAATTTGTTTGCATCCCCTGAGAAAATATTTGCCTGTTGCGTTTTCATAATTTCATAGTAGTAAGGTGAGTGCATACTGACATCTAAAAATGGTTTAAATGCAACTTTTTGTTCAAGTTCTAACGTACGTGTAATAATCGCGGAAACATGTTGTCGTTGAATCGGATTGCGTGGTCTAAATGTTCGATCCGCATAGCCACGGATGATTTGTTTTTTATAAATGTCATGAATTTCATCCTTTGCCGAAAAATCTGCAGGAATATCCGTGAAAGGCAATCCTTCAGTAGTAGAAGGATTTGAGTCAGGAGCTACTGTAATTGAGAGTTGAGATGATAACCCTCCATAATCTACCTGTAGAGTTGTTTCACCTTCTTGATGCAAATCAATTCGCCCACCTCTCGATGAAGCAATCTCTGGATGTTCAAATGTCCATTTTGTAAAATCAGAGACATCAATTTTTTGCCCATTTTTCAAACGAGCATCCACATTAACTTTTATTGTATCATTTACTTTTCCGACCACATTTGTAGTAGAAACAATCAGTTCAGTTACAGGATTATGCGTTGCGGGATATTCGTATAGTGGTAAATCATACGTGGAAGCCTGGATTAGTCCATATCCGAAAACTAAATCTCTTCCTTTAGGTCCTAAATCAACTACATCATCTATCATTTTTTTTCGTAATTGAACATTCGACAGGTGAGGATAGGCCTCCTTTAACAAAGCTAAATGTCCTGTTACGAACGCTGTTGCCATTGAAGTCCCTTGTAAATATGAATATGAATTTCCTGCATAGGTACTATAAATACGAACGCCAGGTGCGGCGACTTCAACAGCTGGTCCAACTGATGAATAAAAGCCTTTTTTCCCATCCCAATCGACTGATGATACGGCAATTACATTTTCAAATCTTGCAGGGTATTTAACATTATCTATGCCTATATTAATTGAAGTTGAATTTCCCGCTGCCCCGACGATTAGTAATCCTTTTTCATATGCACGATTAATGATATTTTCATACGAAGACATGTGGATTTCAGAAGTTAAACTTAAGTTGATCATATCCATCTCATGTTCAATCGCCCAGTCAATCGCTTTAATCACATCATGTGTGTAACCATCACCATGTTTGTTAAATACTTTTAGTGAATAGAGTGCGGCGTTTGGGGCGACTCCTTTTACCCCAAAATGATTATCAAGCGCAGCAATAATCCCTGCAATATGCGTACCGTGTCCATTATAATCCGTATTCGATGGTTCCAGCGCGACAAACGAAACGTTTTTTGCAACTTTTAAATCTTCATGTGGACCAACGCCTGTATCAATGATTGCTATTTTTACGCCTTTCCCTGTATAGCCAGTTTCCCATGCGTGAGGTATTTTAACTGGCTTTATTCCCCAATTTACTTCCTGCGCTGCAATCGTAATCTTTTTGTTTTTTTCTATTGCTTCAATATGATCTGCATTTTGTAACTTAGCAAGTGCACTTTCATTTGCACTAATAATAACGATTGGACTATTGATTAAGGATTCAATAATTTTTGCGCCAGAAGACTCAATGATTTGTTCATCAATTTCACTTTTGAATGAAACAATATACATCTGTTCATCACTCGCGTAAGAAGGTGAAAGTGGAATAAAGACAAAAGTGAATACTAATAAAAAGAATAGTTTTTTTCTCATCTAACAAGCTCCTTCTGTAACGAAAAGTAAATGTTTATAATTCATCCAATCATTTAATATATCCCCAGTATAATGGATGTTCTCTGATTATATCAATTTGAATTGGTCATGCTTTATATAGAGGGTATTATCTTACTCCATTGTGGAGGACGTATTTTAGTATCGAATAGAAAGTTGCTTGGTCTACTCTAATTTTGTATCATAGTTTAGATGTGTAAAATACGCAGTAAGGTTAGACACACTAGAAATGGATAGGTGAAATGCAAATGAAAAAAAATAAATGGATCCTTTATGCCATTGGATTATTCTTCATTGTACTGATAAGCCTCATTGCAGTAAAGGGTATGAATGTTACTATCAAATCAGGTGAAAAAGAATTCGACAAGTTAAAGAAAGAAAACGTTGACTTTGAAAAAGAAAACCCTGAAGGCGATTATATCGTATTAGCTTTAAAAGATGGCGTAAGTTTACTAAGCTATGGGTATAATTTTCAATTAGAAAAACAAGAGATACAAGAAAAAATTAATGCCAATGATGAGGTATTTGAATATGCGCTTCATAGAAATAATGAGCGAATTGGAAACTTAGAAATTGTTATTCGAGAAATAGATAATGAAGATAAGTATGTCTTTTCAAGATTTGAAAGACTAACAGAAGAAGCTGCAACAATCCCGATAAAATTAATCTTTCACGATGAGCGAAAATATGCATTTTTCCAATTTGAAGAAGAGATTGAACAAGAACATGATCGTGTGTTTGGAATTGATTATACTTCAAATGTAAAAGGATTATATTCAATAGGGAGTCAGTATAATTTATTTTTATCTCAAAACTATATTTCTCACGAATTAAGCACTGTTTATGAAGATGGCAAAGAAAGTGTCTTGCGCGAATTAGTAAATGAAGATAAACATTTGAATATTACCGAAGACGATGGTTCGTTATTATTTGAGCTTGAATTACGTACGACAGAAAAGGATCAAATTAGTGAAAACTGGCTTTTAATTAGTAATGAGAAGTTATTTAGCTCTGAAAAGGTCATGAAGGAATATAAAGCAGAGACGAATCATAATTTTATTTCTTCGAGAAAGTGGTTAACGTCTATAGGACCTTATACGAAATTACCATGGTCTGTTGAACCTTCAACGAAGCTAGGATATGGACGAAATTTAGTCGTATTACAAGGAACGCCTTTTGTGGAAAATTATACGCTGCAACCTGAACGTTTTTATTATGACATGATCGTAAATTCAGTGAATTATCTATGGGATTTTAAAGAAGATACATCTTTATGGGAAACTGAATATACGAGTACTTGGTTAAAAAATGAGTACGGGATTATCGCACCGTATACGGATACCCGTCATAATGAAAATATAGCACTATTTTTAAGTAGTGCTGGAGATATTTTGAAAAATGAAGCGTTGAAAGATAGTTACTTGTTGTATGCAGACTTTTTAAGTGAACAAGAAGATATCGATAATATATTACGAACAGAAAAGGGTTATTACATTTTAGACTATTATTCTGACGTGCAGACAAAGAAAACACATGTGTCGCTTAACCATGCGCTAGGTGAAATGAGTTACTTATTTAATGCGTATCAACAAACGAATAATGATGAGTATTTACAAGTCGCATTGAAAATTAAGCAAGCTGTTGAAGATATAGGAACTATGTGGATTAATCCGACAAACGGTGACTTGTGGTATCAGATTAATGGCGACTATACGTTTGAAGGAAAAGATTATGATACATTAACATTGTCGGATCTTGCGACTGGCGTGGAATATTATGAAAAACTTCAAATCCCTTACAGTGATGTCCACAAGGAATTAATGAGCAGTAAAATTGATTATCTGATTGAAAATGAAGTAGAAATGTTAGATACGCTTTATGACCAATTGATTTCATTAGGTTTTGAAGAACAATTAAAAGATTACAATCACGTGATTAGCTATAAAAAATAGAAACGCAAAGAACCATCCTTTCGTATAGGCGAAAAGGATGGTTTTTGCTTGAGAAGCTTGTGGACTATGATTCTATTAAGTTGTTTAAGAGACTTTCATGTATAATAATGTTGAGAATGAAAACAGTTAGAAATCTAGGAGATACATAGAGAAGGAGTGTAATTTAGACTGATGAGAAATATTTTAAAGATTATTCTGTCATGTGCAGTACTGCTTATGCTGCAACCTTTTTCAACGGCATCTGCACATTATTTCACAGTGACGCCAGGTGTTGAGTATAAAAAAGGAGATACCCAATGGAAAAATAAAGCGCAGTCAATTCATACGGTTGAAGTGGATGTCAATCGCCCTGAAGTAACGGTAGATGCGATTATTCCAACTCCACTCAATTCAAGAGCACGTTTAACGAATTTATTGAAAGGAAATTCTTATGAAGGGAATCATGTCGTTGCTGGGATAAATGCTTCGTTCTTCCATACAAATTCAGGGGCACCCGCCTATTTATTGTCTTCGGATGGGATTGTAAATACATATGGCGTTATATCAACTGGAAACGATGAATATATGAGTGTTCCAACTGCATTTGGAATTGATCAAAACGGGAAAGGGCAGATTGGAAAATTTGATTATGAAGCTACAGTAGAAATAGGGAATGTCAAACAGAGCATTTCAAACATTAACAAAGCACGTATTGCGAATGAAACTATTTTATATACACCCTCTTATAGTTTCGATTCTACTCGACAAAATGAATTTGGCGTAGAGTTCGTCATAACAAATTTATCTAGTTCTATTGAAGCGGGGTATCGTTTAGGTCAAAAAGTAACTGCAAAAGTATCTGCCATTACACCATATGGTAGCCGTGATAGTAAAATCCCCGCAAACGGTGCGGTTATTTCAATCCAGGGCGGGGAGCAAGCAGCACTATTTAAAGATGTGAAAGTTGGAGATGACGTATCGTTAACAATTGACTTGAAAGCACCTTGGAAAAATGCTGACTTTGTATTGGCGAGCGGGCCGTTACTTGTTCAGAATGGGAAAGTCGATATGACAATTGATCCAAATAGTTTTAGAGCGAAATCGATTCATCCACGAACAGCCGTCGCGATTAATCAAGATGGTTCAAAAGTATACTTGGTTACAGTAGATGGTAGAAAGACGGGGAGTACGGGCATGAACTTAACAGAGTTTAGTGAGTATCTCGTATCCATTGGTGCGTACGCTGCGTTAAACCTAGACGGGGGCGGCTCTACAACGATGGCGGTTCGTAAACGCGGAGATTTGTATCCTAGTCTGTTTAATAGTCCTTCCGATAACATTGAACGAGCAATATCTGCCGCTTTAGGGGCTGTATCTCTCACGAAAACCGGTCCAGCGACGACAATTGAAGCACAGTTAAAAGGACCCTCTTCTTTATTAGTTGGCGGTACAACTTCAATAAATGTAATTAGTGGATTAGATACTTACTTTAATCCGGTCGCAGTAAATCCAACGGCAATTACTTATTCGGTCGAAGGGGATATTGGTACAATTTCATCGACTGGATTATTTACAGCTAAGAAATTAGGAAAAGGTACAATTACTGCGAAAATGGGAAATGCAACGAAATCATTTCCAATCGAAGTGTTAGCTGAACCAGCATCGTTAAAGATAGAAGGCGGCAATAGTGAAATAGGTGCAAATGATACCGTTCAATTTGTTGCTAAAGCTTATGATACAAACGGGAAACAATTAGCACTTTCAGAAAGTATTATACAGTGGAACGCATCACCCGCGTTAGGAAGTATCAATCAAAACGGATTATTAATAGCAAATGAATCGGGAGAAGGAACAGTAACGGCTACAGTTGGTTCGAAATCTGTTTCTAAATCTATGAAAATTTTAAATGGTGGTAAATTAGTCCATTCATTTGAAAAATCAACTGAATGGGAATCGGCATCTGCAAGAGCAATCACTTCATTAAGTTTTGAAGGCCTAAAAGCCCCTTCAAAAGATGGAAATACAGCCCTGAAATTATCGTATGATTTTACAGGTTATAAGGATGGGACATCAGCTTCCTATGCAGTAGCAAAAAAGCCAATTGAAATGCTAGTGAAACCTACTTATCTAGGAGTATGGGTTTATGGAGATGGTGCTTCGCATTGGCTGCGTGGACAAATTACAGATCAAAAAGGTTCCGTGCACACAATCGACTTTACGGAAAACAGTGGATTAAGCTGGCAAGGGTGGAAGTATGTTAAAGCAACGATTCCTAAAAACATAATGGGACCGATCTCATTAGATCGAATCTATATTGCTGAGCCAAGTTCTACAAAGAAGAATAAAGGCAGTATTTATGTAGATCGTTTAGTTGCCGAATATGGAGAGACTTACAGAGAACCATTATTCAATGATGTTCCTTTAAATCATCGTGCAGTTGAGGACATTGCGTATGCAGTTGAAAAAGGATGGATTCTAGGGGATATTGACGGTAGTTTCAACCCTGACAATCGTATTACCCGTGCACATGCAGCCGTGCTAATTAGCAGGGTATTAAATATTTCATCAAACAACCATACGAATTTTAGTGATGTGCCTGTAGTCCACCGTTATTCCAAAGAGATTGCGGCGGTCGTAGAGGCCGGGATTATGTCTGGAAAAAATCCGACTACGTTTGATCCAGATGGGTTCTTAACACGAAAACAAATGGCAAAGATATTAGTGAACTCATATGATTTGAAAGCAAGTCCAGCACAATATGATTTATTAATAGATGTTCCAAAAGATGATTGGGCATTTGATTATATTCACGTATTACGAGCAAATCAGGTTACAGTTGTGGAAGATGGCTTTTATCGTCCACTTGAAGATGTAAAACGTTATCAGATTGCTGCATTTTTAACGCGAATAGATAAAAGATAGTATGAGATTTTCTGAAAGCGTTTCAATCTCTCACTCTCTCTAAATAGATTCAAAATGAAAAGAACAGCCTCATAGTGGGCTGTTCTTTTATGATTACAAGGTTATCAAGCAAATATGGTAATCAAGTGTTTATGCTATTTAGGGTCACGAAGTTTTTTCAAGCGCTCGCTATTGATCAATGCTTCTTTTAAATCATTTTCAAGAATCGGCATGAATGTCCGCGAGATAGACGCTGTAATATGGTTATTATCGAAATATGCAATGATGTTCCCGATAATTGGATAGCAATATTCATCATCACAAAAGTAATCGGTTGCATCAAATACATGCGCACTTTTTGGTAAGTCAGTTGTGTTTTCGAGTAAGTTTACAGGTGAGATGGCGTCATTTCTTGGCGTGCGACAGTTTTCAATTAAATCACCTTCCGCGTCATTTAAACAGTATGGGATCATAAAGTCATGACGAGGGGTGTCTCGTACTAAAAACATAGGAATATGTTCCTTCTCAAAAATAGCCCAGGCTTCTTTAAAGCCGTTCGGAATTTCGTCTTTCCATTCATTTGACGAGATGTCACCATGTGTAAAGATTAAATCAGGTGGATCTTGTTTCAATGCCTGCACAACATTCTCAAACCAATCCTCACAATCGGGTGTATCAGTTGTATCTTCTGTAGAAAAACGACAATTTCCTTTTAACATCGTTTTAATTCTTACCTGATTTTCATTTCCAAACTCATCTAACATCGGTTTCCAGTGCGCAGCGTGGGAACCACCAGCTAATGCGATTGTATATTCATAGTCTTCTACTTCTCCATATTCACACTCAATGACGTCTGTTCTGTTATTAATTTGTATACATTTGTCTTCATAGATTGAAGAACGGTCAAATAAACTTTGCTCTATTGTAGGTGTTAATGTTTCTTCATCATAATAAAATGGAGTTTTTTCTACTTGATGAGCAGTTGCACCTAAATTATCGCCATATGTAGAAACAAGCATTTGTTTTGGAATTGTTTTTCCATAATAAAACCATAAGGAGCCACCTACAACAATGCTTAAAGCTGCTAAATAGAGTGCAGTTTGTTTTGTAGTGGTCCGCATCGTTCGTAAAGGCGTTTCAATAACATAAATTGTAAAGTAAGCAAGTGCGATGGAAAGGACAATCATTGCAATCCCAGCTTTAATCGTCACAGTTCCTCGTTCAAAGTATTTTAAAAATAGTACGAGAATCGGCCAATGCCATAGGTAAAACGCGTAAGAAACTTTCCCGAAGGATACGAGTGGCTTAGATGCCAATATTTTATAGGCACTAAATCGAGTACTTTGATTGCCTGCAAGTAAAATTAAAATCGCTGCACCTGTTGGCCATAAAGCAGCGTAACCAGGAAATACAGTTGATACTTGCAAGACTAAGCCTACAAGTAACAAAGCAACTAACCCAATCCATCCTGTAAACCAAGCGATCACCTTAGGGAAAGTGACTCGGTGAATGACTAAAGCCAATATCCCACCTAAAGAAAACTCCCATACACGTGTCAATGTATGATAGTAGGCAAAGGGTTGATTCGCATCCGTTAAGAAAATCGAATAACTTATAGAAAAAATAAATACTAGACCAAACAATGTAAGCACAACTTTTTTATATGTAAGGGAAGGAATTAATTTCTTAATGCCCATTGCGACTGAAAATAAAACCAACCAAATGATATAAAACTGAAACTGAATCGCTAAAGCCCAATAATGTTGAAAAGGACTCGCTTCATTATTTTGCGCTAAATAATCAACAGCGTCAAAAGCCAACCGCCAGTTTTCAAAATAAAACAAAGAGGCGACAAGCTCAGAAAAATATTGTGGTCTTGTATAAGCAGGTGCTAAAAAGATACTTAAAATAAAAGTAGTTAATGCAATAAACCAAGCAGACGGTACTAGTCTTTTTAATAATCTAATGATATATGAGAAGGGTTTAAGTTTTCCTTCTTTTTGATAGCTAGACAGTAGCGATGTCGTAATTAAAAATCCTGAAATTGTAAAAAAAACATCAACGCCACCAGAGACGCGGTTCAACCAAATATGATAAATAGCAACTAACAAAGCTGCAATGGCTCGAACCCCTTCAATTTCAAGGCGATAACGTTTTCGTGGTATCTGATTCAATTTGTAAGTGTTCCTCCTATTGAATGAATTCCTTTATAGTTCTGCTTATGATATGAGCCAAGAAAATGAATACTCATAAGCTTTAAAAGCGAATCTGACTAAAAATGATTTAGTAGAATATCAATGTGCTATAGTCACCTATTTAATTGTAACAATTTGAGAAGGTAAATACTATTTATAGGGGGCAATAAAGAGGTTCTTGTGCGGATTTTAGGATTTATATAAAGAAAGGGCTGTCTAGAAAGTAAATGTAAATGACTTCTCGCAGCCCTTATGTATATTAGTAATAAACTTCTGTACTTAAATAATTAATGGCCACTTTCAAATTCCCATTGGCTTTACGTAATTCATCCATTAATATCTTGTCATTTACGCCTGGCTTATTTTGTATCACATATTGCAGTTGGATCATTGTTCCTTGATTTGCTGTTTCAATTGAACGGAGTGCAAAGAATGTAAGATGTTCATTCAAAATAGAGTTGAAAACAGCTTCATCATGTAAGTTTTCCGGAACTGTTAATGTGAGACGTTTCCTAAGTTGAGCGGCTTTCCCAAAATTAGTCGCATAAAGGAAAAAGATAATGCCGATAAGCGTCACTGTAAATAAAATGGCCACGATATAAAATCCGAGTCCGCAAGTAATTCCTGCGGCCATTCCAAAGAAAATGAATGCGATATCTTTCGGGTCGCTCATTGCACTTCTAAAGCGAATGATTGAAAACGCGCCCACCAATCCGAATGCAACTGCGATATTATTTCCAATCACAATCATAATGACGGATACAACGACCCCCATAATGATAATCGTTTGCACAAAGGATTGAGAATAACGTGCGCCTGTATGAGTTATTCTGTAAACGACCGCAATCGCCAGTGTTAAGAGAAAACTTAAGAAAATCGCAGCAAATGCTTCAAGAATTGTCACACGGCTCGTGACATCTACAAGTTGTTGTAGATCATTAAAAAAATTCGTCATGATAATACCTCACTTAAAATCGGTGATGGAAGAGAACCTAGCTCTTCTAGTAAGTCAATGCTTGTACAAAACTTTGAAAATCCTTGTCTTGTAAAATTAAAATCGCTGAGGATACGGCTTAACCAAAAAGGAACGCTATTGGAAACTTTAACTTCCAAAATGACTAAATCTTGGTCAACAAAATGTATGCCTTCAGGACCGTTCTCAATCGCTAAATCGTCCGATCTGCACATTAAATTATAATCGAATGTAACGCGTAAATCTTGCTCATTTTCTGCCACGCCAGAAAATGCCTGCCTATCATAACTTACAACTGTTGCAGGCTTCAACGTATATAAATCTTTAAAATGAAGTGCCTCACGCAAAATTTGTAGATTCGAAGCATTCGATGTCATAATTAAATCTTCATTGTATGGCTCGGACAGTACGCGATAGGCATCTTTTAGCGGTAAAACTGATCTCCTTTTATTGACTACATTTTTAAACTTCTGCTTAATTTCGATGAACGAGTTATCCTCAAGCGTTACCTGATCGTAAACTCGCAATCTTAACTTCTGTCTAAAACGTAATTTATTCATTGTTTCATAATAAATTTTCTTATCATCTGATTCATAATAGAGCGTTACAATATTATATTTTCCCTCGGGATTTCCATACTTATCATAATCCATATACGGTAAAATGGCTTGTCGAAGTTCTCTATATTCAGCTTGCGTTAATAAGTATTTGAGTTCATAACGTTTGAAGATTTCTTGTGCGATTTAAATCATACCTCCCCAATAGAAAATGCAACCAAACTAAACTTAGATAACTATTCAGACATTTAATATAGTATACTATAGATGACTATGTTTTTGCAGTTTTAAGGGAGGAAAAATGAGGAAAACCGTATATATATCAATAATTATTATTGTTATCAGTTTATTTTGGGGAGGATTTTATTATGTTGCTGATAAAGGAGTGGATATCGACCCAATGATAGAGCAACATGTAAAAGATGAATTTAAGACCGAAAATGTTTCTAAACGTTTACTCCAATCGATTGAAGTACTGGATTTATCAAATAAGAATTTGACGTCTATTCAAGGACTTGAAGCATTTACAAATTTAAAAGAACTTAACTTAAGTGGAAACCTATTAACGGATGCAAGGCCACTTGCTGAATTAGAGTATTTAACGATCGTGGACTTAAGCTTTAACCAATTGTCGGAATTGGAATTGGCTAGTGAACATATTGAAAAGCTAGACTTAGAGGCCAATCGTTTAGTTGAAATTGAGTTTATTAAGCAACTTCCAATGCTAAAAAATTTAAATGTACGAGCAAATAATGTTGTTGATTTAACACCATTAACAGCTTTAAGTCATTTAGAAAAGTTAAATATAAGAGGTAACCAAATCAGGTCATTAGAACCGTTAGCACATATGCTGACATTAACGGATTTAAATGCACAAAATAATCAAATTCAATCTGTTCAACCAATTGAAAACTTACAGTTGGAGAAGAGACTTTACCTGACTGGAAATGATATTTCTGATTTATATTTACTCGAGGATAAACTAGATTCGTTGGATGAGTTTGATTTTGAAATACCAATTCCAAAGCCAACGTTTCGGGTTCAAAGCGGAATTTACACAGAGCCCTTTGAATTGGAGTTAAGAACAGCTGAATATCACCAAATTTACTATACGCTTGATGGTTCTAAACCAACAATAAAGGCAAATAAGTATACAGGGCCAATCGAAATATCTAAAGAGCTCATGCTTGAGCAACCGATAAATGCTAATCATAAAACATCGCCATTGAGGGATGGTTTTTCATTTGAACCAGAAGATGTAAAAAAAGCGATTACTGTGACGGCTGCATCCTATATAAAAGGGGAGTTTAGCGAGTCGATATCCCAAACATACATTTTAGACGAAGATTTGGTGAATCGTAATTTACCAATCATCTCATTAGTTGTACAGCCGAAAGATTTTTTCGATGAAGACGGTGGCATTTATATACCTGGAAATATGTTTGAAGACGGCTATATTCGTACAGGGAATTATTATCAAAAAGGGCGACAACATGAAAAAGAAAGTACTATGGAATACTTTCATGAGGATGGCGAACTCAGTTTTCGACAAACGGTTGGATTGCGCATAAATGGTTCTTACACACGTGTTTTACCGCAAAAAAGCTTAAGGATTTATCCGCGTAGTGATTATGGACAAAGTCGAATTTATGCCAAAATATTTGACGAGCTTCCGTATCATGAATTTAATCTGCTCGTTTTGCGAAATTCAGGAAATGACAGTGACTCAACGATGATGAGAGATGGCTTAATGCATGAACTTGTAAAAGACCGCGGGATTGATGTACAAGCTTATAAACCTGCAATTGTACTTTTAAACGGTGAGTATTGGGGCATTCATAATATTCGCGAGAAGTTTTCGGAGGATTATATAGATATTAAATATAATGTGAAAAACTCAGATTTAGTCATGATGTCTGTAGCTAAAAAAGCAGAAAAAAGATTCGTAATGGATGCAGGTAAAGAAAAAGATCGGCTTCATTATGTCAACATGCTAGACTATATCCGTTCGAATGATATGACACAACTCAAGCATGTCGAATATGTCGATACACAAATGGATATTAATAACTTTTTAGAATACGTTGCTTATGAAGTCTATTACGGAAATACCGATTCTTTTAGTAATAATATGACAGTATGGCGTAAACGGACAGACTATGTTCCGAACGCGCCTTTAGGACATGATGGAAGATGGCGTTGGATGCTCTTCGATTTAGACTGGGGAATGGGTTATGGACTCCTTGGAGCTGAAGGCGATCCAATCACTTATAATATGTTGGAGGACATGCTAAGTGATAAGGAATCTGTTGAACTGTTTAGGTTATTAATGGAGAATCAAGCGTTGAAAGATCGATTTGCAGGGATCATGCTCTCGTTGTTAAATGAAAACTTTAAACCTGAACATGTCCACGATAAGATAGATGAACTTGCAGCGAAAATACGACCAGAAATGCCACATATGATTGAACGCTGGGAAAATATTGAATCTATAGAGGTATGGGAAGATAATATTGAATTACTCCATCGCTTTGCAGATGAACGACCAACTCTCATTCGTAAACATTTAAAAGAGACATTTGGCTATACAGATGATGAATTAGAAAACATTGAATCATCAATTGAAAAATAACTAAAAAGCAGCTTACTTCTTTTTAATAAAGAAGTAAGCTGCTTTTGCGATATTATCTTCGATTTAAGGACTTATTCAGCAGAGTAGTATTGAACGAGCCCCTGATAGATTGCTTCTGCGAAAATATCTGGATTATTTTTAAGTTTTTCAGCGTCAGATTTGTTTGTCATGAAACCGAGTTCAACTAATACAGATGCAACGTTGTTGTATCTAATCACATAGAATTTAGCATCCTTAACGCCACGGTCGTACATGCCTGTCATTCTCACAATGTTGTTTTGAATATATTGTGCCAGAATACGGCTTTCATCGCCATTTGGATTTGTTGATTTATCGTAGAAAACTTCCGCACCATGTGCTGAAGGTGTGAATGCATTTCCATGGATAGATACAAAAACTTCAGCGAAATTTGTTTTGGCGAATTCTGTTCTCTGTTCCAGAGAAGGGAAAGTGTCGCCTGAACGCGTCATCAGCACTTTTGCACCTGCTCTATTCAGTTTTGCCTCAACGCGTTTTGCAACGTCTAGTGTAAGGTGTTTTTCAACAATACCGTTCCCCGATGCACCCGGGTCAGATCCGCCGTGACCGGCATCAATTACGATAATCCGATCTTTAAGCGGGGAGGCGGATTGATTTAATAGTTTTAAATATGATTTATGAACGTAACCTGTTTTTCCGTTAAATTTAATGGTTGCCCAATAACCATTTAACGCTGCTACTTCCACTTTTTGTCCACGTGTTAACGTATCGATTACAGGGTGGCTTGTGCCAGTCCCAGAGCGAACGTTCAAACTGCTCACGGTAACTTTTCCTAGCAGTTTACCGGTAGGCGTACTATCGCCAGGACTTGGCGCGTTTACTATCTCAGTGTAACTAGCACTAATATACCCTGGGATATCATTGTGCCTGATTAACAGCCAACCATTTTTTTCGCCATATACTTCAACGACTTCCGAGTCTTTTAATGTACCGATAATGGCTCCATTTATGGAAGGGAGCGTTCGGATGTTAAGTGTAAGACTGCCAGTTTTAACTTTGACTAAGTGAGTAGGGGCACCGACCGGTTTTGAATCAGCATCTAAAAACTCTACATACTCTTTTGCTTTTGAAATAAATGCCGGACGATTATAATACTTGATTTCCACCCAATTGCTATGTACATCAATCACATCAAATTGCTCGCCTTGGTTTAGTTGTCCAACAACTGTCCCACTGCTTGTTGAAGGGCTTGTCCGTACATTTAAATTATTCACCTTCGATTTTCCGGAACCAATGATTGTTGGTTGTGGATTTGAAGCGGATAACTTGAATTTGCTCTCCATCGCACGAGCAACAAATAATGCAAAATGACTTCGGGTTAATAAACTATTTGGTTTATATGAACCCTGATTCCCTCTAGAAACACCAGCATAATAGAGTCCATTGATATGTGCAGCGTAATTATCTGTCCTTTTAATATCATTAAAGTAAAGCGGTTTTGATAGTGTGACAGATTCATTTAATTTAAAAGCAATTGCCAAAGCTGTCCCTAATTCAGAACGTTTAACAAACTCATTCGGTTTGAAACTGCCATCTGAATTTGGTTTAAAATAGCCAAGTGCAATGGCTTTCCTAATGTAATAATCCTGTTCAGATCCAGGCACTACATCTCTCAAAGTGACGTTGCTACCGTTTTGACTTTCATTATTAGTCGCAATGACTAACATTTTAGAAGCTTGGGCCCGCGTCACGTTATTTCGCGGCTTATAAAGCTGTTTTCCATTTTCTGAGTATCCTGAAATGATTCCCCGGTTTGCTATGTAATGTACTTCTTCATAAAATTCGTCTGATTTGTTTACATCAGCGAAAGATATGTTTGCATTGGCTGGGGTCGGGTATGCTAGAAATAGTAGCAGTACAAAGCTAAAAGCAATTTGCAAAATCTTTTTCATTATTCTTTCCTCCTTAATTAATAGTTTACCAAATTAATAATGTGAAGAGCATATTATTTTATTGAAAAAGGAGTTCCGATTATGGAACCCCTTAGCTTGTCCTAATTGGAGAATTATTTAATTCGATCAATAAACTTTTGGAATTGTCCTTTTGTGACATAATCGTTTAAGCCAAAGTCTCCATTTAAATAACCAGTTGTAATATTGTTATGATATAAGATTTCTATATATTCTGTTGCCCAGTGATTATTTGGAACATCATTGAAATTAGTAGCTGTGCGACCTTCAAGTCCGAATGCCTCTACTAGTACTTTTGCTAGTTGGGCACGTGTTAATTTTCCTTCGGGCATAAATGCACCATTATTGCCTGTGAAAATACCTGCTTCTGCAACCGCAGCAATTGAAGAGATTTCAGGATGATTATTTGAAATATCTTTAAAAATTGATGTATTGCCAGTTGCCGATAATCCAAGTTTCTCTGAAAGTGTTACTGCAATATCAACTCTTGAAGGATAAGGGTCTGGCTTTGGTGCCGCTGGTTTCTGTACTACTTTTGGCGGAGCAGAGAAATCTTTCACTCGTTTAGCTCCAACGTAACGTGATCCCCA